>CAYVBZ010000029.1:0-27464 GCA_964449835.1 uncultured Coxiellaceae bacterium | reverse complement strand
AATTTAGAGATTTTACTCTCTTAGTGGGGTGTCCGTGAAGTCGGGGCTAGATCAAAAAGCTTGCCTTGGTGAAAGAAGTCTCTCACCCTAGCAATAAAGCGAAAACAGGAGAATACCTGACCTCGGACAGGCCGGGACATTATAAAAGCGCTACCACATCTCACGGCGCCTTTGTACCCCGGACCGATCCCAAAGAGGCTGAAATTGATAAATTTTCACGTGAAATTGCGGAAGCGTTAAACCAAGGCAGAAATGCCAACGCCTATACCAGTTTGATTTTAGTCACGCCGCCTCATATTACGGGGTTGTTAAGCCAACATTTAGATAAACACGTCAAGCCTTTAATCAAAAAAGAAATCCAAAAAGATATAATGCAATACTCGCAACATGAACTAATCGCTTTTCTGAAGGACCATCTAAAACCGGCTTAGAATAGTCCTTTAATAATCAAAAACAAAGAAAATAGAATGAGTCCGAGTAAAAATAACTTTCCGCCGCCGACCCTAAAGCCTTTGGCCAGTTTTTTTCGATACCGTCCACTCCAAGCCATGCAGGCAGGCAAGAGGATGAGCAGAATGATGGCATAAATGCCCGCGTATTCTAAGGCCCGAATGAACATATTGGGAAAATAAATGGCGATCAGCAAAGCGGGAATGAAGGTCAGTCCATGAATGACAAGGTTTCCTAGCCCTTTCTTTTCTAATTGCAAGCCATCTGCGAAAAAATCCGTTAAGCAGAGCGCTACACCCAGAAAAGAAGTGAGGACGCAAACCGAAGTGAAGGATTTCACAAAAAAGATGATCGCAGATTTTTGAACAATGGTATCAAGGATGGTCACCAAATTACTGGTGGCGTTTTGAGAGTCCAGAATTGAAGCCAGGCTATTTTCTCCATGCAAGGGGATAATGCCCATGATGACGGCGTCCCAGACAAGATAGCAAAAGAATGGAATGCTACTGCCAATGATAATGGCCTTTTTAAGTTTTTTAATATCGCCGGCGAAGTAAACGCGGAGACTAGGGATAATCGTTGAAAAACCAAAAGCGGTAGCCGTGACTGTGATGGCGGAGGCTGAGCCGAGGTGATGTAAGTTGCCATCGGCCAATTTATCCAAGGAAATAAAAGGCAGCAAAAAAATAACCAATAAAAAATAAGCGGCGAATTTAAAAATCATCAGAAAACGATTAGTGTAATCGACGGCGTGAATGCCAAGATAAACCACAAAGCCCAAAATAAAAGTGAAAATAATGGCAGAAATGGCGGGTGAAAATACCAGACCAGCCGCAGTTAATAATTGATGGAATAAATCACTGCCACCGGCAATATAGGCGCATAATAAGGAGTAGAGCAACAAAAGGTAAATGATCCAGGAAATGATTTGTCCCAGGGGCCCCATGGTCGCCCTTGCCATTGAAATGAGATTATTGTTTTGCGGCAGCCAGAGGTTCACTTCCAAAATTAAAAAGGCCCCTGCAGTCATAACGAGCCAGCAAACGAACAATAAAATTACGGAGCCGCCAAAGCCTAATTGCGCCGCAGCGATGGGCAGGCCCAGCATTCCTGCGCCGATCGAGGTGCCGACCAGCAATAAAATGCTGCCAACTAATTTTAAATCCATCGCTTTTCTCCACGTCTCATTTTATTTTTCTTTTCTCAAACGCGGGCCCAGGTTTGTGTCCGCCAAAAAGGGCCCCAATAGCCGCGTAATTCTAATTTTTTTCCCTGATCAATCACCTGAAGTGTCCCTTTATAAATATGCCCATTCTTGGGATCAAGTACTTTTCCATTGACCCACTGATTCTGCTCGGGCACAAAATCCCATAAAAATTGAAGTCCAACGATGGGTTGGTCCTTGAAACCGTCGGGACAAGCTGAACAGACATCGCCGGTCTTAAAATGAGCGCCGGGAAGTAATTCCATGATTTGACCGACCAAAGCCCCATTTTTCTCAGTAATTTTCACAAAACTATTTGGCTGTCCGGTTTTATCGTTGTAGGTTTGCCACACACCGATAGGGGAGTTCAGCTCGCCTGCATAGGAAAGCGCTGAAAAAAGACCAAGCAATAGAGCTGAGAAAAAAATTTTCCGGCGCATTTTAACTTCCTTTTTACGATTGAAAGAGTTCCTATTTAAGCAGTAAACTGACATATTTGGCAACCCAATAGAAAAAGATAGTATTTTTTATTTAATAATCAGGCTCTTATGGTTGTTTTGGCTTTAAGGGTAGCTTAATCTATATCTATCCCTTTTGCGCTAAAATCAATAAATATAGGTTTTAAACCAAAATGAGGAAGAGACAAATGACAAAAATAAAGCTGCTAGCCGGTCTAACAGCCGCGATTTTGGTCCTCTTGATCGCAAAATTATCTATCGCTGAAACAGATTATAAAAACATGGAAATTCAGCCTGTCGCAGACCCGCAAGTGGTCACGACAATTGTTTTGCCCATAGAGGAGAATGCTTAATTCGGGCGTGTCCTCATTTTACCCCAAGGCCTGTTAGGAGTGTTCTGAGAAACCCCCACAAACTGCCTGAGGAAAAACCATTCGTATTAAAATGCTACCCAGGAATTTCCCGGAGATTTAAAATTCCATCTCATTACCCTGCGTCGGAATAATAAAATTTATTCCTAAATCATTATTTTTCGTCAAATAATTAAAAATATCGGAAGAAACATTTGGATTGGTAGGGGTATATTTTATGTGCGTTATTACTACACGCAATCCCTTTAAAGCCAGAGATGGGTTATCTGGATTCACAAGGCTGGCCAGCGCATGCAACTCTTTTAACAGCCATTTCGGGGACAAATGTCCAAATAGTAAATTGTCAGGTTGAGTATTTGTATAAGAGACTTCAATGAAAATTGCCGTTAGTTTATTTTGTTGTATCAAAGGTGCAATTGATATCCAGAGATTTTGGAGATCATTACTATTTTCAAGTGTATCTGCTCCTGTATCCCCGCAATAAAGAAAATAATAACCTCCTGATTCCAGGAGAAATGCAGTCGAGGGGTAATGACTTCCATTGTAGAGTATTCCATGACTAAGTGGGTACGGCGTGGCAGTGATTCCTGTATTTGGAATTTCAATTGGGTTACCTGTAGCCATGCGCACATAATGATATTGGTTCAATAAGGGGAGTGCTCCATCATCTGCGAAGTTTGGCCAGATCTGCCAATTGAAAATATTGTCACGTAAATAATTTATTGTGGTATCCAATCCGTATAAATTTTTACTACTGTCTATTGGAGAACAAATTACAAGCCCGCTTATGTGGTCCAGGTGAGCATGGGAAAGAAGATAGGCCTGGATGTTTGTCGAAAAACCAATTTTATATGTTTCACTGCATGTTGTTCCTGCATCCAAGGCGATCCAATGTCCTGACTGAGTGGCGGATATTAAGTAAGAAGACAGGTTACTATCAAACTGGCCCCCTGAAGTACCTAGTGGAATCACCGTGAAATGGCTTGATGAACTAACGCCTTGTGCTGAAGTCAACAAAGCAGGTATCGGTATGCGATTGTTATCATAGCCATGAATGATTAGCTGAACAAATTTCATTGCTGATGATTCAGGGGTCAGGCTGATAGTGACTGTACAGATTCCTCCTGAATTTAGACGTTGTCCGTTGCATTGATCATCATAGGTGAACTCATTTGAAAGTGTCGCTATTTTGTCAATTGCGATTGCGTTTGCCATCGTGAATGGAAGATTGTTTGTAACGGTATAAGTAACACTATCAGTGTAGCCTATGGTAAAAGGATTCGGAAATGAATGGTTAAGTGAGTATGAGAAAGGGTTACTGGCTGTAAATCCCCATGAAGATATTAACGACAGAATAGCGAAGAGAAATGTTTGAAATGAAAATTTCACGTACTATTCCTTACCTCTTTTAACGTGTTTTATTCGCCCCCCATAGTATTTCATGTTTCCTAAATTTTGTCTAACTCCCCCTGGCACCGAGGGCTAGGCTTCCTGTTTTTTAAGCAGGTTTTGTAACTGCTTCAACTGCCCCTCCAATTGAGATTTTTCCTTTGTTACCACCCATTTTTCCTGCCCTAAGTGCTTATTTTGTTCTAAGGCCTCATCCAACTGCTCTCTGACTTGCGCCAAGTGGGCTGTCAAAACGCGAACTTCCGTTTGCAAATCTATTCCTTTCCGGCTCTCCGTTTCATTTTTTTGCTTGAGTTCTTGGTAAAGGGCCTTTAAATGCTGCGCTTTTTGTAAATGGGCCTGACTTTGTTTTTGAAGTTTCAAAAGTTCATTCTTTTCCCGCGTTTTTTGACTCTTCAGTTCTTTCAGTTGCATCTGCAGTTCCTGCAGGTTTTTTTCAGCTTGCTGCTGTTCTCTTAAACGCTGGGTGCGTGTGCTTTCTCGGAAATGTTCCAGATTGGCCTGGGCTTGCTGATGCAGACGCTGCAATTCCTGAATTCGCTCCTGCTTATCCTGCACCTGTTGCGTTAAGACCGTCTTTTTTTCGGTAAGGGCCGCATTTTCACGCTGAAGTTGCTGCAGCAATTGTTCCGCCGCAGCCTTGGCACGGCCCAGTTGTTTTTTTTCATCCTGCCATTGATGGTAAAGCTGCTGCCAGCGTTGATTGTTTTTTTTATACTTTTGCAGTTCCGGCAATAATTCATTTACCCTAGCTTGATGCGCGAGTTCAAGTTCAGCTTGTTGTATTTCAGACTCACGGACGAGCTGGTCCCAAAGACCTTTCATTAAAGCGAGGAGTTCTGAGGGCAGCTCTCCCTTGAGACTTCTATTTTGATTGCGGCTGCTTTTCCATTGCCGCAAATGGTTGGATAAAGTGGTACTACTGCCGGTACCTAATAAATGTCGGATTTGTTCAATGGTCGGCTGTTTGCCTTGCCCTAACAATTGGCTGGCGGCATCTGCGACTTCAAGATAGGTAACGCCGGGTCGTGCCATGGTGAAATCCTCCTGATTTAAATAAGCTATTCCTGTATTACATATTATGTAAAATAACGTAAACCCGCGGGAGTAGCAAGACCCATTCTAAATTCCGGCATTGCCTCTGTTCAGCAATCCCTTATAATAGCAGAACAAATAAATAGGAAGAGAACTCGCATGTTTAAACCCAGTTGGCGTCTATTTGCCATTTTTCTGCTTTCGGCTTTTTTTTCGATCAGTCATGCTGGGGGGGACATCGAATGGCGGAATTTTTCGCCAGCTGTTTTTAAATCCGCTAAAAGTTCACATAAGTTAGTCTTAGTTTTCGCCAAGGTCAGTTGGTGCCGCTGGTGTCAGCAAATGGACCATCTTACTTTTAAAGACCCTGGCGTCGTTCAGCTGGTTTCCCAGCGTTATATTCCAGTCAAAGTGGATATTGAGAAGAACAAGGCCTTCGCTAAGCGTTATAAAATCACTGAAATTCCCTACCTCATCATCCTGAACGACCGTAATCAAGTTCTGAAACGCTATTCTGGCTATGCCTCTGCACAGAGCGTCACCCGAGAATTAGTAGCATTCAGCCGATAAACCAAAAGAATGGAAACCACATGACAAAATCATTATTCGCCCAATTGCGCAATCCTGCGAGCGTTAATTTCACTTGGGCCATTTTTAAAAAACTTCCCTTTGGGAAAACCTTGTTCTCTAAAATAATGGGTTGGAAGATCCCCTATACCTCGACCATTTCTCCGCGGGTCCAAAAAATTGAGCCCGGCTATGCCGAGGTCCAACTCCGGGACTCCCATAAAGTCCGTAATCACCTTCAGTCGGTACATGCGCTGGCGCTCGCCAATCTCGGTGAATTTTGCAGCGGCCTCGCTTTTTTTTCTCGAGCACCTGAAAAAGCCAAGGCAATTCTAGTGGAATTAAATTGCACTTACCTCAAAAAAGCGCGGGGGATACTGACTGCAAGCGCCCGCTTTGACGTGACAGAATTTCAAAACGATACGAATTATCTCTTAACGGCGGACATCCGAAATAGCAGTCAAGAAGTGGTTGCGCAAGTGAAGACAACTTGGCGAGCGCGAATTTAATGGAAAACTACAAAAAACTAAAACGCGTTTTTAAAACCTTGGCCCATTTGCAGTATACCCAAAAACTTTTAATGTGGGACGAAGCGGTTGTTATGCCGGAGGGAGCGGGGGCTTATCGGGCAAGTACGGTGGCAACGATAGATGGCCTGATGCAAAAAATGTTGCTTAAGAAAAAGACGCGCGCGCTTCTTCAGGCGGCGCGCGAAGAAGGGGAGCAATTGCCCGACTGGGACAGGGCCAATTTACAATGGATGGAAAAAAAATATCATTCCGCGGTTTGCATCCCGCCGGCCTTAACAGAACAACTGACCAAGACGAAAATGGCCTGTGAACAAGCCTGGCGCAAGCTAAGGCCACAAAGTGATTGGCGCGCTTTTTTGCCTTTTTTAGAACGTACTTTTCAATTGGTCAAAGAAGCTGCGCAGCGACAAGGCGACAGCTTACACTTATCACCCTATGATGCGCTGCTGGATGAGTATGCGCCCGGATTTACACAAGCGGGTATCGATCGCATTTTTTCTCAATTAAAAGGACTTCTGCCCGGCTTGATCAAAGAAATTCAAAAGAAACAGAACGCTCTTCATTTATCTGTTCCTCAAGGTCCTTTTCCTATGGAAAAACAAAAAGACCTGGGCCTGCAAGTGATGCGTGCCTTGCATTTTGATTTTAATCATGGCCGCTTGGATAGCAGTCACCATCCTTTCTGTAATGGCATTCCAGAAGATGTACGCATCACAACACGTTATTCTGAAAAGGAGTTTATGACTTCCTTGCTCGGGACCTGTCATGAAACAGGTCATGCGCTTTATGAACAAGGCCTACCTCAAAAATGGCTGTCTCAGCCGGTGGGGATGGTCCATAGCATGGCCATGCATGAAAGCCAGTCCTTGCTGATTGAAATGCAGGTTTGCCGTTCTAAGGCTTATTTTAAGTTTATGGCGCCGCAGATTCAGCAAGCCTTTGGCCAAAATGACGCTTTGACCGCTGAGAACCTGTATAAGCTGACCACCCAAGTCAAACCCAGCCTGGTTCGCGTAGATGCGGATGAAGTCACTTATCCCTTACATGTAGTCCTGCGCTATGAAATTGAAAAGGAGCTATTTAAAGGCGATTTACAACTTCAAGATTTGCCAGCACGTTGGGATGAAGGCATGCGGCAATACTTGGGTCTTTCAACAGGAGAAGACCACAAGGACGGCGTCATGCAAGACGTTCACTGGCCTTCCGGCGCTTTTGGCTATTTTCCTGCCTATACACTCGGACGTTTAATTGCCGCGCAATTTTTTGAAACCTTCAGCCAATGCCATGCGCAGTTTAATGCTGAAGTGGCCCTGGGAAATTTTAAAAGCTTGATAGCTTGGCTGAGACAGGAAATTCACAGCAAAGCCTCGCTCTTGCCAACTTCGGCGCTTTTGACCCAAGTCACGGGCAGGGACTTGGAAACAGGGCCTTTTATCCGGCATATTCAGGCGCGTTATTTAAACGAGTAACTATTTGTTACGGTTTTTTTTCCTGAACTTTTTAGGCCCATGCGGTCCTTTGCCTCTTGCCATGCGTCGATCTCCATTTTTGCGACTATTTTAATGGTACAGCTTATGAGGTCCAAACGTCAAATGAAGACCTTCATTTATAACAACTGTTCGAAGGACCGCTTTACTTACAAGAGCGAGCCGGAGAGTGTCCTTCATTGAGGCCAGGGTCTTTTTCCACCAAGTCCTCGAACTGTTCGGAATTAGGGTTAAACTGCTGCAACAGGCCATTGGCCAAATCAAAACGCCAGGCATGCAAGTATAGCAAATTCAGATTAACCTTCTCTTGGATCCAGGGAAAGGAGTGAAGGTTTCTCAAGGAAATGGCAAGCGCTTGCTCCTCACAGAGCTTAGCTTGCTCTTCAAGCGTATGCTGTGTTGACTCCGAGAGGGCTTTTTCGCGGGCTTCTTTGACAATGCTCATCCAACTAGAAATAAAATCAGTCTGGGCCGGGGCTGTCTTTTTATTTTTTGCAAGCAGTGCCCGAATGCCGCCGCAGTGGCTGTGACCGAGAACAATAATATTTTGGACCTTCAGAGTTTGCACTGCAAATTCTAGGGCAGCGCTGGTGCCGTGATGTTTAGGATCATTGTCAAAGGGCGGGACTAAATTCGCCACATTGCGCACAACAAACAATTGTCCGGGTGCACAATTTAAAATAATGGAAGGATCGACGCGCGAATCGCTGCAGGCCACAACCATGGTCTTGGGGCTCTGGCCATTTTTCACTAATTTTTTATAGAGCTCATTTTGAGGATTATTAAAATATTGGGTACGAAAGTCTTCGTAACCTTGGATAAGACGGGCGATTTCGTTATTGTGCTTGGTCTGCAAGTAGCGTCTATTCGGTTTCATGGTCGCATGATATATTTATTTCTTAAGATAATCAAAGACAACCTTGCCATAAGGCAGGGTCAAATCTGTCAGAATATGGGCCCCTGAAATGATGCGGCGCACTGGCAGTGCCGCGACGGGGGCAAGTGCATGAGAGAATAATTGCAGTTCTGTTGGGCCTGTCCAAGCTCCTTTGACTGTCACGTCTTCAATATAATATTCCACCAATTCACAAATTCGCGGAGAGCCGTCCACATGTGGAATGATTTTGATGAGATAATTGGGAACAAGGAGACCCTTGTGAATTTTTTGTAGGTCCAAAGTCTCGTATTTATAGCCCATTGTTCCAAGCGCGACCTGAGAGCCTTCGTAGTTTAAACTGCCCATCAAGGTTTCACTGACAACCGTTAAACTGGGCTTCGCAAGCTTCTTGGGAAAGCCCCAAATTTCTCGGCCCCCAGCGATCGGCGCTTCATCGTCGAGAAACATGGCATGAACATAGCTCCCCTTTTTTCCCTTGTAAGACACCGGAATGACCTGCCCGGATTCGGTGTAATCGCCAAAGCCAGTAGAATCCGGCATGCGGATAAATTCAAATTTAACGATCGGTTCCGTGACTTCCAAAGGTCCTGGGACCACTTCTTTTAAAAGTTCAAGGTCCGTTTCATAAGTCACGACAAAAAATTCTCGATTGATAAAACGGTAAGGACCTCTGGGATAAGCAGGGGAAGTCAAGGGCATGGCAAAGGCTTTTTCTACAATTTCATCTTTTTTCATAAACAGACTCCTTCTTTAACATCATGCATGACGACACCTGAACCGTCTGGAATGAGCTGCAGCCAATCGGGCCGCTTTAAAGCCATAAGCGCATCTTCATTTCCTTTGCGATAATGTTCTTCTTGTGTCAACGCAGAAAATTCAAAATCCTTCGCCCAAGTTTCTCCGGGTGAATCGTGATAATGAAAACGAATGATATTGCAAGCCGTTGGATGGCCAAGCGCTTCCATGGCCTTAATAGTCTGGGCTATCTTATCATTTTGCGGCGTATTTTTTATATTTTGATTCAAGCAATAAATGAGATGCTGATACTCATGTAAAAGACAAAGATAATTAATAATTTCATGATGACGACTGCTAAAGCCAAGTTCTTTTTTGCGTTTAATGACCTCTATCATTGTTTTAGGAAGGCTGCCAATATGCGCGAAAAGATTAACCATAAAACATAATAATTTCTGCTCGGTTTTCTCACGCAAAATGATGCTCAAGGGTGTATTCGAGACAACGCCGCCATCCCAATAATAGCGGCCATCAATTTCAATAGCCGGAAAACCCGGCGGGAGCGCGCCGCTCGCCATCACATGTTCTGGCCTAAGCTTCTGTTCAGTGTTATCAAAAATAACTTGCTCGCCGTCATCAAGGCTGACTGCGCCCAAGGTTAAACGGACTTTTTGTTGATTGATCAGATCAAAATCAATAAACTTTTCCAAAGTGGTCCTTAGAATGGAGGTGTCATAAAAGCTAAGCTGATCGGGTGTGCCGTTTTGAATGAGCCAAGGATTGAACCAGCGAGGCATAAAAAAATTATTTTGCCCGAATAAAAGCGCATAACTCGCACTGATGTACCCTTGCCATTCCCGTGCCCAGGATTCATCTTCAGTTCTCTTGAATTCAGAAAAGAACAGGGGGGTTGTGATGTCTTGCCAAAATTCTTTTAAATGCGTAATACGGTCTTCTGGTTTAGAGCCTGCGATCAGGGCGGAGTTGATTGCACCAATGGAGGTACCCACCACCCAATCCGGATGAAAATTTTTTTCTAAAAGGCCTTGGCACACACCCACTTGGTAGGCGCCAAGGGCGCCGCCGCCTTGTAGAAGGTAGACAATCTGGTCGTAAGGATGGACCTTCGTTCCCATGCCAGACCTCCTTTAATTACTGCATAAACCATCCGTGGCTGACCACCAGTGATTGTCCAGTCAAGGCATTGGAGTTGAAGGAAGCGAAAAATAAAGCAACTTCGGCCACATCTTCCGTTGTCGTAAATTCACCGTCTACGGTGCCGGACAACATGACTTTTTTAACAACATCTTCCTCGCTAATACCAAGCTTTTTGGCTTGTTCAGGAATTTGTTTATCAACCAAGGGCGTCCGCACAAAACCCGGACAGATGACATTGGCGCGCACACCATGTTTTGCGCCTTCCTTAGCGACCACTTTGCAAAGTCCTATTAAACCGTGCTTGGCTGTTACATAAGGTGCTTTTAAAGGAGAAGCTTCTTTGGAATGAACAGAGCCCATATAAATAATGCTGCCGCCCTTGCCGCGTTCATACATATTTTTTACGCAGGCACGCGTTGTAAGAAAAGCGCCGTCGAGATGAATGGCCAAGAGTTTCTTCCATTGGGCAAAAGGCAGACTTTCAATGGGTGAAATAAATTGAATACCCGCGTTGCTGACCAAAACATCCACTCCGCCATAAGCGGAAATCACCTTTGCGACACCGGCTTCGACTTGGTCTTCATTGGTTACGTCCATAGCAACCGCCATGGCCTGAAGACCCATTTTCTTAATGGCCTCCGCTTCCGCTTCTGCGGCTTGCAAATTGAGGTCAGCGATGACAACCTTGGCGCCTTCTTTGGCATACTTTTCGGCGATGTGCTGGCCGATCCCACTTGCGGAACCGGTTATAATAGCAACCTTGTTTTGTAAGCGCATGGGGCCCTCCTTGATTATTATATTTTAACATGGTCCATAGCTGCGCTGGGGAATAAATGCTAAGCCCTTGTATTTGTGAGTTAAAACCCAAATACCAGTTTTCTAATCTGAAGTCGGCCTAAAACCCGCCCCAGCTCACTGAAACTGATATAAAAGAGAAAGAGGAGGTAAACCCAAATTTGCACGCCCCAGAAGCGTTTATGATGTAAGGTTTCTGAAAGGACTTGAGTGGCAAGTGCCGTGCTTTTGTGGTGATGAAGTCCATGAAGCCAAATATCCAAAACCTGCACCAGAAAAACAAAGATGCCATAGATCAGCAATTTCCAGGTGATATTGTAAATAAGCGGTTTATGAGGAAAAAGATTAATGTAAGGAAGGTTGCGAACAATAATGATGGTTTTAGCTGCTAATATAGCACCTATACTAGCACCCCAGTAGCTGGTATAGGTGGCCCGCTCGGAGCCCATCAATAATATAGAGCTAAAATGCAGAAGATTAAAGGAAACTCCAAAAAAGAGCAGGGCGGGAATGGTAGTATAGGCTTCTTCCTCTACCCAGTGGATAATTCTTGGCATGTCGATAGCTCCTTATTTAAATCGCTAATGCCATGCCTGTGATGGCACAGCCCAGCAAAAAAAATTGTAACATTAAGGTTGATTCATTGACTTGAAAATGACTGCCCGGCAGATTGAAGAGTAAAGCGCATTGAAGAATGAAAGCCAACAGAAAAAGAGCGGCATTCACACCGCAGCAGCGATAAAGCCGGCTAATCCAAAGGAGACCAAGCCAAGTGGCCCCCAAAAAAAGAAAAGATTCCAGCGGCAAATTTATTTGTAAAAAAGCCAGAATTGAAAAAATGAATAGCCCAAAAACCAACAGTAGTTTCAATTTGCTGATTTTTTTTAATTTGAAAAGATCGGGAAAGAAAGCATCCCACACATAAAACGCGCAAGCGAAAATGATCGTGCCATTCAAATTAGCCAACCACCAGTGCAAACTCAGCTCTGTGAAGGAGGGGGGATGCTGCAAAGCTGGCAGGCAGAGAGAGACCAAAAGGACAGTCGCGCCGAAGGTGACGACGAAGCACCGTCCTATAAATTTCAAAAAATCACTGCGTTTATAAAAAACCAAAGAGAGAATGGAAGCACGATAATTGAGTTTCACCAGCAAGAGCGCTTGAGCAATCATGACCAGGGAGCAGGCCAGGGAGCGTTTCCAGTCCAAGCCAGCCGCATAATAAGCCAGAAAACTGCCGAGACTGAGGCCGGGCAATACATTATTGCCGCGTAAAAAAAGAAAGCCGCAGGCGGTCCCACTTGCAAACCAGGCCACAGAAGAAACGCTCAAGGTGGAGAAGAAGAAGCCAGTATACTGAAGAAAAAAAACAAGGATGTTCCGCAGAAGAAAGCGCTCCCAAGTCAAACGGCGGAAAGGCTTTAGATAATCTAGGGCACTAGGGCCTGCTTCCTGCACAAGGACGGCCATGCGCCGCCATTTGTCACGTTCGCGTCCTTCGATTACCGTGGTTTCTGGATTCATGCCTAATATCATATTATGATGAAAAGCATGAGACAAGAACCTGATCAAATCTGCCAATCCTATTTAAGCCGGCTTTATCAGTCGGCCCACCCCTATGCAGACGCGGAGAAATATAAAAAACAGGATTTGTCGGCCACCCAAGGAGAAATCCTTTATGGCAGTGTCAATAAACTCCTCTCAGAGCTAAGGCTTAGCGCAGAGGATGTTTTTTATGACCTTGGCTCAGGAACGGGAAGAGTCACCGCGCAGGTTTTTTTGAACACTGTCGTTAAAGAAGCCTGCGGCATTGAACTCATCCCCGAGCTTTATCAAAAGAGCCAAGAAATTGCAGCGCAAATTCAAAAAGAGCTGCCTGAGTTTTATGGCCCGGAACGGAAGCTGCATTTTATCCAGGGTGATTTTCTTGAAATTTCTTTTGAGAGGGCAACGGTCGTCTTTATCAATTCAGTTTGTTTTAACCAACAAACTTTGTTCGCTCTTGGAAAGTTGATCGATGGCAATCAAAATATTCACACTCTTTTGAGTCTCAGGCCGCTTCCACAGTTACAAGGTCTGCGTTTTATCAAAACAAGCCTGGCCGAAGGGAATTGGGATTCCGCTTTGTGTTATTTTTATAAGAAGATTCCCCCATCCTAGCCTTCCCCCTGCGGGGGAAGGAATTTACTAATGGGTCCCGGTTATTCTTCAACAACCGTAACGTCTTCAGCTTGCAGCCCTTTCTGGCCTTTTGTCACTGTAAATTCGACGCGTTGTCCCTCTTCTAAAGAGCGGTAACCCTCACCGGAAATTGCGCGAAAATGCACAAACACATCCCCACCTTGATCGCGTTGAATGAAACCAAACCCTTTAGAATTGTTGAACCATTTAACAGTCCCTTTTTCACGTGCTGACATAGATAAACACCTTCTGTAAATTGATCAAACACCAAACTCATCTTCAAGAAAGATGGCCTGGAAACATAAATAATGTATCATAAATTAAACAGGCTGCGAGAGTAAAATATGTGTTTAAAATTGACTAAAATTTATCCTTTGAATAAGATATGTGAGAATATCTAAAGAATTAAGCATAATTTATGAATTTGATACAGCGGTCTTTATTGCCGAGTCTCCTTTCGGCCCTTTTCGTGTTGCTGGGTGGTTGCGCAGCACAAAATCCTCAACTGGCCATCCCACAAGCTGAACCCTCGGCGGCTTATCTCAAACACGTCCACCCACGCGTGGTGCTCGTTCTTGGCAGCGGTGGGGCCCGAGGTTTTGCGCATGTAGGTGTCATTAAAGCTTTGGAAGAAAACCACATTCCAATTGATATGATTGTGGGCACCAGTGCCGGCAGTATTATCGGAGCACTCTATGCGGACCAGCCTTCCTCCAATTCACTGCGCGAACTTTTATTAGCAACGCCGCGCAACGATGTCATTGATTTTTCTTTGATGAATTTGACGCAAGGCCCTATCAGCGGCAATGGTCTGCAAAATTTTCTTGTTCATCATCTGAAAGCCAAAAAATTTGAAGATTTGCAAATTCCTTTTATCGCGGTTGCGACAGACCTGGACTCCGGGAAAATGCATGTTTTCGAGAGTGGGCCGATCGCTCCTGCCGTCAACGCTTCGAGCGCGGTGCCGTTTTTTTTCCGCCCGGTGAAACTCTATGGAAAAACCTTTGTCGACGGGGGCTTGATTGATCCTGTTGCGGTGGATGTTGCACAAAGTTTTCACCCCAAGTTGATCATTGCAGTCAGTCTAAACCATCCTTTATCTAAAGAGCTGCCCACCAGTGGCGCCGGTGTTTTCCTACGCAGCTTCGATATGTTATTGATGCATCTCAACGATTATAGCGCTTCTAGAGCGCATATTATTATCCATCCTGAGCCGAATGAGGTTGCCATGTTTGATGGCTCTAAACGAACTTATCTCATGCAGATCGGCGAAGAATCGGCAAAAGAAGCTTTACCTGCCATTAAAAAATTACTGGCAAAGAAACATATTTCTTTAAAGCGCAACAAGGACCAAGAAGAGTTTATTGATTAAAAGGGAAGCGGGAAGCCACTTCCCCATTTTCACAAAACTGCCTTCCTCATAATACTGCGGTTGGAGAAGAGCTGATTTATTCAGCGTGCACACCTAACATCGACTGTGCGTAAAACACGCCAATGCCATAGGCTCCAGCATGTTCTTTCACCAGCGCGAGCACTTGCTCATAAGTTTCTTGACGGGCCCAGTCGCGCTGTAATTCACAGAGCACTTGTACCCAAGTGACGGGAACCACGCCAGCTTGGGTGAGTCGTTTAATCGCCGACTGGTGGGCCTCGAGTGTCGTGGCGCCAGAAGCATCCACCACTGCATACACTTCATAGCCAGCCGCCAAAGCCGACAAGGCTGGGAATGCGAGACAAACCTCGGTCCATAAAGCGGCGATCACTAATTTTTTGCGTTTAGTTTTTTCCACGGCGTTCACAAAATTTTTATCTTCCCAAGAATTCATCGAAGTGCGGTCAATGGGCTTCTGATTGGGAAAAACGGCTTGTAGTTGAGGAATCAGCGGCCCGCTAAATGTTTCAGCGGCCACGGTCGTGAGAATGGTAGGCACTTTAAATATTTTCGCCGTCTTAGCAAGGCCAATGGTATTATTTTTAATGGTTTCACGATTGGCTGATTCAACACCGAAGAACATTTGGGGTTGATGGTCAATCAAGGCCAAGACGCAGTTGTTAGGATTCAGTAGTTCGAGAGACGATTTGTTGTTCATAAAGACCTCCTGGAAAACAGGTAAAGTGGTTCATTCTTATTATTATATCGCAGCCTGGGCGTTGTTGCGTAATTAACAGATTTTACGCGGGCTCGGGCACGAGGTAAATAAGTGAAATAAGCAACGCCATAGTGAACATATTCTTTAAGAATGGAAGGATTGATCAAAGTTTAATTCTCTTTTTCTTTGCAGAGGCATGCCGTGCGCGGAGTTCAATATCAATATATTGATCAGTAATCGCGCTTGAACTATGACCCGCATCGTCTCGCACATGCTCACGAGGCCGAATTTTTACATCTTCAGAGATCCCTGTATGGCGAAGCCAGTGAACAGTTGCTGCGGCTAGCATTTCCGCATCTTCTTTAAAGCCATCCTTTTTTAATCGCTCAATGGCTTGATCAAAGCAATTTTGGACAATTCTGCGAATATGCCTAGCACCTTCAATAGGGCCTTTGCCAAGCGCTTTTGGAACAAGAGGGGTGGATTCGCCAGGCGAGGGCAGGGAAGTCAGCCCTAAACTGCTGCGATAACGTTTTAGCGCTTCAAGCATCGCATTGCTAACACTGATATCGCGTTCTTTATTTCCTTTGCCAACTGTTTTAAACCACCAGTTACCATCGGTATCCAAATAAAAATGTCCCATTTGTGGGATCCATCGATCGCTTGCAGCTAATTCAGAAACCCGTAAGTACATTGCGAACAAAGCGTTCATGATGAAAAGCGTGCGTTCATGCATCGCTGGATTTTCAGAAGCCATCTGCTCAGCTGTTTCAATAATGTACATCCATTGTAATTCAGATAACCGCCGGATGGCTTTCTTACCATGATGCTTACGCAAGAATTTACTTTTCTGGCGTATTTGGGCAACTGGGTTTCCGAAAACATGTTCTTCTTGTTCAAGGTAATTAAAATAGCTGCTTAAAATAGCGAAAATGGCTTGCAAGGCGCTTTGTGAAAGCGCATAAGATTTTTCATTTGGTAGTTGCCCATCCCGATGGGCTTTTTTGCTAATGGTGGCAACAAAGGGCCGCCATGCAGAATGAGCAACACGGAGACCCTCCTGATCGGTAAAGCGCGGAACGTGCTTGATCCCAATCCAATACCTAGGCGGCGCCTGGCAGAACTCAAGGAAGGCTTCGATATCGCTTCTACGTAAATCTTTTAATGGCTTTGCATGAATAAACCAAGTCCACTGGAGTAATCGTTCAATTTCACGGCGATAAGACTTAAAGGTTTCGGCGCTCCCACGGTAAGCCTGTAGAAAGCGACAAGTCTGTTTATAATCAGCTTGAACGCAATTTGGGGTAATATTGGCGGGCAATAATGGTTGTATACGGGATAACTGAGACTCGAGCCCCGAATCAAGGTATTCGAGTGAGTCAAATAATGGAATTGGTGTGTATTCACGAGCCATTAATATGTCCTTTTTAAACTAGCCGGTAATAGGAATTACCGGCCATTAGCCTATGAAATAACAGTTTTAACCATATAGATCGCTTTAGAGTTTCTCTGGATTAGCTGGATTGGGAGGTAATCATTACCAATGACTAACCATTTTATCTGGTTACTAGCTTCTACGATGGCTTTTTGGACTTTCATGGCTATCCTAGCTATTATTCTAGATACTTAATGTACTTTGAATAATAACTATAGATATTTAATGTTTCAAGTAATTATAAGTAATGATTACAACAACAATTATCAATGCTATAATTAATTTTATTCAAAAGAGAATCTCTTATGAGAAATAAGATTTCACTTATTACCCTGTCTATTTTACTTTCTAGCTTGCTGTCCAGTTGCGCCACGACCTCGGATACAATGTCGCCCAGCGTGGAACCGAATGCAAACGGTTCGCTTTCACCGCTGCCCACACGCGCGAACCCCTGGAACCAAGTGAACCCAGGCAACCAAGCGGCTTATCAAGCAACCCGCGGCCGTTAAAAATATAGAATCAGGGCCGCGGCCTTATTCATGCAAAAACCACGGCATTGGAATAACAATAACTTTTTGGTCACGTTGTAAAAATAATAAAGTTCTCAGTCCTGCAGCATGCAAGCTGTGAAGCAAATATTCGTACCAATGCGGTTCAACCAGTTCCGGTATAACCACAGCAATCGTTCGGTCCGGCCGTTTACGGCGCATAGCTTGCACATAAGTTAAAATGGGTTGATAAAGTTTTCGAAAGGGAGAATTGATAATCACTAGTTTTGGCACAGGGCCGCGCACCTGTTTCATCGTTTTTTCTACCTTTTCAGACCAAACCTTCCTCAACAAATCTTCTTCGTGACCTTCATGGATATCAATATTTAAGGCAATGACTTCATCTGAAAGCAGCAGGCCAAAACGCAGCGCCTTTTCCGCCACACGGTCCCAGCCTTTGATTGGAATGATCACAATAGGCGGCTTACGCTTTTCCGCCTGTAAATCAAGCGGATGGTCAATTTCCCGGGAAATATGTCGATAATGACGATGGACCTGAGTGAAGAGTAAAACGAAGACGGGGGCAAGCACAATGATAATCCAGCCTCCCTCCCTAAATTTCGCGGCAACAATGATGATGAGAGCAAAGGCCGTAGTCGAAGCGCCTAAAGCATTAAAAAATAATTTGAGGGGATGGCGCCGCTTTTTGGTTTTTTTTAACCAATGAATGACCATTCCGCTCTGAGAAAAAAGAAAGGCGCTGAAGGCCCCAATCGCAAACAAAGGAATCAAATAATAGGTGATGCCTTTAAACACGATGAGAAGGACCGCAGAAAGAAATGCTAAAACAATAATCCCATGTGAAAAAACCAGCCGACGCCCTCTTTCAGCGAAAAAATTTGGCATGAAATTATCTTCCGCCAACAAACGGCAGACTCGCGGGAAACCGATAAAACTAGTTTGTGCTGAATACGTCAGAATGATAAAAAAGCAGGCGTTGGCGAAATAATAGAAAACTCCCTTTCCTGTTGTGGCCGCAACCAATTGCGACAGAATGGTTTGATAGCCCGGCTGAGTTTGGTCCATGGCCACAATTCCGTAAGCAGGACAGAGATAACCTAGAAATAAGAGGATGCCTCCTAATAAACCTGCAATACAGGTCAAGGTCCATTGCGCGTTTTTTACCGTTGGTTTTTTAAACAAAGGCACAGCATTACTGACCGCTTCAACGCCGGTCATTGCGGTTAAACCATTGGCAAATGCGCCCAACAAAAGCCAAAGACTTAAATGCTCGATGGCAGGCGGACGCGCAGGTAAAGGTGACAAGGAATGCGGGTGACCTCCGCTGCGAAAGCTTTGATCTAAACCAATGACAATTGAAATCATGAGACAGGCCACAAATAAAATGGTCGGCAGAACAAAAAAAGAGCCTGATTCGCGGACACCTCTCAAGTTGAGCAGGGTGAGCATGAAAAGAACAAGCAGACAGAGCAGCAAGGTGTAGGGATATAAGCTGGGAAGCGCTGACACAATCGCACCGGCCCCTGCTGAGATACCCACACAGACATTGAGCAAATAATCCAAAAGTAAGGCGACCGCGGCACAGAGTCCAACTTTCTTTCCTAGATTGTCACTCGCGACGATGTAAGCGCCGCCGCCATTGGGGTAAGCAGCGGTTGTTTGTTGATAGGAAAAATATAAAGTGATTAGAACGCCGATAACAGCCAAGGAAATATAAAAAAAGCAATTCATGCCCGCCTGGCCTGCGGACAACAAAATCATGAGCGCGGCCTCAGGGCCATAAGCCGTGGAAGCCAAGGCATCCAAGCCTAAAGCCGGCACGCCGGTCAAAACTGAAAGAGCTTGTTTTTTTTGCTCTCCCAGGGCCAACGGTTTTCCTAGAATTTTATCAAGCAGCGACATATTAATAATATATCATTTTTTTTGTGGACTATTCTTGAATTAGATAATTGACATTATTGATTAATTTGTTTATCGTTTGCATCGCATTGTTTTAGATAAAATTCATACAATAATAACTTAACATGAGGTTTTTACGTTATGCTAGGCCATCATATACTACCTCTTCCTAAAGCAAGAAGCTTTAAGGCAGTAGCGCGGAAAGCGTTTGAAGATACTTATAACCATAGATTGATTGATAATGAGTCGCCATTTTGGTCTACTGTCTCTGCATTTACCGGTTTTCAATATAAGTACACACGTAAAAAAACATCTTCCCCTCGCGTCGTCGCTGAATGGAAATTGGACCGCAGAATTTACAACTGGTTGGAATTTTTGGTTTTTATTCCCAGTCGTCTGATCAAAAATACAGTTAAACTCGGGACCGAATTTATTTGGAATTTGGCTGCTGGTGTCTTAGCGAATGCCGCTAAAAAAGCGACTCAAAAAGCTGAAGCTATCGCTAATAGAGAATTTCAGAGCAGCGAGGCTTCATCTCGCTATAAAACGCCCGTTTCTGTTCGGGCCAAGATCTTTGGTTATGAGGCGCTCGGGTTTGTAGCGAATTTAGCCAGCTATGTTCCCTGGTTAGTGGCGAAAGCGGGCCAAACCATTACATCTCCGTTTTGTGGCATGAAAGAAACTTTTGCCTATTTCGCACATCATGATCATGATATAAATGGTGACCGTAAAAGCTTGGCACATGTTACTGTCGGTGTCGTGGCCGCAGGGCTTCGTGGTTTAATTTCAACGGCTGCTTATGCAAGCATCGCGGTCTTTGCTGCTCCTGTCGTTGGTGCTGCATTAATCGCAAGCGGCAGCGTGGGTACTCAGATCGTCACCGGTCTCGGTGTTGCAGTGAACTGGGTTGCAGGTTTGCCTGTGGTAAGCACCGTTGGTTCGCTCTTTGTCAGCGGCCTCACGTCAGTTGGCTCTTCGCTGGGTTTGAGTCTTAGCATTGGCACCGGTTTTGCTTCCGCTGCTGCAGTGGCCGGAACAACGCTTCTTGCCACTCCTGTTTTGTCGGGCTTGAGAGCGCTTGCTAGGAACTTCCTGCCGTTCAAATCATCAGAGAAGTTTCCGAAGTTGAATCATAGTACAACACCAACATCTGATATAGAAATGGAAGCGTTCAAAAAAGGACCTGAACCTACGCTCGGTCCTAAACATAAACCCAAGCCCCCAGGTAAGCTGAATCAAGAAGAGACTAGCCATGGAACGTCTAGTAGCCGTAACAGCGGCGGTAGCCATCAAGACATCAGTAACGCCTTCGATAAAGCTAATAAAGAAAAAATAGAAACTGAAGAACAGATCCAGCAAAATTCTGAAACCCCAAGCGGTAACAGCCGGCTTCCATCACCTGTAACAAATGACAATGCAGTTAAAGGGTCTTCAGCTTCAGCTTCAGCTTCACCTTCAGCTTCACCTTCCAAAAAGGCGTTTGGCAGTAGCAATTTAACTTTGCTCGGGTCCCCGCCCCCATCTCCGAAACAACCCATTGAAGAAGAGGAAAAAGCGTCAACTGATGAGGTTTATAAAGGAAATTCTTTCTCCTCCTAAAGCAAGTCCGTTAATTGAAAACCCCCTAGAGCCATTTTCTTGGGGGTTTTTTTAGCTTCACGTTCTTCCCTTCCTTTTTAACCGCAAGTAAACCGCCCCTCCTCCTCCATCTTTTTTTCCTGCCGTGCAAAAAGCCAAGACCTGTTCACTTTGCCGCAGCCAATGATTGAGTTTGTTTTTCAAAACGGGTTTGTTTGTGCCCCGTCCTTTTCCATGAATCACCAAAGCCCTGGTTTTTCCCGCCGATTTGCAAGTGGTCAGAAATTGATGCAAGGCAACACGGGCCTCCTCGACCGTTTTGCCATGCAAGTCCAAAACCGCCTCAAAGCCCTCTTTAGCCTGCCTCAACTCTCGCAGCTGCCGCTTAGAAAACCCAGGCCGAGCAAACTCGATAAAGGCTTCACTGTCAACGGAATCAAGGTATTCATGGTCTGAGAAGGGAGCGGCCTGAAAGAGGCCTTCTTCAGTAAAAACTGTTTTAGCTTTCAAAGGCGGCGGCGCTGCAACCTGTTTTTCAGACGATTGTTTCAAGGGCTTGACCTTACGCATCGCCTGTCTAAAAAGTGCTTGGTCTTCAGGTTTCACTTTGATTTTCAAAAACAGCTCCTCACATCACGATATAGTAGGTAACCTAGCTTAGGTTATAAGTCATCCTGAACAAAGTGAAGGGCTGTTAAAATTTCCAGCGATTCTTCGCTTTGCTCAGAATGACAGTTGTAACCTAAGCTAGGTTACCTACTATAAATAGCGCGTCTAGCTTATTATAGCAAAATCACCGGACTGTCTCAAATGAGACTAAATCTTGTTTTTATTCTCATTTGAGACTATACTACCTTTATAGTATAGGAAATGAATATGCGCTCATCCAATCATGTCCCTCTGCCCCTTGCTGCCAAACGTAATCCAGTGGCTTTAAAGGCTTTTTTTGGCATCACCCATAAATGGGGCCTTTCCGCCGAGCAGGAACGCTGTTTGCTTGGCATTCCCAAAGCCACTTTTTACCGTTGGAAACAATATCGGGACGGTTCCTTAAGTTCCGATACCCTCGAGCGCATTTCTTATGTTCTCGGCATTTATAAGGCCTTGCGCATTCTCTTGCCCACAGAAAAAGCCGCCAATCAGTGGATCCACAGGCCCAATACCGCCCCACTTTTCGGAGGTCAAACCGCCCTCGACAAGCTCATGAAAGGCCATGTCTTGGACCTTGCAGATGTCCGCCGCTACCTTGATGCGGAACGCGGCTAAACCCATGCTAAAACACCCCAAACAAATCTTGCTGAAAGAACAGAAGCAATTTCGCATTATCCTCTCTGTTTATCCACCTATTAATTTCTTCGAAGATCTCGTAGGCCCTTCTGAAATGGAAGCGCTCTGGGAAATTGAGGGCTTGACCAATGAAAGAATACGCCAGGAAATAGGAGACCTATTTCTAGTTCCTCAAGAAGACCGTGTTTCAGGGCCAGGCGCTTCGGTTGTGATGGCGGCTTTTACGCATGTCGGCAAACCTTCTCGTTTTAGCGACGGGAGTTATGGTGTCTATTACGCCAGTCTGTCGCTCGAAACCGCCATTCATGAAACAGTTTATCACCGAGAACAATTTTTAAGCGCAACTCAACAAGAGGCTTGCGAACTCACCATGCGTCTTTATGAAGGAAGAATTCTCAAACCTTTGCACAATTTAAAGGGCCCCGCCTTCCAACACTGCCATCATCCTGAGAATTATTCACAGGCGCAACAGTTAGCCAAATCTTTAAGAGCGGAAAAATCCTGGGGGGTCTTGTATCATAGTGTCCGCCATAAAAACGGGGAATGCCTGGCCGCCTTCAGGCCGCCGGCCATTTCCATACCGAAAGCGCTGTCCCATTTGAAATATTTGTGGAATGGTGAAAAAATGACGGAAGTGATTAATGCAAAAACGGTTTTGAAGCTCTGAAAATTTTTTCGTTACATATAAAAACCGCCATTCACCGATAGATTGGCCCCAGTAATAAACGCGCTCCGCTCGGAAGCAAGGCAAGCAATACTCCAAGCAATTTCTTCTGGTTTCGCCAAACGCCCCACTGGAATTTGGGCAATAATTTTTTCGCGCACGTCTTCAGGAATTGTTTTGACCATACGACTCTCAACAAAACCCGGAGAAACGGCATTCACCGTAATCCCATGTTTCGCTACCTCGAGCGCCAAGCTTTTGGTAAAACCATAAATACCGGCCTTCGCAGAAGCATAATTGGTTTGTCCAAACTGGCCTTTCTCTCCGCTGACTGAGGAAATGTTAATAATACGTCCATATTTCCGTTCGATCATGCCATTGATAAATTGCCGCGTCACATTAAACATGCTGTCCAAATCCGTATGCATCACCGTGTTCCATTTGTCCGGCGTCATTTTGCGGAAAGAAGAATCGCTCAAGGTGCCCGCCGCGTTCACTAAGATATCCAGAGGACCAAAATCTTTTTCAACCGCTTGGGCCATCAAGGCGCAACTTTCAAAATCCGTGACATCCACGTGTAGAAAACCAAAGGAAAAACCAGCTTCTTTTTGATTTTTTTGCCAGGCTTCGCCATCCTTTTGACTGGCATAATCCACCGCAACCACCCTGGCGCCCTGCTTTGCCAACTCTTGACAAACCGCCGTGCCAATATCTCCGATACCACCCGTGACCACTGCGACTCTTCCTTTCATAGAAACTTTCCTTTAAGGCGCTAAATAAACTTTTTTCCAATGTTTCCCGTTTAAGGTATAAAGCTGACGTTCATGCCGACGCCAAGGCTTTCGTTGGAAAAACTCATATTCAAAAGGGACCAAGGCATAGCCTCCCCAGTTTTGAGGGCAAGGGACCGTTTGTCCGGCAAAGTTTTTTTCTAGGGGTTTTATTCTTTCTTCTAACTCTGACTCGGCGTTCAAGAGAGAACTTTGGACCCAGGCATGCGCACTGAGCTGTGACTCCCGGGGACGAGTCGCAAAATAGGACTCATTCTTCTTTCGGTCCAACTTCTCCACACGTCCTCGCAGACGCACTTGATAGTAAAGCGGAGACCAATAAAAATTAAGTGC
The DNA here is from genome assembly GCA_964449835.1 of uncultured Coxiellaceae bacterium. GTDB lineage: Bacteria > Pseudomonadota > Gammaproteobacteria > DSM-16500 > DSM-16500 > JABDGC01. The sequence goes on along the minus strand of CAYVBZ010000029.1, from coordinate 3,602 downwards.
CGCAACATTTTGATGTGCTAAATCTTTTGCTTTCTTGCTGTCATAGCTCGTGTAAAAAATAAAACGCTGGTCTTCTAATTCTTTAAGCAAAACCATTCGTGTATCTGGAAAGCCCTGCTGATCGACTGTTGCTAAGACCATGGCCGAAGGGTCGGAAAGACTCGTTTCGAGGGCCAAGTTAAACCAATGCAAGAATTGCTCAAAAGGGTCATCTTTCCAATGTTCTTGAGATGGAAAGTTTTCTAAATGTTCAACCTTGATCTTTTTAATTTTGCGGTTAATCTCCGATAAAGTCATCTTTCTTCCTTCCTTTGAAGCTAGAACTTATTTAAAGAACAAAAAAACCGCTCCTGTTTTATTTTTTATCTAAATTGCCGGGGGATATTTTCAAATCAGAGGTTTCATGTAAAAATAAACTAAGCTCCTCATTGAGAATAAATATTATGAACCTAAGTTTCTCGAAGTCAACCCAAGTTAGCATTTTAGTCCTTTTCTTACTTTTGATCGCTTTGGCCGGACTCATTTTCATGAAAAGGGAAAGTTTAATGCCCTTATTCTTGCACATTAAAGGCAATCAAGTCATAAAATTACCGGCACCTGTTTTTCGCGGGAATATTTCAGTGGAAGAAGCGCTGAAACAGCGCCGTTCCCTGCGCCAATATAAGAATGAGGCACTCAATCTGCAACAGGTCTCGCAATTACTTTGGGCGGCACAAGGCACCACCTCAACAACCGGTTTTCGCACCGCGCCTTCCGCGGGAGGCCTCTATCCTTTGGAAGTTTATGTCGTGAGCGGCAATGTGCAAAATCTTCCTGCGGGTGTTTATCATTATCTCTCAGCGAAAAACAGCTTGGAACTCATCAGCACTGGCGATAAACGAAAAGAACTCGCGGCAGCCGCTCATGCACAGAACGATATAAACGAAGCAGCTTTTGATCTCCTGATTACGGCCAACTACAAAAAAACCGCCAGCAAATATGGCAACCGCAGCGAGCGCTTCGCGGACATGGAAGCGGGACATGCGGCACAAAATATTTATCTGCAAACAGTTTCTCTAGGACTCGGCACCGTGAGCATTGGCGTTTTTGATGAAGCGATCACAAAGCATTTGCTCAGTCTGCCGAGAGAAGAAACACCTCTTTATATTATGCCTGTTGGCAAGCCTTGAACTTAACTGTCCCCTTCCCGCAACGTAGTTGCAGGAAGGGCCAGGGTTGGCAGGCCGCTTGTCGTGCAACTCTCCTAAACCTCAATCAACGGCTTAAAACAAGCCTCGACCTCATTCCATTCGAACATCATGCTTTGATCTAAATCAAAAAACCAAGCATAGACACTCAAGGTTTCTTCAGCCAACCTTTTCTGGACCACAGGATAATGCTTCAAATTTTCGATCTGCCTCAAAACATTCATGCGAGCGATTTGGTCCACATCCATACCAGGCGTCACTTGTAGCTGAGAACGAATCATCTTGATCCATGAAAACAACTGTGGCTGCGTCGAAACAGACTCGGGATGCTGACAAGCCTTGATAGCACCGCAATTCGCATGGCCGCAAATCACCAAATCGGTGATGTCTAGATTGGTCAAGGCAAACTCCAATGCGGCGGCTTCGCTGCACACGCCCTTTGGATCATAGACGGGGATGGAATTTCCCACATTTCGGACGGTGAACAATTCACCGGGATCGGCTGAAGTCAGCAAGGAGGGCACCATACGGCTGTCAGAGCAAGTAATAAAAAGAGTGTGCGGATTTTGTGTCTTCGTAATGTATTCAAATAATCGCTTATCGTCGCGCATTCTTTCAAAATAAAAACGCTGCACGCCATGCACTAAGCGGCCATGCGATGATTGAAGTGCGTTTTCCGCGTCCTTTTTTCTTAATTCATGCTCTGAAATCAGAAAACTTTGTTCTATCAGGCTTGCGTCGCCGCACATTTTAAGCAAGGATTCAAAACGCCGCGGCAGACCCATGATATAAAATTTTATCTTTTCTTCCCGGCAAAAGTTCAGAAGATCAACGACTGCAGACGCACCGGAACTATCCATATTACTAATACTCGATAGGTCCAACATGACCGTCGTGTTGCCAGCATTTTTGATCTGGGTCTCCAATTTGCTCACTTTTCCGACGGACAAAAAGGTCAAAGGGCCTGTTAAAGAAAAACGGATTACGCCATCGGCCTGAGAAAATGAAGTATGCAAGTTATTTTTTGTGGCCTGCCAGAACATAATCAAGGCGGCAGCGACAATGCCCGCTTTAACACCCGCCAGCAAATCAACGAAAATAATCGTCACAAAGGTAATCACATAAATCAAAGCTTCCGAGCGAGAGGTGGCCCAAAATTCTTTGAACTCTTGGAAGTTAATCATGGAAAAGGCGACAGAGAATAACACCCCGGCTAGAGCTGCAATCGGAACCATGCCAATCACAGGAGCAATTGCAAATACGGTCGCAAGAATAATCAGTGAATGAAAAATGCTGGCACGCCGGGTTTTTCCGCCGGCCCGAACATTCGTCGCAGAACGTGCAATGACTGCAGTCACGGGCATGCCGCCGAAAAGCGAAACAGCAATGTTTCCTAAACCCTGCCCAATCAACTCTTGGTCCGAATCATGTTTTTTTGCATTCGTGATCTTATCGATCGCAGAACAGGAAAGTAGCGTTTCCAGCGAGGCCAGTAAATAGATGGTAAAGGCACTTAGAATTAATTCTGAAAAACTAAGCATGGAAGCGCGCGGGAATTGCGGCATCGGCAAAGTTCGAGGAATTTCACCAATTAAGGGTACCTTAAAATTAAAGAAATAAACAAAAAGCGTTGCAGCCGCAACAGCCGGCAAAATAGCCGGCAGCCGGGGAAAGAGCTTGGGCAAACCCCGAATGATCGCAAGGGTCGAAATCACCAGGAAAAGACAGGTACCGTTGATTTGATGAAAATAGCTTTTGATGTGCATGAAGATATCTAGGACATGCGATTCAGCCGGCGGCATCAAGCCAAAAGCACGGGGAAGTTGACTGATCAAGATGATAACACCAATACCTGCCGTGAAACCCGAGATCACCGGTAAGGGAACAAAACGGGCCAAACGGCCTAAGCCTAAAATACCACTCACTAATTGCATTAAGCCCGCGACAAGACAAATCAAGACTAAGGCTTCAACGCCGAACTTCTCAACGGTATCGGCAATTAAAACGGACATGGCAGCCGCAGGACCGCTCACGGACAAGGGACTGCCGCCAAAAAGGGCGCAGACCAAGCCCGCGACTATCGCTGTAATCAAACCCGTTCCAGGTGAAACCTTAGAGGCCAGCGCAATGGCGAGAGACAGAGGAATAGCGATGAAAGCCAAAGTCAAACCTGAGGACAAGTCTGCAACTAGATAGCGCGTCGAAAAAAAACGTTTCCAGTCAGGGAGTAAACTTGGCAGGCCGAGATTCAATTTATAATTCTTAAGCGTAAGCATGATGGGTCCTTTTTATATTGACTGGCTTCAGTACATCTCCTTTGCATTGTAAATCACGAAGCTTAACAGCAGCTTAAGAAATTCAAATTATATTTCCCACGGGGAATGAATCCCCGTGGGAAACCAAAGGGGATCCGAG
>CAYVBZ010000028.1:0-27539 GCA_964449835.1 uncultured Coxiellaceae bacterium | reverse complement strand
TTTTGAGCAAGGTGCCGATAACATCGCGTCCGTGAGATACAACCCCCCCTACGATCACGTCCATCCCCTGAGCCCGTTTAGCCAGCGCCTCTTTGAGCATCATGTAGGTTTTCCCAACGCCTGGGGCTGCGCCAAGATAGATCTTCAGCTTGCCGCGTTCGGCTTGCTGTTCTTCTTCTTGCACATGCTTCAAAAGTTCTTCTGGATTGGGCCTATGATCTGATTTCCCTTGCATGCGCAAATCCTTTCCCTTCTGGATTTTTACATTATAATACAGAATGTTCTTATGGAGTGCTATGTGTAACAAATTACAGGACCCCGCCCGATGCGATTAATAAAACCAGGAAGTTTAGTATTGCTCTTGTTCAGTTGGATAGCGATGGCGGCATGGGCCGAGGAGACGCCTGGCCCTTGCGGAGGGCCTTCGGCGCTTTTGGCCTTGGTAAACCGTCCGACGGTCGCAGATAGCCCTTGCGTTGTTCCCTTTGAAAAAGGGATTATCGAGCTCGGGGCGCAATATCAAAGTCTAATAACAGGCGGAAAAACAGGATATAATTTGCCGCAGGCAGAGCTTCGTTTAGGGCTGCCGGCCAAGACCGAACTGGCTATTCTTTTTCCCAATTTTACCCGGCAAACCATCATCCCACATGCTGGCTGGGGGGCCACAACGGTCGGTTTGAAGCATGAATTGGGGTATAATGCAAAATGGTTGGGCTCTATCGAGGGGCTTCTGACTTTGCCCTCGGGGAGTAAGGCCTTTGGAAGTGATAGTGTTGGAGGGGCCATCAATGGTATTGTGAATTATACCATCAACAGCGCCCTGACGCTGACCCTGATGCTCGGTGTAAGCACGCAAACCCTTCCCTATGCACTTCGCGGACAACGTTACAATAGCGTTAATCCCGATGCGGTTTTAAGCTGGCAAGTGACTGAAAAATTCGAAACTTTTGGGGAAGTCTATGGTCAAAGTAAAACTAGCCCCACCAGCGGCGCGGGGTTTAATGCAGATGCAGGGGTCCTTTATCTCTTTACCCCTAATTTAGTGTCGGACCTTGAAGTGGGGCAAAGAATCAGTGGGAAGTTGGGCCTGTTTAATCATTATGTAGGCGCTGGGTTGGCTTGGTTATTTTAAACCGCAATGAAAACTGAGGAGGAAGATCTATGGTTAGTCGACAAGACGTCTTACCTGAAATAGAACTTGAAAACACTCAAAAAATGGAAGCAGCCGTTGTAACCGCTGAAATGATAGATGTGGGACTTATTTTCGCGTTTAAGCAATATCTTCCTGAGATCCTGGCTGGTTTAGGCCATGTTATTATGTTCCCCTTTGCGGCGGGCGCTAGTCTTGTCCGCGCTATTTTAAAAATTCGAGAGGCCTATTTAGAAAAAAAAGAAAATAAACCAGGCGCAATCATGAGGGCTTCTGTGGAAACCCTCTCGGCTTTGACCCTTAGTGCCGCCGTGATCGGAACTTTTGTCGCCGCCGCTACTTTTGATGTTTTAGCGCCAATTCTTTTTACAGCAGCCTTGAGTTTTAAAACGCTTTTCCACTTGAGTGCCTCTTTATACTATGGGGTGAAAGCCGGATTCACTGAAGATAGAGAAGCCAAGCAAAGATATCAGGCCAAAATGAAGACCAATTTCGTTCTTACCGTGGTGACCGCAGCGACGACGGTTGCTTCCGGATTGGTATTTATCGCGCATAAAGCGACCTTTGGCGTTTTGGGAATTATTGGCGGCGCTTTGGGCGCAGTGTATGCTGCTTATAAAGGGTTTACCACCAAACAAGCCCGGCCAGTTATTTTCGATGTCAATGTCGGTCCTTCTCAACCTAGCAGGCCCAAGAGTTTTTCTACCACTGATATTGTTGAAAATGCTAACATTCCAGTCAACGAACTTGAAATTGCATGCAAGCTTTCGAAGAAAGATCTTGAACTCGAAGAGAAAAATGCGGCTGAGAAGAAAGAAGCGCTTAAGAAGAAAAAAACGCTCAAGGACTTAGAAGAGCTTTTAAAAGGTAAAGCTAAAATAATCGTAAATGGTGTTACAGCGCTAGAGTTAGAGCATGGTAAGCATGGTAAGCATGGTAAGCGCGGTTACGGTGCGCACCCCGCCTTCAATGTTCTAGTAAGAAAACTTTCTCGAGAATTTCAAACTTATCACTGGAAGAACTTTTATGATATGGAACATGAACGCGCTCTGCCAGAGACCCAAGCTTTGATGGAAGAAATTGATTGTAACATCAAAGAATATAATCGACTGATTAATGATCCCGAGAATAAAGCACTCTTAGATGAAGAAGAAACAAAATCAGAGCAGGAACAAGAAAACAAAAGAAGAGCCGAGTCTCAAGAGGAGGAAGAAAAAGAAAATGAGTGCCGTAGACGTACAGGGTTTAGTCGAGAGGGCCTGGGTGCCTATCTTGGGGCCGGTCTGGGTGCTGGCTAGTGTCGCAGCTAATAAACTGGATTTTGGCCATTTAAGGTTTCCACGGTTATACTCCGCTTATTCATGCCAGAGCATACTATAAATTAAAACAATAAAAATGAAAAAACTGGAAAGCGCCAGCAGATATTCAGCGCTTTGAAAAAAAAAGAAGCCGAGGGCCCCTACCCGAAAAACTTGCGAAAAGACCAAGATCAAAAAACCTGAAAGAATTAAGGAAGCGGGATCCAGGCCCAAAGCGCCTTGCAGAATAGGGAGATAGGATTTATAGCTTGTGGCTTGACTGAATTGTGAGTAGGAAACAGGCATTTGACCTTCTTGCAAGAGATAAAGCAAGGCCCCAAGCGCCACCAAGAGCACCGATAAAAAAATACTGGCGAGGAGAAGCCAACTGAGCCAGATTTTAATTTTTTCCTGCACGATTTAAATTCCTCCTGTCAGTCCCTTATAAACCAGCTCAAGACCTAAAAGACAAATAATGAAACTGAAAATGAAGCGTAAAAGACGGACATGAAGGCGTGCCAGCATTTGCGTGCCGGTAAAGGAGCCTAAAAGAACACCCAGTAACACAGGAAAAACAAGAGTCGGATCAATATAACCTCGCGCAAAATAAATGCCGATACTCGCGGCTGCGGTAATGCCGATCATGAAATTGGAGGTGGTGGTGGAGACCCGGTAAGGAAGCCGCATGGTTTGGTCCATCGCGAGCACTTTGAGCACGCCAGCCCCAATGCCTAGCAGTCCTGATAAAAGACCGGCAAGCGACATAATGGAGAGGGCGAGCGGTACACCCTGCACTTGATAGGCTTTAGTCCCGCCCGGAATGGGGTACTCGCCATCTAACTTGAGCCGTATTGCCCATGGATGTGAGAGGAGCGGGGCCTCGCTTTCTTCATGGCGTTTTAAAACAAAATAGGCGGAGCTTAGTAAAACCACCCCTAAGAGCGTCGCGATTAAGGAGACAGGAAGATAGGGAACAAGCCAGGCGCCGATCAAGGCGCCGCTGACGGCACTGACTTCAAGGAGGATACCGAGGCGTAGGTTAGTTAAACCATGACGCAGGTAAATAGCGGTGGCTCCTGAGGAAGTGGCAATGACGGAAATCAGGGAAGCGCCCATGGCAAAATAAATATTGATGTGAAAAACCAAGACCAAAATGGGGATTAAAATGGCACCGCCGCCTAAACCAGTGATGGCGCCTAAAATTCCCGCGAAATAGGAGAGCAGGAGCAAGAGGGTGGAAAAGGTTAGGACAGTCATAATGAATACTGTAACATTGATTTTATGCGGGTCAAGGTTACAGCTTTTTATAAGAAAATGATTTAAAGTGGGAAAAGGGAAGGTCCAGTCTATGCTAAAGGAAGCAAAAGAGTTTCTGGAAAAAGGAGCGAGCAAAAAATTCAAGGATTGGTATCATAGCTTGATGCCCGTCCAGAGCACTGTTTTTTCTCCAGATCGTTGCTCTCTCAGCGTGGACCGTGAAAAAATCCATTTCTTACATGTGCGCAAAACAGATAAATTACCGAAAATCCTTGAGCTTCAAAGTTTTAATTATACTGGCCTCAAAGATCTCAAAGCCATTTTATCGAGTCTTGTGCAAGGTCAGGGATTAAAAGGCGTTCGCTGTTCTTGGGTCCTTGGCCCCGAGCACTATCAGCTGATGCAAACAGAAGCTTTGCCGGTCGCCCCCGGCGAGTTTCAAGGCGCCATACGCTGGAAGATTAAAGATTTACTGCATTTTCCAAAAGATGATGCGGTTATAGACAGCTTTCCATTGCCGCAAACAAAATCTCCGACGTCTTTGGCGATGATTATGTTGGTTGTCGCCCGGCTCAGCATTATCAATCCGATCGCTGAACAAATTACGACCAGTGGTTTAAAGCTCACGACCATCGACATTCCCGAATTGAGCTTACGCAACCTCACTTCCCTTTATGAAAAGGATGAAAAAAGCTCGGCCCTAGTCTATCTCCAAGAAGAAAAAAGTCTCTTGATCGTGACCAGCCAGCATCAACTTTATTTTACCCGCCAGTTGGATTTTGGTCTTCGCTCCGTTCTATCTGCTTTGTCTCACCCTGAAAGTAAGGACGCTTTAGATCAAGTGGTGAATGTGGCCGCGCTGGATTTGCAGCGCTCATTTGACTATTACCAAAGCCAATGGCGGCAGCCGGAGCCCGTGCGAATCTTTTTAGAGACAGCCGCGCCTTGTTCCGCCGACCTTGCCGCGCTCTTGTCGCAACGCTTGAATCTTTCTATCGGCAAAATCAACTTGAATCAATATTTTCAAAATCTGACGTCTGTAGATCTTAAACAGGATGGTTATTTTTTACCGCTTTTGGGCGGCATTTTGCGAGAATGGGAACAGGGCCATGCAACAGGAAATTAATCTTTATCTTTTATTGCCGGCGCAGAAAAAATCGGTCCTGACCTTTCAACGCATGGTCCTCGCCTATGGCATTTTTTTCGTGTTGCTGGTTTTACATTTTATAGGGGACTTGTGGGAAGAACATAAGGAACGCATCCAAGTGGATAACACAACCTTGGCTTTAAGTCAGGTTGAACGAAGCTTGGATCAAATTCATGCGCAATACCCTATGTTGGATCTCAAGGACATGGAAAGTTCGCTCAAGATATTACAGGGAGAACTTGAGCAGAAAAACAGTGTTTTTAATTTGTTGTCCCAAAACCAGAATTTCTCGACTTATCTTCTAGGTGTCGCAAGGGCCGCGGTGCCGAATCTTTGGCTCCTTGATATTCAAGTTGAAATGGGTCCACGAGATCTCACTTTAAAGGGTTACGCGCTGGACTCGAATGCGATCCAACAATTTATGAACCAATTAACCTTACAGAAAGAATTTAGCGGTCTTAATTTTCAATTAAGAGAAGTTAACAAGGCGCAGCTTCATCAGGACGTCCTTTATGCTTTTACTATTTCATCAAAGGTGAACAGTGAAAAAACAACTTGAAATAGAAAGCTTTCGAGAATGGCTGGACAAACGAAATCCACGCGAAAGCCTCTTATTTTTTTTAGTGGGACTGGTCTTTTTCTATGGCATTTGGCATTTGATTTTTGAAGGGCCTCTACAAAGGCAGCGTGACTTTTTGCAGCAACAGCAAGAGGAAGGGATGAGACGACTTCAGACGCAAGAACAAAATTTAAATGCCATCCGGCAAATCATTGCGAGCTCTTCTTTTACACAGAATTTGCAAAAAAAACATCAGCTTAACCTCCAGTATCAGCTGGTCGGGGAGGAATTGAAACGCTTGGAGCGGAGTTTTGTGAAGGTCCAGTCGCTGTCTCAAGTCACCAACGATATCATCGCGCAGCAGGCCGAGGTCATTTTGATTAGCTTGAAGACTTCCTTTCGGGAACCTTGGCTTCCTTCTGCAGGAGGTCAAGACAAGACTTTTTATGATTTTCGCAAAGTGGACAAACATCTAATGGAACTTGAATTTCGTGGGTCTTATTTTAATACCATGGCCTTTTTAAATCATCTGGAGAAGCTGCCTTGGCATCTTTACTGGGACCATTTGGACTATCAAGTCCTCACTTATCCGGAGGCAAAGGTCGTGGCACGTTTTTATGTGTTAAGTAATCGAAAGGATTAGCTTATGGCGAGGCTTCCCTGTGTTTTAATCCTGTTTTGTCTGCTCTTCGCTCATAAAGCCCTAGCCAGTATGCGCGATCCGACGCAGCCTGCAATTAGTGAAGAGCAGGCAACGCGCGTGCAGGTGCCGGTTTGGGAGCTGCAAGCCATCATTATTTCAAAGGGTCGGAAGATGGCTATTTTTAATGGAAATACACTTTATTTGGGCAGTGAGGTGTCAGGGTTCAAGGTCGTCAAGATTACCCCGAATACCGTGCATCTAGAAGGGCCAGATGGTAAAATGATCTTGTTTTTAAATCAAAGGATTAAAAAGCCGGTTGCGGGGCTGACCTAGGGAAAAGGCGCGTTATGCGAATATCAAAAAATGGATGTTTCTTTTTGTTCCTGCTGGTCTTATTTTTTTCTGCCTGTACAACGCCAAAGCCCCCGCGCAAGCCCACCTCTATCGATGAAATTCGTGCTGACCTGAATCAGGATAGCCGCCACGACCGCGCCATTGCGCGACAAAACATCAATTTACCTACCGCCGTGAGCCAAGGGTTGCTGCCACCACTTTCTTCACAACTTCGGTCTCATGAAAGACGGTCAGAAAAACACTTCGATGTGAGCACCAATAAAATGCCGGCGAAGGCCTTTTTTATGGGTTTGGTCGAAGGGACACATTATAACATGGTGGTCAACCCCAAAGTGTCCGGAGAAATTTCTTTAAAACTGAAGAACGTGACAATCCAGCAGGTCATGGAAATTGTGCGCGATGTGTACGGCTATGAATATCGCCACACGGCTTACGGCTATGAGGTTTTGCCCCAGGAACTGGCCACGCAAATGTTTACGGTGAATTATCTGAATGTCAAACGGATTGGAAAATCCTATACAGACTTATCCTCCGGCCAAATTAGTGAAAAAATCACTGGCAGCAGTATCAATGGCAACATATCGACACCGGTTGTGGCCTCGCCTGAAAAAACATCAGGAAGTAGTATTGATACTCGCTCCAAAATGGATTTCTGGCGTGATCTCGACCTAACGCTGAGAGCAATGGTTGGCTCAAAGGAGGGGCGCTCTGTGGTCGTGAATGCCCAAGGCGGCCTTGTGATTGTCCATGCTTTGCCAACTGAATTGCATCAAGTGGCCCGCTATTTAGATCGTATCCAAAATACTATGAACCGTCAGGTTATCCTGGAAGCTAAAATTTTAGAAGTGCAGCTGAATGACGAGTTTCAAGCCGGGATTGATTGGAACTTGTTTGGCCGAATTGCTGCAGGAAATGGAGGATTAGGGCAGCAAAGCACACAGAGCCTGGCCGGCCTCGATTTTAATCTGAATGATTTTAACAGCCTCTTTACCTTGAGTGTCTATGGCAACTTCGGTACTTTAATTAGAATGCTGCAGATGCAAGGGAATGTCCAGATCTTATCTAGTCCACGCCTTTCTACAGTCAACAATCAAAAGGCCATCATTAAAGTCGGCAGTGATTCCTTTTATGTGACCGGTGTTTCGACCTCAAATACGATTGTTGGGACCAATACGCTGCCTTCGGAAAATGTAGACCTAACGCCATTCTTCTCTGGCATTACTTTGGATGTAACACCGCAAGTGAGTCAGGAAAAAAGCGTGATTTTGCATATTCACCCCACTATTAGTAAGGTCACAGAACAGCAAAAAAATATTGTCTTAGGAACCACACCGTCGGCAACGCCTGGTGTTGCCTCCTCAAATAATACTTTTACCTTGCCTTTAGCCCAAAGCACGATTCGGGAATCAGACAATGTGGTGCGGGCCAAGAGTGGTCAAATTGTTGTGATCGGTGGCTTAATGCAGAATAATATGCAAGAGCAGGTTGCTGGGGTCCCCTTCTTGTCTCGTCTGCCAGGGATTGGGCCATTTTTCAGACGGACCGAGCAAATTGCGGAAAAATCCGAGCTTGTGATTTTATTGCGGCCGATCATTGTGGACAATCGCACTTGGGGTGATCAACTGGATGAAGCGGAAAGTCATTTTGAAAAATTAGACCGTGGCTTTCATACCAGCAGTCTTCCGGAAACTTTTGGCTCGGAAGCGGAAAAGGAAGATTTTCACTGCAGTGGTACGGCTTGCTATAGACGAAATACTGGATAGTCAATTAGAAGGGGTAAACGATGTATCTCGATCATTTTAAATTTAGAGATCTGCCCTTTGCCTTGACCCCGAACGTTGAATTTTATTGTCAATTAAAAAGCCATCAAGAAGCGTTGAACACGCTGTTATTTTGCTTAAGGAGTGGGGAGGGATTCATCAAGATTATCGGTGAAGTGGGAGCGGGAAAAACCCTGCTCTGTCGAAAATTGCTCACCAGTCTGGAGAACCAGTTTTTCACCGCTTATATTCCAAATCCAGATTTGGGCCCGGTGGAACTGCGCTGCGCTTTTGCGCGGGAATTAGGGATCCAGCCTGAACTTTTGCAGGACCAACATGAACTCTTAGGCGTGATTAATAATCGTTTAGTGGAATTACACGCCGCAGGAAAAAAGGTGGTTCTTATTCTAGATGAGGCCCAGGCCATCCCGCTGGAAAGCTTGGAAGCTGTGCGCTTGCTGACCAACTTGGAAACGGAAACAACCAAGCTTTTACAAGTGGTTTTATTTGGACAACCCGAATTGGATGATCACTTAAAATTGCCGCAATTCCGTCAACTCAAACAGCGTATTACTTTTTCCTATTATTTGTCGTTATTAACGCGCGAAGAATTGGACACCTACCTCTTCCATCGTTTGGCCGTTGCCGGTTATACCTACGGCATTTTGTTCACCAAAAAAGCAAGAAACATGCTCTATAAAACCAGCCGGGGCGTACCGCGCATCATTAATGTGCTATGCCATAAAGCTTTGTTGATCGCCTATGGACGCGGTGAAAATGTGATTACGCATAAGATGCTGAAACTGGCGGCGTATGACACGGAAGCCGCTACTTTTTCGGCCCACGGCCGTTTTTATTTGACGCTAGTTATTGGCGTCGGACTGGTGGCGGGTTTAGCCTTGATTATCATCGCTTAAAAGGGTCCTTTGATGAGTCTGATCAATCAAATGTTAAAGGATTTGGAAAAACGCGCCGTCAAAGCTGTTCAACCGGAAGCTGTGCTCTCGGGCTTGCAATCGGCTTCAGGAAGAGAGAAACCCAGAAAAAAAACCTACTGGCTTCAACTTGCTCTTATTGCACTTATTTTAGTGTGGTTATGGAACCTGACGTATTATTTTCGTCAGCACTCGTTTATTCAGGCCCGCCCCGCCCAAAGTCCAAGCCTTTCCCAGAAGAGTGTCAAGACCACGCCGCTGCCTGTCGCTCAGCAGTTTCCTGCGCCAAGCCCCGCAGTGGCTTTAACGGGCATTACCATGCAAGTCCAAGACCAGCTGACTACTTTGCATTTTTTATTGGACCATGAGGTGTTTTATCAAGTTGATTCCGATCCTTGGGTGCATAGTATTATCTTGACCCTCAAAAATACGCGCTTAAGCATAAACCCACCGTCCTTAGATTATACACACAGCGCCATTAGCAAGTTGAAAATCACTTCTGATAAAAACGGTAAACTAGTTGTTATTTTCATGTTAAAACCCGATGCCAAATTAATGAAGGCAGAGTTAAACAAAAAAAACAAAGACGCAGAACTACAAGTGGAACTCATGAGGCAAACGCCAGTTGTGTTAAGTCCGGAAGTTCCGCAATTAAAGAAAGTGGCGCTGCCCTCTTCCCGTGAGGAACAATATCAGGAGGCCGTGGAAATGGCGCAAAGCGGTCAAGTGCCTTCTGCGATTCATCGCTTAGTGGCTTTAGTCCAAAAAGACCCAGGTGATCTCGAGACACGAGAAACTTTAATTAGTTTACTCATGCGGGAAGGACAGCATAATAAAGCCAAAGACCTGTTGGCAAGGGGACTTCAGTTGCAGCCGGATTATCCGCCTTTCGTTCAAATCAAAGCGCGTCTTTTAGTAGAAGCGGGAAAGATTAACCAAGCACTCGATTTATTGAAAAAAGCGCCGCCGGCTATCAGAGCTTATCCGGAATATTATTCTTTCATCGCAGCTTTGTATCAGCGTCTTGGAGAATTTTCTACCGCTGAAAACATTTACCAGCAACTCACGCTGTTGTACCCCGAAAAAGGGGTATGGTGGCTGGGATTGGGTGTTAGCGAAGATGGTTTGGGTAAAACGGCGCAAGCCATGGAAGCTTACGCCAAAGCGGACAATAGCTCGGACCTTGATCCAGCATTGCGAGGGTATGTAAATACGCGTTTAAGGGGTTAGTCAAAAAGGAAGACAATGGCTCTCAATAAACGAATCCATATCGGAAAATTGCTGCTTGAGCAGAAACTCATTACGCACGAACAATTGGAGACAGCGGTCGCTCAACAAAAATCAACGGGAGAAAAATTAGGACAGACCTTCATCAAGCTGGGTTATATTCAGGAAGACCAACTTATCAAGCTGCTTTCAGAACAGCTTAAAATTCCTTTTGTCGATTTAAGAAATTACACTTTAAGCCCGGACTTGGTTCATCTTTTGCCCGAATTGAATGCCAGAAGTTTGCGGGCCATTGTTTTAGCCAAGGAAAGCGGGGCACTTCTGGTTGGAATGGCAGATCCGCAAAATTTAATCGCCCATGATGAATTGACGCGGATCTTACAATGTCCTATCCATATTGCCTTGGTACGAGAATTAGATCTGATCAAAACGATTGACGCCACCTATCGTCATACCACGGAAATTGTTCAATTAGCCGAAGAGCTATCGGAAGAATTAACCAAAAGTGATTATGACATTGAACAACTCTCAATTGGTTTATCCGCGTCCGATACGCCGGTCGTCAAACTCCTTCAGACCATCTTCGATGACGCTGTACGTATGAATGCTTCTGATGTCCATATTGAACCAGCCGAGCAAGGCTTGCGTATTCGTCAGCGTATCGACGGCATTTTGCATGAACAAATGATCAAAGAAAAACAGGTTGCGCCAGCTTTGACCCTACGGTTGAAATTAATGGCTGGGTTGAATATCACCGAGAAAAGGTTGCCGCAAGATGGTCGATTTAGCATGAAGGTCCGCAATCAAAATTTCGACGTCCGTTTGTCCACGATGCCAACGCAGTATGGCGAGTCGGTGGTGATGCGTTTGCTCAATCAATCTGCCGAAAGTTTTGGCATTGAACGTGTAGGCTTGTCGGCGTCGATGCTTTCCACGGTCCGCAAAATTGTTACGATGCCAAACGGCTTATTTTTGGTGACAGGGCCTACAGGCAGCGGTAAAACGACGACGCTCTACGGAATTTTAAACGAGTTAAATACCACGGCGAAAAAAATTATTTCGGTGGAAGACCCGGTCGAATATCGTCTCCCTCGCGTGAATCAAGTGCAGGTCAATGCACGCATCGATCTCAGTTTTTCGCGCGTGTTGCGCTCGGTTTTGCGGCAAGATCCGGATATTATCATGGTCGGTGAATTACGCGACTCGGAGACAGTTGCGATGGCTTTACGGGCCTCGATGACGGGGCATTTTGTTCTATCAACCTTGCATACCAATGACTCCATTAGCGCAGCGGTCCGTCTGTTGGATATGGGCGCCGAAGGATTTTTAGTCGCGACGATCCTGCGCGCAGTCCTTGCCCAGCGTTTGGTGAGACGGATCTGTCAAAATTGCCTTGTTATCCATGCGCCTACAGCAGCCGAGCTGGTTTGGTTAGAGGCAGTGCAGTCCTACTCTTCAAAAGACAAAGTCTATTATGAGGGACATGGCTGCACTTATTGCCATAACACGGGCTTCAAAGGACAAATTGGCGTGTTTGAGCTCTTAGAAATATCGCCCTATTTAGCCGAGCTGCTACGTTTAAAAGACACGGCCGAATTTAACCGCGCGGCCCAAAGCTCCGCCCATTTTAGGCCGCTTCTTTTGAGCGGCCTGGACTTAGTCGATCAAGGCATGACAACCCTAAGCGAATTGGTCCGCATCATGGGCGAAAATTTAGTGGCCCCGCTGACGCTGAGGGCCGAGGAAACCTCCGATGCCAACCTTTGAATTTAAAGGCCGTGATACCGCAGGAAAGCAAATCGAAGGCCTGCGTTTAGCTTCCTCTGTGGACCATATCAACCTGCAGCTCACGAAAGAGGGCATTACGCCGGTTGAAATTAAACTCATCCCAACCGAGACCGGCACCTGGAAGTTGATCTATGATTTTCTGCAAGGTGGGCGCATTTCTTCCGATGAGCTGGGAATCTTTGCACGGCAAATGTATACCCTGACAAGAACGGGTGTGCCCATCTCGCTTGCCATTAAAAGATTGGCTGAAACCGCGCGCACCAAGCGCATGACCACCGCTTTGAATGGCATTGCTGAAGCTTTGGAGGCGGGCCAAGATCTGGCGGCGGCATTACAACGTTATCCCCAGACTTTCACGCCCATTATGATTTCCATGGTGCGTGTTGGAGAAAGTAGTGGACGCTTGGACGAGGCCTTTTTGTACTTGAGTCAATACATTGAATTGGAAGCCAGCGCAGTCAAACGCATATCCACGGCGACCCGTTATCCCCTCTTTATTTTTTCGACTATGCTGGTCGCTATTTTTGTGGTGAACGTTTTCGTGGTCCCGACCTTTGCCAAGGTCTATGAGCAGGCGCACATCACTTTGCCGGCTTTGACTAAAGGGTTGATTTGGCTTTCTCAGTTTACGTCTGAGTATGGTGCTTATTTAGCAGTGCTTGCTCTCGCCCTGGTTTGCGGCACCGTTTACTATTTAAAGACAGCTGAGGGAAAACTCCGCTGGGACAGGTTTCAGTTAAAAATTCCGATCATCGGTCTCCTGTTAAAAAGAATTGTTCTACTCCGTTTTACGCAGGTTTTTGCTTCGGTGACCAAAGCGGGTGTACCTTTACTGGAAAGTTTACAGCTCTCTGGTCAAGCAATTCATAATGCCCATGCGCAACAAGAAGTTTTTGCCATGCGAGATACCATTTTAAAGGGCAAAAGTTTAACCCAGGCTGCTTTATCGATCGATTTTTTTACGCCTTTAGAAGTCCAAATGTTAGCAGTGAGTGAAGAGACAGGGGAGCTCGCGGAGATGCTACAGCAAATGAGTTTGTTTTACGAGCGGGAAGTGGATTATGATTTAAAACGCTTGAATGATATTGTCGAGCCAGCGTTGATTGTCGGTTTGGCGCTCCTTATTTTAATGCTGGCCCTTGCGGTCTATTTGCCGATTTGGGATTTAATAAAATTGGCCCATGTATGATATAATTTTAAGGGGTATAATTTGAATATAAGCGGTTTCAATGAGCCAGGAGAGGGTAAACTTATGAAGCGAAAGGAAGCACTCGGTTTTACCTTGATCGAATTGATCATTGTCATTGTGATTCTTGGCATTTTATCGGTGATCGCTATCCCGAAATATATTAATCTTTCTACGGATGCACAAACCGCTGCTACTAATGGCGTTGCGGCTGCTTTAGCTTCGGCGAATGCGACAAATTATGCCGCGCGGTCAGAAAATGCAACGAATGGGGTTGCAGTCACCAATTGCACTTCCTTGTCAGGTGCGCTTTTAGGGGGGGCACTTCCAACGGGTTATACCATTACTTCCGGCGCTGTTAGTGCGGGAAGTACGGTGACTTGCACACTCACAGGCCCCAACTCAACCACAGCGACTTTTTCCGCCACAGGCATCAATTAAGCGAAAACTTCTTGCCAGGCTGACTGGGGATTGGCGGAAGGGCCCAGTAAGCCAAGTCCGTAGATAGTGACACTTGGGAAGGAGCCTGAAATTGTCACTGCTGTCCAAGCGGAACCATTCCAATGTAAAAGCGTAGAACTACTTCCCGCCGCCCAGCAATCATTTGATTTAGTACAAGCTACAGTATATAAATCAGCAGCCCCGCTGACACTCGAGGATGACCAAGTACTGCCATTCCAATGGACGATAAACAAAAGGTTCCCGGCGAGATGTTGTCCGACTGCCCAACAATCACTGCTATTATTACAATAAACACTATTAAGCGTTTGATTCACGGCGGGAGAAAGGGCTACAAATGACCAGCTACCCCCAGTATAATTTTCAATTAAAGCGTTTCCACTCACATTTTGTCCAACCATCCAGCAGTCGCTGGTATTATTGCAGAAAACGCTGTTAGCGTTTGCCTTGGCTGTTGCTGCTAGCGTTACTAAGGACCAGTTACTGCCATTCCAGTGTTCAATTAGAGGATAATTGCCGAGAGCCTGACCAACTAACCAGCAATCGCTGCTATTATTACAGAAAACCTCATTGGCTGTGGCATTGGCTTGGGCTGTGGGCGTCACAAGAGACCAACTTGTGCCATCATAATGCAAAATGGTGGGATAATTATTGTGGTTCTGGCCTACAGCCCAGCAATCTGCTCTGTTATTACAAGAAACGCCATTCAGGTCTGGATTGCCGGATATCGAGGCGCTGACCAGAGACCAAGCGTTTCCATTCCAATGCAAGAGCGTTTCTCCAGCAGGGTTATGGAGGCCCACTGCCCAACCATCAACGGAAGAAAGCATGGAAATGGCGGTTAACTTGATATGATCAGTGGAGGAGATTGATTCATTCGTCCATTGTATTTCCGATGGCTTGTTCCAACGTGCTAGAGAAAAAGAATTCGATGCTTGGTCGGCAACCAACCAGCCATCTTGTAACAGCGCCGCGATTTGTAGGACGCGCTTTGCAAAAGGGTCTCCTGGATTCGAGGGGGGGCTCAAACTAGAAACGCCGCCTTGTGAAGTGATAGTACATTGATTTTGTCCGACAGCTGTTCCAGAGGCATGTGTCGAAGCGGTGCTGCCCTCTGTACCGCGAGTTGCGCCATTAAAATCAGTTGCGTCAATCGAGGTATAAGCAATGAGTTCATTGTCTATCATGATCGTACCGGCGTTTTGATAGTTTGCCGTGCTCAAGACCGGGATAGTTGTTGCAGAGGCAGTCAAAGCGCCATTCACAGTGGTTGGGGAGCTTACATTATAAGGCCCGCTGGCAGAAACACTATAAGCCCCTGCGCCCAAGTTCCCATTGATACTTAAACCTGAACAAGCGCTGCGGCTAGTTAAGGTCGGTATGAGCAAGGCATAAGTTGCCTGTTGTAAACCGGACTCAGCCAGATATAAGGCTTTTTCTCCCCAAAGAAAGCGGGAGGTCGAGCGGGCCCCTGAGGCAAACATATAGGCGACTGCCAAGCCCAAAAATCCGATGACCATAATCCATAAAATAGCGACCAGCATCAAGAAGCCGCGTTGCCACTGTAAGCTGACTTTGCCCAGCACGTTCATATCCTATAAAATAAAAAAATAGTAACAGAATAATAAACAAAAAGGGCCCCGTCTTGAAGGAAGCAGGCTTTACACTGATTGAGCTTATCCTCGTTATCATTTTGGTCAGTACCATTCTGTCGCTGACTGTTTTATTCAAATGGCCGGCCTCCAATCTTAATTTGGGCGCGGAAACGGCACAGGTGGTGAATGATATCCGTTATGCTCAGGCTTTATCGATGAGCAATGATCAACGTTATGAATTTGTCATCACTTCGTCCACAAGCTATCAAATTGCAAATAGCAGTGGATCTGCGGTCAAAAATTCCTCTGGCGCGGCCACCACGACCTTAAACAATGGGATTACCTTTGGCGCACTCAGTAATTTACCGAATAATCTCATTGCCTTCGATGGCGCTGGCAGTCCTTATATCAGCGCAGGTCCTTCAGGCACGGCCTTAAGCGCCACGGCGAGTATTCCTTTGACAGCCAATGGTGTGACAATGACAATCACGATTGCCCCCCAAACCGGTATGGTGCTTGTGCAATGAGGACGAGAAGTGCTTCACAGGGTTTTACCTTAATCGAGCTCATCATTTTTATTGTTGTGACGGGCATTTTAGCTAGTACCATCTCGCTTGTTTTTGTGAATGCACTCAATAATGCGCCTTCCATCAATCAACAAATGATTGCTACAGTCACCGCGGAGAAATGCATGGAATGGTATCTGGGCCAAAGACGTCTCAATGGCTGGAGTAGTGTCACTTGTCCTAGCACAACAGTCCCGAGTTTTTGCACGGCGCCAAGCGGCTACAGTCTCAGCACCAATGTGAGTTGTACCACCATCAGTGGAGACAGTCATTATCAAACGATTACCGTGACAGTCAGCGGGAATGGAAAAGCAGCTTTGACTTTACTGATTGCAGGATATTGATATGAGACAGAATAAACAAGCGGGTTTTACGCTGATTGAAATTATTCTGGTCATTGTGATCATAGGGATCATTGCTGGAACCGCCTCTTCCATGTTAGGAGAAGGACTCAATGCTTTTCTCACAGCGAATAATGTCACGGACGCGGATTGGCAAGGACAAATCGCTATCCAGCGTATGGAGAGAGATATTCGCGCTGTGCGCTCAGCCGCAGACATCAGCACCGCGAGCACAAATCAGTTTGCATTTGTTAATAATACCGGCACTAGCATTACTTATACTTTAAGCGGCAGCAACCTCTTACGTAATAGTCAAACGCTCGCAACGGGTGTGCAAACGCTCGCTTTTGCTTATTCAGATCTCAATGGCAATAGTACCGCTACACCGTCGGCCATTCGCTTTGTTAGCGTGACGCTGAATGTCACCCAAAAAAAGGCCAATTATAATTTAACAACCTCGATTAACTTACGAGACCTGCTATAAGAAAGGAACCACTGTCTGCCGAAGTAAATGAGGAAGCCAATCCCCGTCCAAATACCAAAGCCAACCCAGGTCGCCTGCGGAAGGCTGCTCATGAGATAGACACATAAAGCAATTCCCAGCAGAGGAACCAGCGGACTCGCAGGGGTTTTAAAAGGCCGAGGTAAATCCGGTTTGGTGACTCTTAAAACCAGCACGGAACCGCAGACAGCAATGAAAGCGGCCAAGGTGCCGATGTTGACTAAACTCGCAATCTGGCTGATGGGAAAAATGCCGGCAATGATAGCCATCACAGCGGCCATCATCCAGATCAGACGGCGTGGCGTGTGGCTGCGAACATGGATTTTTGCGAAAAACTGCGGCAATAAATCATCGCGTGCCATCGCGAGAACAATGCGGGTGAAGCTATAGTACATGGCCAAAATAGCGGTGGTGAGACCGGCAATGGCACCAATGGCGATAATTTCTGCTGCGAAACGATGGCCGACGTTTAATAAGGCCATGGCGACGGGGGAACTATCGTTGAGCTGCAAAGAAGGCACCATGCCAATCAAGACTGCGGCGACCACAATGTAGATCAGGGTGCAGACGAAGAGCGAAGCCAGGATACCGATGGGTAGATTTTTTTGGGGGTTAATGGTTTCCTCCGAGGCCGCGGCGACCGCATCAAAGCCAATGTAAGCAAAGAAAATAAGACCGGCACCATTCACGATGCCCTGAACGCCAAAAGGAAAGAAAGGATGCCAGTTCTCGGGTTTGAAATAGAACATGCCAAGGCCGATAAAGAGCGCGATGACCAACAATTTAAGCGTCACGACAATCCCATTGAAACGGGCACTTTCCTTGACACCCAAGGATAAAATACTAGCGAGGGCCAAAATAATGAAAACAGCAGGCAAATTGATTAATCCTCCGTGAAATGGATCGGTCGTTAAGACCGAAGGAAGATTAATTCCCATAGCATGTAAAGCGCTTTGCATATAGCCGGACCACCCGATGGACACGGTGGAAGCATCCATCCCATATTCGAGGAGCAAGTCCCAGCCGACCACCCAGGCAAAAAATTCGCCAATGCCGGCATAAGCATAACTGTAGGCGCCGCCGCAGCCCCCAAAACAAGAGGCCAGTTCAGCATAGGAAAGAGCGGCAAAGCTGCAGGCAAGGCCCGCTAAAAGATAAGAAAGAATAATGGCAGGCCCTGCTTGAGTGGCGGCAGCAACGCCGGTTAAAACAAAGATCCCTGCGCCTATAATGGCCCCGATACCGAGCATGGTCAGGTCCTTTGCATTCAAACAGCGGCGTAGTTCGGCATTTTCATCGATGGAATGATTTATTGCTTTAGTCCGAAACAGTCTCTTCACTCAACCCACTCCTTAAAAATAGTTCAACATTAAAACAGTATCACTGTTCTATGTCAAATAGATCTCCAGGAAGGCTTTGAGCTCTGCGGGGGCCAGATTTTTGGAGCAAAAGGCAATGCAATTATCGGGTCGAATCAAATAGATCGCGGTGTTTTTAAGATGGTAACGTTGATGAATTCGGTTTTGATCATCAAAAATGAAATTTTCCAGGTTTTCTTGACGCTGGTTTGAAATGATGAATGTGCGGATGGTTTCAGAATAGTGCCTTTTGAGCCATTGCTGCAGTTCACGGAGGGCGCTTTGGTCTTTCTCCCGGTTGGCAAGACCCGTAAATAATAAGGCCTTATGCTCTGTGCCCCGAAGATAGGTATGGAGCCGCGTGGACTGATTGATTAAGACGTCCGGAACACGTTCGCCCGGGCGGGGCGCTCTTCGATTGATTTTTTCTCGGTAGGAAATGACGGGACTATTTTTATAGCGCAGATTTAATTGGGTCAAGCGCATGCTAAATTTCTGGGAAAAACGCGGCCTGCTATTTAAGAACTTGAAGAGGAGATTGCGCAGTCTTTGTAAAAAAGGATTTTCAAATAAGGCTAGCCGGGTAAAGTTTTCAGCGCGTTTTACAATGCCGCTCACAATGGGATACCGTTCTGCTTGGTAGCTGTCTAAGAGTTCAGGTTTGGCCCGCCCTTGGACCACCAGAGCTAACTTCCAGGCTAGATTGTAAGCGTCTTGTAAGCCGGTATTCATCCCTTGCGCACCTGCAGGCGAATGAATGTGGGCCGCGTCACCCAACAAGAAAAGAGAGCCATAACGCAGTTGTTTTACAATTTTACTATGGATCCAAAAAGGGGAAATCCAAGAAACGCTGTTTACATCATAATCGCCTTGGGACCTTTCTTGAATGAGTTCTTTGACTTCCTTTTCAATGAGAAATTTGCGCGGACTTTGATGCAGATTGAGGCCGATGCGATAGGAATGGGAACCAAAAGGGATTGCAAAGAGGAAGGTCCCATGATTAAAGAAACCATGGATCTCATTGGTGGGCAAAAAAGTACTCATTTGTGAGTTTGCAACCATGAATTGTTCGGCCAAGTCTTCGCCAGGAAAAGGGACCTGGCAGAGTTCACGGACCTTCGAGTTTGCGCCATCGCAGGCGATCAGCCAATCACAAACTAAGGTTTCACTCTCCCCGGATTCCAAGCTAGTTAAGGTGCAGCGGAAACCTTGGTCTTCTTGTTTTAGGGCAGTCAGTTCAATCGGCCTTTCAACCTCGCATTTTAACTCTTCCAAATGTTCGTTCAATAAGCGCTCTGTTTCACTTTGGGGCAGCGTTAAAATAAAATGATAAAGAGAGTCAAGGTGCTCGAAGGAAATGCGCGCTAAATCTTTGCCATTGGCATGCAATTGGACTGCCCTGCATTCATGGCCCAATTTTAGAAACTCATGAAGTACGCCTAAATGATCCAGCAATTCTAAAGTGCGCGTTTGAATGCCGACGGCATTGGCTGTCAAGGTACGTTCTGGTTTTTTATCAATAATACGGAAAGGAAGCTCGCGGCGCGCAAGTTCACAAGCCATTAATAAACCGGTGGGCCCTGCTCCAATGATCAAAACAGGGATATGACTAGCCATGAAAAATCCTTCTTTGACGGTTTCCTGCTTGCTTTATGGTATCAGGACTGCCTTTTCTGCGAAAGTGGAAAAGCAGAGAGGATGAGGCAACAGTGATTAATTGCTAAGCTGAAGTGAGAAAACTGAGGAAATAAAGATGTCCGATTAAAGCGGCTTTCAAAATAAACGCTAATCCTATAACATAAGGGAGGTTAAAAGCAGAAAGGAAGTCTGCGTGAGATTATTTCAATATGCGCTTTCAGAGACAGTGGAAATGTTGCGCGAGGCAGTCCGTGACTTTGCCTCTTCTGAAATAGCGCCGCAAGCAAGCGAAATCGACAAACAAAATCACTTTCCTGCTGAGCTCTGGCCCAAATTGGGTAAATTAGGCATTTTAGGAATTACAGCTGAAGAAAAATATGGCGGCTCCGGCTTAGGCTATCTGGAGCATGTGGTGGTGATGGAAGAAATTAGCCGCGCTTCTGCTTCCATCGGCTTAAGTTATGGCGCCCATTCTAATCTCTGTTTAAATCAAATCCGACTGAATGCTACGGAGGCCTTGAAGGAGCGTTACTTGCCGCCGCTATGCAGCGGCGAATGGATCGGCGCTTTAGCCATGAGCGAAACACAGGCCGGTTCCGATGTGATGGGCATGCGTTTGCGTGCCGAGAAAAAGGGGAAAAGCTATATTTTAAATGGCACGAAAATGTGGATCACCAATGGACCGGAGGCCCACGTTATTGTGGTCTATGCGAAAACAGATCCTTCCGCAGGCCCACACGGCATCACCGCTTTTATTGTAGAAAAAACCTTTTCTGGTTTTTCTGTCGCGCAAAAACTCGATAAATTAGGCATGCGGGGTTCCAATACCTGTGAGCTGGTTTTTGAAAATTGCGAAGTCCCGGAAGAAAATATTTTGGGCAAACTCAATGAGGGTGCCAAAGTCCTCATGCGGGGTTTGAATTACGAGCGGCTCATTTTGGCTGCAGGGCCTGTTGGGATCATGCTGGCTTGTATGGATATTGTTCTTCCTTATGTGCACCAGCGCAAACAATTTGAAAAGCCGATCGGTGAATTTGAGTTGATGCAAGGCAAGCTTGCGGATATGTACACCACCTTAATGGCTTCCCGTTCGTATTTATATTCGATGGCGCAAGCCGGTGATCGCGGTGAGTTGACCCGGAAAGACGCCGCCTCTCTCATTCTTTTTACTTCTGAACACGCGACGCAAATGGCCTTGCAGGCCATTCAATGTCTGGGAGGAAACGGCTATATCAATGAGTTTTCAACGGGCCGGCTCTTAAGAGATGCCAAGCTCTATGAAATTGGCGCAGGAACTTCGGAAATTCGCCGCATGTTAATTGGGCGGGAGCTTTATGATGAGACCTGTTAATGAGGTAAAGCAATGAGCGAATTTCAAACGCAGATCAATCCAAAGGACAAAGTATTTCAAGATAATGCCAAGGCCATGAAAACCTTGGTGAAAGACTTAAAGGAAAAGTTGGCTAAAATTCAGCAAGGCGGAGATAGCAAGGCGCGTGAGCGGCATAAAGAGCATGGGAAATTACTCCCGCGGCAACGCCTAGAGCTCTTAATTGATGAAGGCCCTGAATTTCTTGAGCTTTCGGCCTTGGCAGGCTTGGACTTATATGGAACGGATTTAGCGGCAGGCGGTCTGATTACCGGCATTGGACGGATCATGGGTGTGGAATGCATGATCATTGTGAACGATGCGACGGTCAAAGGCGGGACCTATTATCCAATTACAGTTAAAAAGCATTTAAGAGCACAAAAGATTGCCGCAGAGAATCGTTTGCCCTGTGTTTACTTAGTTGATTCTGGCGGCGCTTATCTCCCCATGCAAGACGAAGTTTTTCCAGATGAGCTGCACTTTGGGCGCATTTTTTATAATCAAGCGACGATGTCGAGTCAAGGCATCCCGCAAATTGCGGTGGTCCTGGGATCTTGCACCGCGGGCGGTGCTTATATTCCAGCGATGGCGGATGAGTCCATCATGGTGAAAAATCAAGCGACCATTTTTTTGGCGGGCCCGCCTTTGGTGAAAGCGGCCACAGGCGAGGTGGTGACGGCGGAAGCTTTAGGCGGAGCTGAGGTGCATTGCCGTGTCTCCGGCGTCTCGGATTATTATGCGCAAGACGACGCGCATGCTTTGTCCTTGGCCCGGCGAGCTGTCGCCAACTTAAATTTTCGTTCTTATAAAGAAATACAAAAACAATTTTTGCGGGAAATCAAAGAACCTCTTTTTGACCCGCAAGAATTATATGGTTTAGTGCCCGCTGACCCGCGTTATCCTTTTGAGGTCCGCGAGCTCATTGCGCGGATTGTGGATGCGTCGGTCTTTGATGAATTTAAGGCGCAATATGGGAAAACGCTGGTCTGTGGCTTTGCGCATCTCTATGGTATGCCGGTCGGCATTATCGCGAACAATGGTGTTTTATTTTCGGAGTCGGCGCAGAAGGGCACGCATTTTATTGAACTCTGTTGTCAAAGAAAAATTCCTCTGATTTTTCTGCAAAACATCACGGGATTTATGGTCGGTAGCAAATATGAAGCGGAAGGGATCGCCAAGCACGGCGCCAAAATGGTGACCGCAGTCGCCTGCGCGAAAGTTCCTAAACTGACCATGATTATTGGCGGCAGTTATGGAGCAGGCAATTATGCCATGTGTGGCCGCGCTTTTGGCCCACGTTTTATCTGGATGTGGCCCAATGCGCGCATTGCTGTCATGGGCGGCGAACAAGCGGCGAATGTGCTGGCCCAGGTCACACGTGAGAAAAAAGCACGGCATCAAGAGGCCTGGTCTCATCAAGATGAGAACGCGCTCAAAGCGCCCCTGATTGAGCAATATCAAAAACAGTCCCATGCCTACTATTCCAGCGCCCGACTTTGGGATGATGGGGTGATTGATCCTGTCGATACTCGTCAGGTTTTGGGTTTAAGCTTGTTTGCCGCCTTCAATGCGCCCATTCCAGAAACGCATTTTGGCTTATTTAGGATGTGACCTGATGTCAAACTCTATTTTAAATATTTCTAAGAAAGATAAAATCACAACACTCTGTTTGAATCGTCCAGAAAAATGCAATGCGCTGACTGATGACTTAGTTCAACGCTTACGGGATGCCTTTTTCGAAGCCGGCCGGGACGAAGAAACGCGCGTGGTTTTACTCTGCGGCGCGGGCGCTCATTTTTGTGCGGGAGCGGATTTGGAATGGATGCAACAATTGGCGAAAAGTTCCTTTGAGCTTGGCAGGGATGACGCTCGCAATTTGGCTTCCTTGCTTTATCAAATGTATTCCTTTCCTAAGCCCATTGTCACCCTGGCCCAGGGGAACACGGTTGGCGGGGGTCTCGGTTTTTTAGCTTGTTCTGATTTGATTCTTGCAGCTGAGGACGCCAATTTTTGCTTTTCGGAAGTCAAAATCGGCTTGGTTCCCGCGGTCATCAGTCCCTATATCGTTTCAATAATGGGGCAGCATGCGGCGCGTTATTATTTTTTGACGGCGGAGCGTTTTGCGGCACAAACGGCTCTGCGTCTTGGTTTGGTCCACCAAGTGGTGCCGCGCGATAATTTAGAGAGCGCCGGCTTCAATTTATGCCAGACACTTTTGCAGCAAGGCCCCATGGCTTTAATGGAAGTGAAGCGTTTAATGATGCTTGTGACCAACCAAGAAATTTCGCTGGAACTTTCCGAAAAGACCTCTGAACTTTTGGCAAAAATCCGCCTGAGCAACGAAGCACAAGAAGGGCTCAGTGCTTTTGTGGAAAAAAGACCGACAGCCTGGGACAAGATAAAATGACCTTTCCACGTACAGTAAAAATGGTGGAAGTGGGCCCGCGAGACGGTCTGCAAAACGAAGCACAAACTATTCCCTCAGCAGTTAAAATTGATTTTATCAATCGACTTTCTGAAACTGGGTTGTCTGTGATTGAGACCACTAGTTTTGTTTCACCTGAGTGGGTCCCACAACTCGCCGATCATCAAGCAGTGTTCCAAGGCATTCAAAAAAAAGCAGGCGTTTCTTATCCGGTCCTGGTGCCTAATTTAACAGGGTTGCAAAACGCACTCGCAGCAGGGGTTAAGGAAATTGCTGTTTTTACCTCGCCTTCACAGCGCTTTAATGAGCACAATATTAATTGTTCGGTTGAAGAAAGCCTAGAGCGTATCGCCAAAATTATGGCGCAAGCGCAGAAGCATCAACTGAGAGTCCGCGGTTATCTTTCTTGCGTTCTCGGCTGTCCTTATGAGGGAAAAATTCTGCCTGAAAAAATAGCGCTGCTTGCCGAACAGCTTTTTAAGTTGGGCTGTTACGAAATTTCACTGGGAGATACTATTGGTGTAGGGACAGCACAACAAGCCATCATGATGATTAAAAAGGTAGCTGAGAAAGTCCCGAGTGAAAAGCTGGCGGTCCATTTTCATGATACTTACGGCCAGGCCTTAGCAAATATCTATGCCGCCTTGGAAATAGGCATTACTGTAATCGATAGCTCGGTTGCAGGACTAGGCGGTTGTCCTTATGCCAAGGGTGCTTCAGGTAATGTAGCATCTGAAGATGTTTTATATCTTTTGAATGGTCTAGGCATAGAAACAGGAGTGGACTTGAATAAACTTATTCAAGTGGGCCGGTTTATTGCAGAGCAATTAGGCCGCAAGCCGCAATCTAAAGTGAACGTGGCCAGTACAAAATCAAATCGCTTCTAAACAATTCACCTTGATCTTTGCAAAAGAGGATGCTAAGAATCAAGTTCGTATGAATAGTCGGAGCTGTGTTTTGTTTAGAAATAAAACCTCGTCAGCGTTCTTCCAGAAATTTCTGCAAGCCAGATCTCTGTGTTCTTCCTTTGTGGGCCAGAGCAGCCAACTTAAGTACCTTCAACCCCATCAAAATTTTCCTTATTATTTGCCGCCTGTTCTTCCAGAAACGCCCCTGGATGCGAGCAAGTTTACTTTCAATACACAACTGCTCTCACCTAAGAATCCCTATGGCAAGTTGGGAGAAGGATGCAGCCATGCTGTTTATCGTACCCGCGGGCCTTCTGGGAAAATTTATTACTTAAAGGATTTAAGCCGAAGCGAAGTGTATGGGCTACGTGATGCGGACACCGCGCAATTTATTGCGCATCAGGAAGCTTTTGCGACTTGGTTAATGTATCAGCTTTTTGGGCCGGAACTGATTCCGGAGGTTTTCCCTGTCAAATTTAAAGATCGCTGGGGCTTGGCTTCCTCAGAACTGACTTATTTCGGAACGTTGCATCAATTGGCCCAACAATTGGGCTTTTCCGAAAGGGAAATCTTCTACGGCGATTCCGCTTTAAAAATCATGAACGGAAAAACCTATCTTTTACTGCCAGATGGGAAAGAACCTATCCGAGTGAAAGGCCGCATTGCCTTTAAGGTGGCCCTGCATTTATTAGTAGCGCACTACGACATCGAAAACAGCCACAAAAATATTTTTATGAAACTTATTTCTGACCCACTGAACTATAGACAGGTTGCCTGTCCCGGCATGTTTGATTTTGGCTGTGTTTTTGAATCAGAGCAAATGAAAAACTATATTGAGGCTTGTCGGGACGAGGACCTCAAGGAAGCGCTTGCCAAACACTTGGCCCTTCAGCCGGTGGACGCGCATATTCAAGAGTTGAATGTAGAAGACTACGATAAAATTACGGACCGTTTTTTAGTCAAGCACGCCGCTTTTAAAAGAATCGCAGATTTCCCACGTGATCGTGTCCTGGACGGTCTACAATGGTTCCAGCGTAATTCACCGGAAGAAGCGCGCAGTTTTATTGATGAGCAGATTCGAACCTATCTCCTTTCCAGCTTTGATTTGGCTGAGCGCGTTTGCAAAGAAATTGATTATATGCTGGTTAACGAGAACGTTGAGACAGCTCAATCATTGAAAGTCTCGTCAGTCTCAAGGCCGGGTTTTTAGAAAAAGAAGCCCTTGAATTTTCCCCCGGTATTCAGTATCGTCCAAAGTTTATGGAATTTTTATAATATGTACAAAAAATGAATAAGAGGCCACTATGAAAAGAGTTCTCGCTTTGAGTTTAATCTTTACCGCGCTGTCATCTCCCACCTTTGCTGAAGCTGTTTTAAGAGATAATTCGGTGGTTTTTGCTTTCATCGATGGCCGTTTAAACCCATCAACGAGTGCTTCTTTTATAGTCAATCGGCACAGCGTGACGGAGGGGCAGCCCTCTGAGATCAACGATAATGAAGTACTTCCCTCACTCGTCGGGCGATCTAAAATGACACATCTACTAAATGGCAGGCCGCTGGTTTTTACTGAATTCGATATCATCGCAGGCAGACATAAATCAAGTCCGGTGGTCGATGCACTTGCATCTTGGGGTTATGACACGAGAGGTGTCCCAGCTGAAATGAATTTTGCTTTAGAGGGAACGCTAGTCTTTACTTCCTCTGAGGGCCCAAGTTTTACTTGTAAAAATGTTGCCGTCGCCCAGACCAGTATTGGTCTTCGGAACCGCTGGTATGTGTTTTCTCAATATCCGAGAGGGACCTCTTTTGGCGTTGAGTACACGAATATCATATGTACAGCCAAAGATGGCTTAAATTATGAATATCAAATTTCCCATCTTAATTTCTTTGGTATTCCTACCAATAGGTTTGCTGTGGCAGATGGCATTTTTGTTCCAGGCTTTGTGGGCCATCCTTTCCCGGTAAAAAAGGACGTTTTACAACCTTCGGATATAAATATAGAAGTCCGGCGTTGATTATTTAATGAGTACAACTAGAATCAAAGACTCCACGACAGGTCATGCGAGCGGCGCTTAAATAGTTTTTCATAGAACGAGGTCATTATGACATCAAGTCGCCATGAATTAGTCGAAATCGAAGATGAACAGAATAATGCTATTAATTCTGCTCCAAGCATAACCATTCAACTTTCCAGCGTACCAGAAGCCATTGCCCTTGATGAAGGCGTATTTGAACTGAATGCTAAAAAGAACAACCATGCAGCAGAAGCGATGGGAATTGTATTGGCAGAGAAGTGGTGTAATCTTAGTGAATTTGCAAAATTAGCCTCATTAAGCAAAAACTGCAACAAATTTTTTCAACCCTCCTTATTAGCTGCTAAAGTGTATTATGCTGCCCCACTGGCTGAGATAGAGCAGGAGATTCGAAACGCTTTCGCGAAAGATCCTACTATTTTATCAAGGACGTTTCATTTAGGTGTGGCCAGCGGAACGCTGTCGCAGTTAGCGGTGATTGGTTTAGATCAAACGATTCGAAATGATAAGGATGTTGTAGTCGACCAAGGCATGGCGGAAAAGATCTTAGGGCTGCATGCTGAATTATCCCCAGACACCTACGAACAAGCCCTAGAAAACACAAAGCTTGCGGCGCCGGTTGAAGAAGAGGAAGAAAAAAAGGACCGAGAATCCGCCAATGCTAAAGCTGTTGAGGACGTCTTTGATGCGATTCGAAGAAATGACTTAGATACAAAACAGGCTATAGCCGATTTTAAAACCTGGGTAAAAAACCAGAAACCAAAGGTGATGACGGATAACCGCTATCACTTAAATCTGATTCATCTCATTTATTGTGCATTTGACGTATTAGCAAGGCGAGGTGGTAGCTTACAAGGGCGTTGGTATGGTGCCTTAGGTGACCAGTTTTGTTTTGAGGTGACTGGAGATGCCATTGAGTCTGAACTTCCGCCCCGCATACAACAAATGTTAAGAAGCTCGGTTTATGATTTACTTAACTCGAATAAGGCGGCGCCACGTGACGTTGACCTTAATGCGACACTTTTTAAATCGCATAAACCT
>CAYVBZ010000027.1:0-27728 GCA_964449835.1 uncultured Coxiellaceae bacterium | reverse complement strand
AAACTCAATTGCAATCATTGTGGCAATCCCAAAACACATACCTGTATTATATTCATCCGCATATTCTTTTATAATTTTGCTATTTAAAGCAATGATACTGCCTTGGGTATATTCACGTTCGCCCTTTCTAATTTTTTCTTCAATGTCTTTTCTTGATGGCTCGTCAGATATGTCATAACGGTTTTTTTTTGCCATAATAAAATTTCCTCTTAATAAAATATTTTGTGTAAATTTTCTTGAAGCTGTCCCTGTCTTTTTTATAATTTCATCTTTGACAGGAGTTGTTTTTCTTTTTTCGATATCTACAACACCGCTCTTTCTACAAGTATAAGCAACAGACAGCAGAGTGGGGGCGCATTCCCAAAAAATAGTCGATTTTACGGCGTTGTTACGTAAATTAATCAAAGGGTTGCCATTTCGAGCGAAGCGCGGCAATCCAGAGTAAAGAAGGAAAAGCTGCTTTTTTTATACATGACAAGCCTATCATGTATAAAAATTCGTTTTTTATATACATGATATGCTTTTAATGTATAATTAATTAAATTTTATATACATGACAGGGCAGACCCGATGCTGACAGGCCACTCACTGAAGAACTTACCACTTACCATAGAATTAGAGACTAAACAGGTACTAAAAAGCGTAACAACTGCCACTCGATGCCTAGCAGAACTAAAAGCTGTCTCAGAAACCATTCCCAACCAAACTATTCTCATTAGCACGCTAGCACTGCAAGAAGCCAAAAACAGTTCGGCAATCGAGAATATTATTACCACCCAGGATGAAATGTACAAAGCCGAGCTCGATTCTAATCTTGTGAGCTCAACTGCCGCCAAAGAAGTGCAACAGTATGCCGAGGCCTTGCGCCTCGGTTTTAGCCTAGTAAAAAAAGACCAGTTTTTAACTTGCAACCATATCATCGAAATACAAAGCAGATTAGAAGGAAATAATGCAGGATTTAGAAAACTGCCAGGCACCGGTTTAAAAAATCTCACCACTGGTGAAACTGTGTATGTCCCTCCCCAGGGCAATGAAACTATTATAAAACTCATGCGAAACCTAGAAAGTTATATCAATGACGAAGCGCTTTCAGACGTAGACCCTCTAGTAAAAATGGCTATAATTCACCATCAATTTGAATCCATTCATCCGTTCTATGATGGAAATGGTCGTACTGGCAGAATTATTAACATCCTCTATTTGGTTTTAAAAGGTCTACTCGATATCCCGATCTTGTATCTGAGTCAATACCTCATTGAGACAAAACCAGAATACTACCGGCTGTTACAATATGTACGCGATACAAACAACTGGGAAGAATGGATTCTTTATATGCTAAAAGGCGTAGAAATAACTTCACGCCAAACCATATTAATTATCCAAAAAATAAAGGAATTAATGCAGGATTATAAGCAAAGAATTCGCGCTAATTTCCGGTTCTATAGTCAGGATTTACTAAACAACTTATTCCGTCACCCTTATACCAAAATTGAATTCTTAGAGCGAGACCTACAAATCTCTCGTTTAACTGCAACTAAATATTTAGATCAATTGGCGGATGCCGGTTACCTTGAGAAGCAAAAAGTCTGGCGTAGTAATTATTACATTAACAGACCATTATTTGACCTGCTTAGCCATCCACCCAAAGCTTAATGCTGCTTTTGTTTTAATTTTTGTTGGTATTATTGTTGGCACTTGGCAGCATAAGATCAGTCCTCGTTTCGCACGAATCCCGGCTTAGGGTGTTGGATGTCCTTCATCCATTTCCTTATCTTGATCTTTAAAATGCCACTCTTGTAGAAAGTCACTCTGTACACGACAAAAATTCATATTGTGACTCCAAGCGGCGGTATTTTTGAATAACTCCCTATTATTTTTAAGCAGTTCCTGATCGGTTCGAGCTTGGAGGACGCGTTAACAACAGCAGCAGAAATATAATCAAGGCCTAAACGAAAGATACTAACTTCCGGCCTACCGTGTTTTTTGATCTTAATCGGTTTAATCTCGCTTCTCCATTCACCAGTCTTGTGTGCCCGCGCAAATGCAATTGCAAGAAGCGCTGTCAGCTTGCCTTGTTCCAATTGAAATACCCGTTTAAACTTACCCGCAACCCGCTGATATGATCCATATATCCCCCTCTTTGGCGAGAAGGATTATATTGGTTTTTAAAAAAATATCAGTGGGTTACCTCATTTTGCCGTGTACAGAGTTAAAAATTAATAACTCGCTGATATTTTGTAACCGTTCACAGGATTTTCACGCTGCCAAGACTAATTCGTGATGAGGTGTGTTATCCTTCACCCTGGAAGATCATTCCAAGTTGAAGGATAACACAAATGGATAAGGGTGATTTTTGGGCTTATACAGCTTCATGCTTTGATAATTTGCCATTAACAATAAGATGCGGCCTCATTTTTAGCAAAGCAAAGACATGTGCAATAGTCGCTAAAGTCAAATTAGCTTTACCGCTTTGAATATTGGAAGCTTGTGTCGGACTAATATTTAAACGACGCACAAGTTCATTAAACCCAATTTTTTCTTTTGCCATGTAACTAGCAACTGCGCTAGAAACATCCTCTTGTAAAGATCGTAGAAACTCCATTTCTAATTCTGCTAGCTTTTCAATTTCTGCAATTTCAGATTGATTTAATCTTTTCTCAAGGTACTGTTGAAAACTTTTCGCTTTCATTGTCATTACTCCTCTTCATCACGAGTTAACTGATTAAGGCGCTTGCGTGCAATATCGATATCCCTATCTTTGGTATAATACATTATAGTACATTATATTGTACTACTCCAATATGCGAAAACTAATATTGTTTGATTTTGTTGGTATATTGTTGGCATCTTACAATGGGAAAATAAAATATTTATATAAAATCAATAACTTACACACACAATGCGGAAGCACCCCCAGCAAACGCTCCGAAATAATTTTATGCGCCTTGCTTTGAAAAAACCGCTACAATGTCTAGCTTTCATCCATCCAAGGCTTAGGCATGTCAAAACGTATTCAAAAATTACAGCCCTTGTTGGCCAACCAAATTGCGGCCGGTGAGGTCATTGAAAGACCGGCCTCCGTTGTGAAGGAATTGATTGAAAACAGCCTGGACGCTGGCGCCACTGAAATTGAAGTCGATATTGAACAAGGCGGCACCGGTCTCATTCGGGTCCGAGATAATGGCTCTGGCATCCACCGCGACGACTTGCTGTTGGCCGTTAGCCGTCACGCGACCAGCAAAATTCAGCAAGTCGATGATTTGGAAAAAATCGCCACCCTTGGTTTCCGCGGCGAAGCTTTGGCCAGTATTTGCTCCGTGTCACGCTTCACCTTGTCCTCCGCCCAAGAAAAGGGCAAGGGTTGGCAAGTCCAGATTGAAGGAATTCACGAAAACCCAGAACAAGCGCCGGTTGCTCATCCTGTCGGCACAACCATCGAAGTACGGGATTTATTTTTTAATACGCCCGCGCGCCGTAAATTTTTGCGCGCGGAAAAGACGGAGTTTGATCACATCGATGAAATCGTGAAGCGCATTGCACTCGGCTCCTTCCACGTTAGCTTTCAGTTGACGCATAATAAACGACTCAGTCGGCAGTATCGCGGCGCCCTTCAGGACCAAGACCATTCACTCCGTTTGAGTTCGCTCTGTGGCGGAGGCTTTGTGGAACAAGCGCTTAAAATAGAAACGGAGGCTGCGGGATTGGCGCTCTCGGGCTGGCTGGGTCTGCCTACTTTTTCCCGTAGCCAAGCCGACCTGCAATATCTTTATGTCAATGGCCGTATCGTGCGGGACAAAATGTTAAATCATGCGCTACGCTCGGCCTATCATGATGTTTTATATCAGGATAGACATCCGGCCTACGTCTTGTTCCTCAAGGTTGCGCCGCAGCAAGTCGATGTTAATGTGCACCCCACTAAACATGAAGTCCGTTTTCGTGAAAGCCGCTTGGTTTATGATTTTCTTCGTCATGCGGTGCATCACGCGTTGGCAAATCTACGCCCGGGTGAAAATGCGAAAGCGGCGCCCACCAAAATAGCCATAGGACCGCACAAAAGTTTTTCTTCGGCACCTAAGCCGCCAGAACGTTTAGCACTTTCCTCCTTTCAAGTGCAAGAACAAATTTCCCTCTATAAAAAACTACATGAAGACCGCCTCGCCCCTTTCACGCCGGTGACGACCTCAAAGCCCGTGTCCCTCGGTCTTGAATGGAAGGAAACAACCCCGCCGCCCGTACCAGAACAAAGCGCGGCACCCCTCGGCTACGCCCTCGCCCAGTTTCGCGATATCTACATCCTTGCGGAAAACGAGAAAGGTTTAATCATTGTCGATATGCATGCCGCCCATGAACGTGTTCTTTACGAACGCCTCAAAAAAGAATTTGCCGAGCACAAAGTTCCCGCGCAAACACTCTTTGTTCCCTTGACGGTGAAACTTCGCGAGCAGGAAGTGGACTGTCTTGAAAGTCATCGCAATTTATTTCAGCAGTGGGGCTTTGGCTTCGAACCCTGTGCCAAGGACAGCGTCATTGTGCGTGAAGTGCCACAGCTTTTCGCGAAAGCGGACATCAAACAACTGGTGCAAGACTTGGCCAGTGATTTAAGCACGAACGCCAAGACCAGCCGCACCGAGGAGCTCATGAATAAAATTCTGGGCACCCTGGCGTGTCGCGGGGCAGTGCACGCCAACCGCCGCCTGAGTCTTTCGGAAATGAATGCCTTGCTGCGTGACATGGAAAAAACACGCCATGCCGGACAGTGCAATCATGGCCGTCCTACTTGGATGCAACTTTCCTTACAGGATTTGGACAAACTCTTTTTGCGGGGGAGATAAATATCCCAGCCATGGCTGGATTGCTACGCGTTCGCAGACCGGCCTAACTATACCGCTCGCACTTCAAAATGCGAACTCGTCTTTGCGAGGAGCCCGAAGGGCGACGCGGCAATCCAAAGCAAAATCTTGGATCGCCACGGCTAAACGCTTCGCAGCCTCGCGATGACGGTTTTCGCGGTTTGAAGTGTAATGGGCATATGCCCTCCTTAACCTCTCCTTGAAAAAAGTTAAAAAATGCCGTAAACAGGAAACCTAAGGCATTTTAAGCTTGCATGATTGCAAAAAAATGAATCAATAAATGAGGGGGTTTTTATATGTTCAGAGGAAAACTACGCAATGATTCAGGCTATGACTATCAACGCATTGAAACATCAGAACCCCATTCAGATTCAGAACCCAATTCAGATTCGGATAGTGACATTTCCCTTGTACTAGAAGAACTTTCGTCAACCTCTGATGATTCCACCTCCTATACTTATTACAATCAACCACTTCACTATCTCGGTCTCTTCACAGAAAAAGAAATACGTGACTTGGAAGATCAATATAATAAATCTCGTTACGAACTCAATGCGCTCGTCGGGGAACATAAATGGGTTTATCGCGGCCTGCGGGGTGAAAATTGGTTTGCCATCGGAACAGATGTTTCCTATGCCCTCTTTCAAATCGTGACAAGCCGCGATGGGATTCAAAGCGTGGCTAAACTTTTCAATAAGGACCTCAAGATCTCGAATACCGCGGGCCTTGTGATTGGCGCGCCTTTGGCCCTCGTGGACATGGCCTTTAACTTATCTGCGGTCTCCGCCGCAAAAGAGGCCATTAAAGCAACGCTTGAATACGCCTTGCGTGACTCCTATAGCAAACAATTTAAAGCATTTTTAGAGCAGGCCCGTCAAAGGCCCTCTCAGACCGTCACCACAGTCGTCACCTGGAGTTTTAATAAAACCATTCTTTATTCACATAACCTACTGGGCACTTCCGCGAATATCATCGCCTTCTATGAGCCCATCTCCTTTCACTTGCCTCTCGCAGGAGATGTGACCGTCCCCGCCTGGATGCCCCTACTCCCAACGAGTGCGCAATTAGGGATCGCTGCGGGCTTTGCTTATGGTGGAAACCGTTATTATTCACTTTTTTCCAATCCCGATTATTATCAAAACTTCAAAGAATTTTGGGTGCAAGGCTTCAAAGATTTATGGAATGACAATCCCGATGGCAGCCCCTGGTTAATCGGCGAGTTTTATCGTGGCAATAGAGCAACAGCCCTACAAATCGCGATACAGGGTTTAGTCAGCACAGTCGCTATTCGAGCCTATCCCAATTACTACTATCTCGCCGAAACGGTCTTCGGAAAGTTAATTGGCCTCCCAGAAAGCGCAACTGCAAGCTTAGCGGCCATAGCGTCTGCGATTGTCGCCTGGCATACGCTCTGCGCCCGTTATCCCAAGACTTATAACCGCTACCTGGCCGACCATATTAAAGTTGAGGCCCTTCTGAGAGAAAAGATCGAAGACTGGGCTGGCGCGAGCATTGATCAACAGGTCCAAATCCAAATTGATAACCTGAATCCCGCTATGAAACCCCCTCAAATCAGAAAACGCAAAATGGAGCTGCGAAAACAAATCATGGCGGACATTTTGACCTTGGACAAGAAATTGCTGCGAGACCAAATTCTGGAAGCAGAAGGACGCGGCTACACTATTAAAAATAACCCCGCTTTAGGGGCCCAATTGGCATACCGCGCCTTCGTTGGACTCTACCTCGGCTATAGCACAATTGCCCCCTTATTAACGCGTTATCTCGTGGATGAGCCGATTTCAATGACGATATTGGGTATGTTCATCGGTTCTGGTTTATTGGCCGGTGCGCTCTATAAAGCCGAGGACCTCCGCATCACCCATCAGCTGATGCGCCAACAACTGGACATTGAAATGAAACACGAAGCAGCGATAGCCCCAGCCCAAGGCAGCAACGCCAGCAACCGAATCGCTGATGTCATTACAGTCGGCAGTAATGCTAGCCGTGCTTTGTCCTTACTGGGTTCCGGTGAAAGAGTTTTTGGCAATAACAGCCCGGGCACCACTTCAGCCATCGCCATTATTGCGGCGGAAAATATGATCAACACCATTCTCTTCACTTATAAAAAAATTCGGTCTAGTGTCAGTAGTTGGGGTTGCTTCAACAGGGCCCAAGAA
Source organism: uncultured Coxiellaceae bacterium (assembly GCA_964449835.1). Classification (GTDB taxonomy): domain Bacteria; phylum Pseudomonadota; class Gammaproteobacteria; order DSM-16500; family DSM-16500; genus JABDGC01. The sequence goes on along the minus strand of CAYVBZ010000027.1, from coordinate 20,701 downwards.
ACTTTTTTTAATCCAAGACCTCGCGAGGCAATTGAAATGCAGGCTCCCCGCTCCGGCTTAAAAGCTTACCTTCCTCGATGGATGCAAAGGGGGGGGAGTTAAGCTTTCGTGGCACAGCAACCTTTCATTCTTTGTTTAATGGGCCCAACCGCCAGTGGAAAAACAGCACTGGCGGTGGAACTGAGACAGCGCTTTCCCTTTGAAATTATTAGCGTCGATTCTGTCATGGTTTACCGTGGTCTCGACATTGGAACGGCAAAACCCACAGCCGACCTTTTGCGTATCGCGCCGCATCGCTTGTTAGATCTGCGAGATCCCGCTGAAAGCTATTCCGCCGGTGATTTCCAAATCGATGTCTTTCGTGAAATAAAAGACATCATCGGCCAAGGAAAAATTCCTCTTTTGGTCGGGGGCACCATGCTTTATTTCCATGTTTTGCAATTTGGCTTGGATGATTTGCCTGAACAAGACTCTTTAATTCGCGAGCAAATCCAGGAAGAAGCGATGCAAGCGGGTTGGGCGGCTTTACATCAAAAACTGGCGGCCGTCGATCCCCTGGCCGCCGCACGTATTCATCCTCACGACAGCCAACGCATTCAACGTGCGCTGGAAGTTTATGCCTTGACCGGCAAGCCTCTCACAGCACAGCAGTCGCTTCAAGAAAGGCCCGCTGAATTCAAGCTGCCTTGCCCTCTCCACCATCTCATCTTGGCCCCGGCAGACCGCAGCAAATTGCATGAACGCATTGAAAAACGGTTTCTAACCATGCTGGAACTGGGCTTCATGGATGAAGTAAAACGCTTATATGAACGACCTGATCTTTCTTTGGAAAAACCCGCGCTGCGTTCTGTGGGCTATCGTCAGGCCTGGGAGTATTTAGCAGGAAAGCTGACCTTCGAGGAAATGAAAGAAAAAGCGATTATCGCGACACGGCAATTGGCGAAAAGACAACTGACTTGGTTGCGGCGGTGGAAAGAAGCGCACTGGTTTGACAGTGAAGGCCCTGAAGTTTTGTCAACAGTCTTCGAGACATTAAAAAATCTTCTGTCTCGCTGATGCAGCTCTTAAGCAACCAAATAATAAGGGTCCGGCAGTTTGAAAGCCTTTTCCGCGTAACCTCCATGCAAGTCCACCTGTTGGTCACTCAGGCTTAAAACAATATCATAGCCCTGCTCCGTCAGTTGCTTGCGTATGCCCGTTTTAAAAGCAGTCACTGATTTTTCGTGATAGTCCATCGGTAAGAGGTAAAGACCGTCATAGTTCTTATATCCCACCTTTTCAAGATTGGCGGTGGTGACCTCGCGGTATTTCTCTTTACGCGCCGTGATAAAGAACACAGCAACGTCGTGTGCTTTGGCATATTGATAGAGCGCAAGCGTCGGCTTAATCGCCGGATCATGGCCTTGACCTTCCGCTTCTTCAATTTCTGCTAAGCCCCCCCCAAAATTGAGCTTGAGCATATCGGGATAATTCGACAAAGCCGTTTCATCGATATCCAAAATAATAGCCACTTTTTGATTAGGATGCTTAAGCTTATTTTTAACCACCCGGGTTTTGAGATAAGCTTTTGCCTGCTGGATGACACGGGCAATGTCTTTTTGATATTCCCCTGAATCATGATAATGAATTAAATCTTGCTTCAATAAATCAAGGTTGCGAGGTTCACCGGCATGCGAAAAGGAAAAGGTCAAAAAAGAGACCATTAAAGCCAACACCGATAAAATACCTTGAATAAGCATCGAAATTTCTCCGCAGGAAAGGGGAGGAGTAAAATAGCAAAATGAGTAAAAACAAACAAGTATTGACTTAATAAGCCATTGTTTATAATATAAAAAATTATCTTATCTTGCCTTAAAATGCGTATATAATGTAAATGGGAAGTGTTTTTAATTTTAACAGGGAAGAAAACGCTTTACTTAAACAAAGGAGGTGATAAGTATGCAAGGCTCATGTGAAAAATGCGAAAGCGGTAAATGTTGCGCCATCTCAAGGAAAGGGGTGAAGTTTGGCATGGCCTTTGGTATTCCCAACGCTATTTTAATGCTGGCCCTCGGCTGGGCTGGCTGGCTGTTTGGATACGGCAGGGTAGTTATAGAGCAGTTTGCTGCGATCTATCATGGTTTTGGTCCCAGTATTTGGGGGGGAATCGCAGGCGGCATTTGGGGCTTTGTCCTCGGATTCATCTATGGCTACATCTTTGGCGTGGTTCTTAAATGCTACAGCGGTTGCTGTGGCAAATGCGGGACCTCCTGCTCCATGTCAGGCAACTCGAAAAAATAGGAAAGAAAAAAGTTTTTGTTGTTCCCTGGAACAGGAAGTCTTTAAAAAAAGCGTGCTTCTTGTTCTAGGGAAGAACTTTCCTAAGCCCAGCAAGGATTGCTCATGAATCGCCAACCGCCCAAAAAAATGCCCAAGCCTCATACCCTTCCTCTTTTTAGTTATCGGCTTCTCCTTTTTTTTGCAGAAATCTTGATCTTCTTTTTTTGCATTGGCTTTGTTGACCTAATTTACACCAACGATATACTTCCTGATAAAATGGTGAAAGAAGACTATCCAGAAACTGCTTGTGTGGTTGTTTCCAAAAAACTATCAGAACATAAACACCTTCTACACCGATATCGCGCCGATTTTTTGGTGAACTATACGGTAAACGGCACCCCCTTCGAGAGCTGGGCCACTGGAAATGGTCTGGACCAAGCTTTTTACCATGACCGCGCAGCTCAAGTAGAGACCCTTGCTGAATTTGATATTGGCTCTTCCTATCCTTGCTGGTATAACCCCCAAAATCCGCAGATTGCTGTTTTAGTCATGCGTCATGGTTGGTCCTCAACCTTGCCGCTGATCATTCCCACCGCCATTGGACTGATCGCACTTTATTACCTGCTAAAAAATATTTTTCAATTCTTCGGACTCCTTGTGGCGGCCAATGAGAAAGAAACAAGATTTAAAAAATAAACATTTCGCGCCTCACCATGACAGCACTAGTCAGCCTTCCTTTCATTCGCTAGAATAGTCCAACAATTTTTTTTGAGGTGGATTATGGCGGCCCAGATTAAAAAAATGATTGATGAACATCGCATTGAGTTTGTTGACCTGCGCTTCACTGATCTTCACGGCAAAGAGCATCATGTCACCCTCCCCCTCAGTAAAATAGATGACAACCTGTTCAAGCAAGGCAAAGTTTTCGATGGTTCCTCACTCAGCGGCTGGCAAGCCATCAATAAGTCCGACCTGATCCTGCTGCCTATTCCAGAAAGCGCTCTCATGGATCCCTTCTGCCACAGCCCCACCTTGAATCTCCGTTGCGATGTCTACGATCCCTCAACCGGCGCCCCCTACATCCGCGACCCGCGTTCTGTCGCTAAACGCGCGGAAGCCTACATGAAAGCCAGCCAAATCGCGGATACCTGCTATTTTGGCCAAGAAGTTGAATTTTTCATCTTCGACGATGTCCGCTGGGACCTCAGCATGAATGGCTGTTTCTACAAAGTAGATTCCGAAGAAGCCCATTGGAACACCGGCACCCTGGCTGAGGATGGCAACATGGGACATCGCCCCCGCATTAAAGGCGGTTACTTCCCGGTCCCTCCTGTGGATTCTTCCCACGATCTACGCAGCACCATGTGTCACACGCTTGCGTCCATGGGCCTGGTTCCTGAGGTGCACCATCATGAAGTGGCCACTTCCAATCAAAATGAAATTACCACGCGCTATAACACCATGCTGATCAAAGCGGACGAGATGCAGGTTTTCAAATACGTCGTTCATAACGTCGCCCATGCGCATGGCAAATCTGTCACCTTCATGCCAAAACCCTTAATGGGCGACAATGGCAGCGGCTTACACTGCCACCAGTCCTTAGCAAAGGGCGGTAAAAATATTTTCGGCGGCAAAGAATATGCCGGTCTGTCTCAGCTTGCGCTTTACTACATTGGCGGCATCATTCGGCACGCGAGAGCACTGAATGCCTTTACCAATCCCAGCACTAATAGCTACAAGCGGCTGGTGCCGGGTTATGAAGCACCGGTCACCATGGTTTATTCCGAAGGCAACCGTTCAGCGGCCATTCGGATTCCACATGCCTTCAACGAAAAAGAAAAACGGATCGAGGCCCGGTTCCCGGACGCCATGGCCAATCCCTATCTCGCTTTTTCCGCCTTGCTGATGGCAGGACTCGATGGCATCAAAAATCAAATTCATCCTGGGGATGCAGTGGATGAAAATCTCTACGATCTCCCGGCGGAAAAAGTAAAAAGACTACCAAGCTTGTGCTCTTCGCTGGAGCAAGCCTTGGACAGCCTGGAAAAAGATCACGCCTTTTTGTTAGAAGGCGAGGTGTTTTCCAAAGACCTCATTGAAGCTTTCTTGTCTATCAAACGCGAAGAAGCCGGCCGGGTCAGCATGACAACCCATCCTGTAGAATTTGACCTCTATTACAGTTTATGACTTTCAAAATTGCCTCCTGGAACGTGAATTCGCTGCGGGTCCGATTACCGCAGGTCTTAACTTGGCTTAAGGCAGAGCAACCGGATGTATTGGCCTTACAGGAAACTAAAGTCACGGATGACTTGTTTCCGCTGCAAGCCTTTCTCGATGCGGGATATCAGGCTATTTTTACTGGTCAAAAAACCTATAATGGAATGGCTTTGCTGAGTAAAACCTCGCTTAGAGATGTAGTAAAAGTCATTTCTCCTTTGAATCCTGAGGAAAAGAGAGTGCTAGGCGCGAGTTTCGGTAAAGTCCGGATCTGGAATGTTTATGTGCCCAATGGCGAAAGTGTTGATTCAAATAAATATCCCTATAAATTGGACTGGCTCGACCATCTGCATGATTTTCTAAGCAAAGAATTGAAGGCCCATCCTGAATTAATTTTGCTGGGGGATTTTAACATCGCCCTGGAACAGCGTGATGTGCATAATCCAGAGCGATGGGAAGGCAAGGTGCTTTTTAGTGGGCCAGAGCGGGCCAAACTGCAAGCCTTATTGGCCCTTGGGCTCCAAGATTGTTTTCGTCTGCAGGAGCAACCAGAGAAAAGTTTTAGCTGGTGGGATTATCGCTTAAATGCTTTTAAGCGGAATATGGGTTTGCGGATTGATCTTATTTTGGCGAGCAAAGTGCTTGCTAAAAAATGTGTCCGGTGTTCAATTGACAAGGCACCCCGGAGCGCGGAACGGCCTTCGGACCATGCGCCGGTTGTGGCGGAGTTTAACGAATAGGAGGTCACTCCGCGGAATTCAAATTCCTCTGCTCAAAAACCGTCGCCTTCACATGAATAGGGCCATAAGGCACAGCCTGAACAAACTCGATGATCTTATCTTTCAACAATTCCAACATTGCTAAAAAGGTCACTACGACCCCCAGGCGCCCTTCTTCCGGCGTAAACAAGTTCGTAAACGGCACAAACTCCGCTTCCTGCACCCGGGCCATAATCTGCGACATCCGGTCGCGCACCGAGAGCACATCACGCCGGATCTTATGGCCGGCCACCAATTCGGCGCGTTTTAGCACTTCTATGAAGGCAAATACTAAATCTTTCGTATGGACCACCGGCAAGGGTTTAACAACCGGCATATTGGAGCTATCCGCGGTCACTGTAAAAACGTCGCGCCCTTGGCGGGGCAGCTCATCGAGGGAGGCGGCTGCTTTCTTAAATTGCTCATAAATTTGCAAACGGCGCACCAGCTCCGTGCGAGGGTCATCTTCCTCACTATTTTCCTCGACCTTGGGCAGCAGCATGCGTGATTTAATTTCAGTTAAAAGCGCGGCCATCACCAGATATTCCGCCGCCAATTCCAGAGATAACTCTTTGATAAAATCAACATACTCCACATATTGCCGGGTTACTTCGGCCACTGGGATATCTAAAATATTAATGTTTTGTTTTTTGATCAGATAGAGTAAAAGGTCCAAAGGCCCCTCAAAAGCCTCCAACACCACCTCCATGGCATCCGGCGGGATATATAAATCCTGTGGAAGCACGGTAAGCGCTTCTCCGCGGACTTTGGCAATGGGAATGATTTCAGCAAGCTGTTGCATGGGAGCCCCTATTATTGAGACTAGTCTAGCGAAAAATAGCTTTTTTGACTAGGCGCGTTTAAAGTTTCCTTCCTTGCAAAACTGCCGGTTAAAATGATATAAATGTGGACACAAAAAACACAGGTTGTACGCTAAATAGTCATGAAACACGGCAATTCAAAGCAAATTAATGAAGCACTGGCCTTCCTAAAGGCTGGAGAACTCGTCGCCTTACCGACCGAAACAGTCTATGGCTTGGGGGCCGATGCCAAAAATCCAGCGGCGCTGAGCAAAATTTTCCTCGCGAAAGAACGGCCTTTTACGCATCCCTTGATTGTACACTTGGCAGGCCCTGCGCAGCTTTCGCAATGGGCTTCTGTCTTGCCGCAAGCGGTCAAACCACTAGCGGAAGCCTTCTGGCCGGGACCTTTAACTCTGATTTTAAAAAAACAGCCTTGGGTTTCGGATTTGCTGACGGGTGGACAAGACAGCATTGGCTTACGCATCCCTGCGCATCCCATGGCCCAAGCGCTCTTGCAGGCTTTTGGCTCAGGGATCGCTGCGCCTTCCGCAAACCGTTTCACCCACCTCAGTCCGACCACAGCGCAAGCTGTTCGCGAAGAACTGGGCGCCAAGGTTGCCTGTATTCTAGATGGAGGCCCTTGTGAGGTTGGACTTGAGTCCACCATTTTAGACTTAAGCCGTGATCGGCCCATTATTTTACGTCCCGGCATGATTAGCGCTTCTGAAATTGAGACAGTGCTGCAAAAACCACTTTCCCTTTCAAAAGAGCAAGCTCCCCACGTTCCAGGCAGCGGTCCTCTGCATTATGCGCCAGAAACACAAGTGCATTTAGTTTCTTCAACTGGGCCCTCTTCGTTTTTGAGTTCACTCCGCCCACATGATTTACCGCTCGTTATTTTGACTCAGAAAAAACCTGCATTTGAGCGAGAAGGCATCCAGTGGATTGTGATGGCCGAACAACCCCAGCGTTATGCGCAGGATTTATATCAAACCCTGCGGGCTTTGGACAAACAAGGATTTAAAAAAATCGTGGTAGAAACACCCCCGCACGATCCAGGCTGGGAGGCTATTCACGATCGTTTACGAAAAGCGGCTGGGAGGCGCATTTAAAACGCGAATTCCGGATAAAGTATTCTGTCATGCCGCATGCTTTTAGCTGGCAATCCAGAGCAATAATTCGCATTTAAAAGGGGAAGGCGCGGTTATTGGCCTTGCATCAGGCTAAAGCCCAGCTTGCCGTCATAGGTGTAAAGATTCTCTGTTTTCACGACCTCAAGGCCCAAGCCATGCATGGCTTGCATTAATTCAATAAGCGCTTCAGGCCGCACAGCGGACAGGCCCTTCACATCCAAAGCAGATTGAAAGCGGCAGGTGCAATGCCGTGTATAAGGCGCATCGATCATGCTATTGGGCCAGACTTTTAAACCGCGGCTTGAGATCACCACTAAACGCAGGTCCGTTTTCAAGGTGCTGAGTTTCTTCGCTAACGCATCGATGCTAAGGGCTGGATTGTCCAGGGAGAGGTCCACACCGACCAGCATTTTTTTCGCAGTGGCATAAGGACGCTCGCCATAGCACTCGATTTTAGCCTGCACATCCGGGCGATAGGCAACGGGTTTGAAATGCGTAGGCTCTTGGCCCAGACGCTCTATCACAGCCGCAGCAAACTCATCAGTATTGACTTTCTGTTTGCTGCGCTCTGGCGAATAAATATCACCCGTATGAATGCCGTCTTCCAAGGTCTTCAACCAGGCATTTTCGATTTGTGCCGCACATTCCGGCTGATTGATATGAATCAGCATTTGAATGGCCGCGTTCAAAAGTCCGGAAGGATTCGCCATTTTCTTCCCCGCAATATCCGGCGCCGATCCGTGAATAGCTTCGAACATAGCGACATGGTTGCCGATATTGGCAGAACCCGCTAAACCGACAGAACCTGCTATTTGCGCCGCAATATCGGACAAAATATCCCCGTATAAATTGGTCGTGACAATCACATCGAAAATATCGGGCTGTGAAGCCAGGCGCGCGGCGCCAATGTCGATGATGTAATGATCATGTTCAATGTCAGGATATTCCGCCGCCAGCTCATTAAACACCTGATGGAAAATACCATCCGTCATTTTCATGATATTGTCTTTGGTCATGCAAGTAACTTTCTTGCGGTTATGCTTGCGGGCGTATTCAAAGGCGTAATGAATGACTCGCTCGCAGCCAGGACGCGTCACCAGCTTGATGCACTGAAATACCTCTTCCGTCAAACGATGTTCAATGCCGGTATAAGTACCTTCTTCATTTTCACGGACAATCACCAAATCAATATCAGGACATTTGGCCGGCACATAGGGATAGTAGGAAACACAGGGCCGCACATTGGCAAAAAGTCCCAAGGTTTTGCGCAAGGTGACATTTAAACTTTTGTATCCCCCGCCCTGCGGCGTCGTGATCGGTCCTTTTAATAAAACTTTGCTGCGCTGGAGTGAGACCCAAGCTGAGTCAGGAATACCCGTGGTATTGCCTTGCAAATAGATTTTTTCGCCGACTTCGATCACCTCCGGCGCGAGTTGTGCGCCGGCGGCCTCTAGGATTTTTAAAGTAGCGCTCATGATCTCTGGGCCAATGCCATCACCATAGGCCACAGTAATAGGGGTTTTAATAGTCATAAGTGCTCTCTCGTTTTATTGTAAAGCGTCTTTTAAAGCCGCGACTACCTTTTCCATTTTCATGTAGCGCGACCCTTTTACCAATAAGATTGAATTAGGTTGCACCTGCTGTTTTAAGGCGTCGACCAAATGGTTTTGGTCATGAAAATGGAAGGCATTTTCACCAAAATTCTTGCTAATCTGCTCTGATAAATCACCATAGGTGTAAAGCTGCTGAATGCCGGCTTCACGGATCGTCTTGCCCATGTTGGCATGCAAACTGGAGGTGGTATCTCCGAGTTCAGCCATATCGCCCAAGATCAAAACCTTAGTGCCTGAAAATTTGGCCAGGACTTTGACTGCCGCCTGCAGGGAAGCGGGATTGGCGTTATAAGTATCATCGATCAGGCGAATATCACGGTCAAAGGCATGCATTTGTAAGCGGCCTTTCGCCGGCTCCACGTTTTCGAGACCTTCTTTGATCGCTTGCGGATCGATGTGCAAAGCGGTGCAAGCAGCTGCCGCTGCCAGCGCGTTCAGCACATTATGTTGGCCTAAAAGGGACAATTCAACGTCAATACGGTCACATGGCGTGACAATCGTGATCCGCTGCTTGATTGAATCTGTCGAAGCCTGCAGGATGACATGAACATCCGCGGGCGGCTTCAAGCCAAAGGTGAGACATAAACGCTGCCCAATCAAATCGTGCCAATAGGAATAATAGGGATCATCACGATTGAGGATGGCTGCACCCGACTGGGTCAGCCCCAAAAAAATTTCCCCTTTGGCGCGCGCGACGCCTGAAAGATCGGAAACGCCTTGCAAATGCGCGGGTGCTGCATTCGTAATGATGGCAACCGAGGGGCAAACCATTTTCGTGAGATAGGCAATTTCTCCAAAATGATTCATCCCCATTTCAATGACGCCATAGCGATGGCTTGCATCAAGACGCGACAACATGTAGGGCACGCCAATATGATTATTGAAATTGCCTTCCGTCGCGAGCACCGCGTCTTCCCTTTGGCCGCAAGCCGCCCGGAGAATTGAAGTCACCATATTTTTGAGGGTTGTTTTCCCATTGCTGCCCGTTAGCCCCACCATCGGCAAAGCGAATTGCTTACGCCAATAATGCGCCAAGGCGCCATAAGCAAGTACTGTGTCCGCCACCTGAATTTGCGGAAGAGTAGAAGCCGCGACAAAACGCTTCACAAGCGCTGCAACCGCCCCTTTTTTTTGGGCTTCCTCGATGAAGGCATGACCATCATAATTTTCGCCTTCCAGCGCAATAAATAAATTACCGGGCGAGAGGGTGCGCGTGTCGGTGCTAATGCCCTGAAAAAATTGGTTTTGATATTTTTCTTGATCGGAAGCCGCCATCTCCTTGGCAAAAATAGAGGCCAATTTTGCTAAAGGGAGCTTTATCATGATTGCCTATCCAGGTCATTTTAAAGCCCATATCATAGCGCATCTGGAATAAAAGGACAAAACTAGCAATTAAAGATAAAAGGCCAAACCCCGCTAATTCTCAAACTGAAAGCCTAGACGAGACAGATGTCCCTCCAACTCGTCAATATTGTTAAAGCGTATTTTCATATAGCCGCCGCCGCGTTCTTCGCAGTCAATGTGAACGCGGTTGCCTATATGTTCAGACAGGGCTGTTTCCAGGCAGCGAAGATTGGGATCGCTGTAAGCTTCTCCATTTTGTGAGGGCTGAAGTTTTTTGGTCTCTGCTTCCAGTTTACGCACACTCCAATGATGCGTGACACAGCGTTCGGCCACGCCATATTGTTGTTCGAGCGGCAGACCTGCGAGAATTTTGCCATGCCCCTCGGATAATTGTCCCGTAATCAAAAATTCTCTCACACGCGGATCCAATTTAAGTAAACGCAGTGAGTTTGTCACGGAAACGCGTGACCTTCCAATGGCTGCGGCAATTTCCTCATGCGAATAATGAAACTCATCTACTAAACGCTGATAGGCCTGCGCCTCTTCAATCGGATTCAAATCCGCGCGGCTGATATTTTCAATGATGGAAGCTTGCAGCGCTTGTTCATCGCTATAGTGGCCAATCAAACAGGAAATTTCCCCGAACCCTGCCAATTGCATGGCGCGCCAACGGCGCTCGCCTGCAATGATTTCATATTTTCCTTGCGGAAGGGGCCGCACAACAATCGGCTGTAAAAGACCGCCGGTCGTCTTGATTGAATCTGCTAGTTCTTGTAATTGGGTTTGATCAAAATGTTGACGCGGCTGATAACGGCCACGGACAAGCTGTTCGATGGGCAATTGCCGCCATTCCGGTTTTTTTGACATCGCTGGGGCATCCTTTTAATTAAATCCATCGGGGCGACAGGATTCGAACCTGCGGCCTCTGCCTCCCGAAAGCAGCGCTCTACCAAGCTGAGCTACACCCCGTTTTTGATCAGTGGGACCGTTGGACCACAAATTCAGCCAGATCATGCAAGGCCTGGCGGTACGGTGAAGCGGGAATTTGGGCTAAAGCAGAACAAGCCTTGTGGGCATACTGCTTGGCCAGTTGGGCAGTGTACTCAATCGCACCGGTTGATTCAATAATCTCGATGATGGAGGCGACCGAATCGCTCTTTCCGGCTTCGATGGCTTTTCGGAGCAAAGCCGTTTCCGCTTTGCTGCCTTTGCGGAGGGCTTCTATCAGAAGAAGCGTCATTTTTCCCTCGGCAAGATCATTACCCATATTTTTACCGGTCTGCTCAGGATCGCCGCTATAGTCGAGAACATCGTCTATCAATTGATAAGCCAGTCCAAGATCCATCCCATAGCCGCGCATTATTTTTCCTGCCTCTTGGCCTTGCTCCAACATGGCAACCCCAAGCTCCGCCGCCACTTCAAAGAGCTTCGCGGTTTTTCTCTGAATCACATCAAAATAAGTCGCCTCGGTCGTATCCGGATTATGTGCATGGACCAATTGTAAAATCTCGCCTTCTGCCATGTAATGCGTGGCTTGGGCAAAGATATCGAGCACCGTTTGGCGGCGAAGGTTCACAACGACTTGAAAAGCACGGGAATAAAGAAAATCGCCGACTAAAACACTCGCTTCATTGCCCCAGACCAGATTGGCTGTTTTATGACCGCGCCGCAGGGTGGAATTGTCCACCACATCGTCATGCAGCAAAGTGGCTGTATGGATCAATTCGATGACCGCCGCAAGCTGGACGGGATGTTGGCTGCTGTCATGAAAGGCTTTAGCACTTAACAGTAAAACCAAAGGCCGAATGCGCTTGCCGCCGCAGCTTAATATATATTCAACCATTTGATTAATAAGAGGAATATCGGATTGGAGTTGGGTCATAATAAACTGATCAGTCGCTGTCAGTTCAGCTTGGACAAAATTACGGGCGGCTTCTAATACCATGATGAGAATTTGATCTTCTTAAATTTAGGATCATGGCATCGTATTTGGCTTTGAAGTCAGCGTCAAGGGAATGGAGAGTATATTTAACCTCCCAACCCTTCCTTCCACTTCGTTGCGGGAAGGTTTTTTTTACGCTAAGATGCCACTCCCATGAAACCAAGCCAATCAACCTAATGCATTTATCCGATTTTCATTTCCATCTTCCACCTGAACTCATCGCACGCTACCCCCTAGAAAAGCGCAGCGCAAGCCGCCTCTTACAAGTAGGGCCGCAAGGCGAACTCAAACACCGCCAGTTCACCGACTTACTCGAACTCCTTTCAGACAAAGATTTACTCGTTTTCAACAACAGCAAAGTCATCCCAGCCCGTTTAAAAGGCCAAAAAGAAACCGGCGGCAAGGTGGAAATACTGGTCGAGCGCATTCTGGATGACAAACAAATCTTGGCCCATTTGCGCGCCAGTAAGTCTCCCGCACTGGACAGTTATTTACATTTTGGGGAAACCCTTCGCTTTCGCGTGCTGGGACGCCAACAAAATCTTTTTATTTTACAATGTGATTCCGAAGGGCCCGTCTTAAGTTGGATTGAACGGCTGGGCGAAATCCCTTTGCCGCCTTATCTACATCGCGGAGCAGAAGAAACAGACAAAGAACGCTACCAAACCATTTATGCAAAAGATAAAGGCTCAGTTGCCGCGCCAACCGCCGGCCTCCATTTTGACCAGCCTCTTTTTGATCAAATTCACGCCAAGGGCATCCAATCCGCTTTTCTCACCCTCCATGTAGGCGCCGGCACTTTTTTACCCGTCCGCACAACTAACATTCTGGAACATCACATGCACCCTGAATATGTTGAAATTGGGGAAGCACTCTGTGAAAAAGTGAAGCGCACCCGCGACGCGGGCGGCCGGATTATCGCGATCGGCACCACCACGGCACGCAGTCTGGAAACTGCAAGCCAAAGCGGAGAACTGCGGCCTTATGCGGGAGATACCAGCCTTTTTATTTATCCAGGCTATGATTTTCGCTGCGTCGACTTGCTTTTGACCAATTTTCACCTGCCGGAATCCACCCTGCTTATGCTGGTTTGCGCCCTGGGCGGACAGGAAAATATCCTGCGGGCCTACCAAGAAGCCGTCAATGAAAAATACCGTTTTTATAGCTACGGCGATGCTATGTTGGTAGCCAACTCCCGCCGCTTTTGCTAGTATAAGTAACCATGAGCACAATGAATTCTGAACAGCTAGAACAGGTCCTCGAAGCCGCCCTCATGGTAGCGGGCCAGCCTCTTTCTATTTCCCAGTTGCAAAAAATTTTTCCGGAGCAGGAAGCACCCACCACGCAAGAAATTCGCGCAGGGCTAGAAGCTCTCGAACAACGCTACAGCGACCGCGGCATTCAGTTAAATGAAGTGGCCAGCGGCTTCCAATTCCAAGCAAGACTGAACTTAAGCCCTTGGTTATCCAAGCTCTGGGAAGAACGTCCCCCGCGCTATTCCCGTGCTTTTCTCGAGACACTCTCTATCATTGCCTACCGTCAGCCGGTCACCCGCGCCGAAATCGAAGATATTCGCGGCGTCAGTGTCAGCTCTTCTATTTTTAAGACTTTGCTAGAACGGGAATGGATACGACAAGTCGGCGTCAAAGAAGTCCCAGGAAAACCCGCGATTTATGGCACCACCAAAACTTTTTTAGACTATTTTAATTTAAAAAGCTTGCGGGAACTGCCTTCTTTAGCAGAAGCACAAAATATAGTTTCTCTAGAAGAGGTCTTGCCTGTGCAATTGGCCTTTGATAATAGCATGCACGCCGAAGCAAGCACCCCAGAAGAGCCGGCCTTAGAACAAAACGAAGCGGAACAAGCCGAAATCACCGCACTTCCAGACGAAGAACTCATAGCAGCCAACTAACCATGCAAGAAAAAATTCAAAAAGTCCTTGCCAATGCCGGCTTGGGGTCCCGTCGTCAAATTGAAGATTGGATTCGCGCAGGCCGCATCTCCGTGAACGGTGAAACCGCAAAAATCGGCGACCGCATGAGTACCGAAGCCGCTGTTTACATTGATGGCCGTCCCATTAAATTAGTCAAAAGTCTTTCTAAAAAAACACGTGTTCTGCTCTATAACAAACCCGAAGGTGAAATTTGTACCCGCTCGGACCCTGAAAAACGACCGACTGTTTTTTCTCATTTGCCCTTGCTTCGCAATAGCCGCTGGATCGCTGTTGGGCGCTTAGATATTAATACCCAGGGTTTAATTCTCTTTACCAACAATGGCGAACTAGCCAATCAACTCATGCATCCGCGTGCAGGCCTAGAACGCGAATACGCCGTTCGGGTCCACGGCATTGTGACGCCGCAAACTCTTCAGAAACTCCGCCGCGGCGTGAAGCTGGAAGATGGTATGGCCCATTTTGAAAAAATCACCGAAGCCGGCGGTGACGGCAGCAACCGCTGGTTTACTGTAATCGTCAAAGAAGGACGCAATCGCTTAGTCCGAAGGCTGTGGGAATCCCAGCAAGTCCAAATCAGCCGCTTAATGCGCGTTCGTTTTGGGCCGCTCAATTTACCGCGGAGTTTGCACCGCGGCCAGTGGCAGGAATTAGAGCCGGAAGAGGTACAAAAGCTTCTCAGCCAGCTCAATCCAGTTACGGGTGATGATAGCTCAAGTTAAACATTTTTTATTAACTTTCTCAGTTTGTAGATCCACTCCAAAGCTTCCCGCGGCGACAATTGGTCTGGATTCAGGTCCGAAAGCAATTCAAGTACCGGATGGGAAGGTCGAGGGTCCAATTTCTCTGCCTGAAACACGGGCGGGGATGCCATCGCTTTTTCCTGCTCAAAAACCCGCAGTTTTTCTTTGGCCCTCTGAATGACTGTTGCAGGCACGCCGGCAAGTTGTGCCACTTGAATGCCGTAACTACGGTTTGCAGGCCCCTCTTGCACCGCATGCATAAAAACAATTTTGTCGCCGTGTTCGGTCGCGTCAAAATGCACATTGCGGATAACGGCCACTTCTTCTGCCAAAACAATTAATTCAAAATAATGCGTCGCGAACAAACAAAAGGCCCGAACAGTTTGCGCCAAATATTCGGCGCAAGACCAAGCGAGAGAAAGACCATCAAGGGTGCTTGTTCCTCTGCCGATTTCATCCATCAAAATGAGGCTTTGTTCCGTGGCATTATGCAGAATATTGGCCATCTCGGTCATTTCCACCATGAAGGTCGAGCGGCCGCTCGCTAAATCGTCCGCCGCGCCGATGCGTGTGAAAATGCGGTCAATGGGCCCAATTTGCGCCGCATCAACAGGGACGAAGGAGCCAATATGCGCCAAGAGCACAATCAGCGCGATCTGCCGCATATAAGTGGATTTGCCGCCCATATTGGGGCCTGTAATCATCAGCATGCTTTGCGAGCGGTCCAGGTGAACATCATTGTGCACAAAGGGTTGCTCCGAAACTGCTTCCACAACGGGATGACGGCTGGCCTGCAGACTAATGCCCGGTTGCATGCTTAATTCAGGACGGCACCATTTTAATTGATCGGCACGTTCAGCGAAGTTACTCAATACATCCAGTTCGGCAATGGCAGCCGCTGCGGCTTGCAAAAGAGGGAGATAGGCCAAGCAGGACTCCAGCAAAGCTTCATACAAAAACTTTTCCCGGGCCAGTGCTTTCTCTCGGCTGCTTAAGGCTTTATCTTCAAAGGTTTTCAATTCCGGCGTAATAAAACGCTCGGCGTTTTTTAAGGTTTGACGGCGGATATAATCAGCGGGCGCAAGCTCCGCCTGTGCGCGGCTAATTTCAATATAATAGCCATGTACGCGGTTATAGCCCACTTTTAAAGTAGAAAGCTGAGTGCGCTCCTTTTCCCGCGCCTCCAGCTGCAATAAAAAATCGCCGGCATTTTCACTGAGCATCAGTAACTCATCCAGCTCGGCGTCATGGCCCTCTGCAATGACCCCGCCATCGCGAATCGTCATGGGAGGTTGTTCTACCACGGCTTTTTGCAATAAGGCCTCTAACACTGAAAAATCACCGATCGCTTTTGCTAAATCATCAATCAAAGGCGCGGAACAGACCGCAAGACCTGCCTTGAGGTCCGGTAAAAGCGCGAGTGTGTCGCGCAATTGAGCCAAATCACGGGGCCGCGCAGTCTTAAGTGCTATCCGGGCAGCGATCCGCTCCAAGTCCGCAATGCCGCCTAAGCTTTTTTGAAAAGGAAGATAATGAGAGTTGGTTTTAAAAATTTGGACCGCATCCTGACGTCTACGGAGTTCAGCTTGGCTACGAATGGGCCGGTTTAACCAACGCTTCAATAAGCGGCTGCCCATGGCCGTTTGTGTCTGATCTAAAATGGCGCTTAAGGTATTTTCTTCACCACCGGAAACATTGGTGGTCAATTCCAGGTTGCGTCGCGTTGCTGAGTCTAAAATCAAACTTTCATCGCGCGCATCCACCCGGATTGATCGAAAATGAGGCATAGCGGCGCGCTGGGTTTCTTTCGCATATTGCAACAAACAACCCGCCGCAGACAGCGCAACCGGTAAACCCAAACAGCCGAAGCCGCTTAAATCATGCGTCTGCATTTGCTGCGTCAATAAGCGCAGCGCGCTTTCATATTCAAATTCCCAGGGTGGCCGCCGACAAATAGAGGCCTTCAACTGCTGAAGGGCCGAAGGGCCCCAACTTTCGGAAATTAAAATTTCCGCGGGCTTCAAACGCTCCAATTCCGAGAGCAAGGCTTCCTCGCCCTTTACTTCCAAAAGATGAAAACGCCCCCCACTCATGTCCAAGTAGGCTAAACCAAAATGACGTTCCCCCTGCTCTTGCACCTCATGTAAAGCCAGCAATAAATTATCCTGATGCTCTTCAAGAAAAGCCGCGTCACTCACGGTACCTGGGGTCAAAATGCGAACGACCTTGCGCTCCACGGGGCCTTGGGCTGTCTTAGGGTCGCCAATTTGTTCGCAGATTGCGACCGAGAGTCCCTGACGCAAAAGCTTTGCGATATAGGAATCGGCGGAGTGAAAGGGGACGCCGGCCATGGGAATGGGCTTGCCCGCGGATTGGCCCCGTGCAGTCAAAGTAATGTCCAGTTTCGCCGCAGCTTGCTTTGCGTCCTCAAAAAAAAGCTCATAGAAATCGCCCATGCGATAAAACAATAAAAGCTGTGGATATTCAGCCTTAATCCGCAAATATTGCTGCATCATGGGGGTATGTTGCGCCGTTTCCATTGCGGCTGAGGGCTTGTCCTTTGTTTGTACTTCCAGGGCGAATTGCGTTTGCATATTGGATTTCATGTCATTCATAATGTTTTTAAGACTTTTATACCATAAGGTTTCCTATGTCTATCACGCAAGCGGTAAATGCGCTTGGCATTGCGCTTAAAAAACGCCGGTGGAAGCTGGTTACAGCGGAATCTTGCACAGGGGGAGGCCTCGCATACTGGTTGACTTCGGTTGCGGGGAGTTCAGATTGGTTTGAGCGGGGGTTGGTCACTTATAGCAATGCGTCTAAGCATGCGCTTTTAGGGGTCCGTGTCTCCACGCTGGAAAAATTTGGTGCGGTGAGTGAGGCTACGGCACGAGAGATGGCGGAAGGTGCTTTGGGCAATAGTTCTGCTCAGCTAAGTATCGCGATTACAGGTATTGCAGGGCCTGCGGGCGGGACAGTGGAGAAACCCGTGGGGACAGTGTGGTTTGCATGGAAGGGAGTGGGCGGCAAGACGCAGGCTAAAATGAGCTTGTTTTCGGGGGGGCGTGAGGCTATACGTGAACAGGCAATTGAAATGGCTTTGAAGCTTCTTCAGGGCGTTCTCGAGCAGAATTAGGGAAGGAAGGGGCCCTACTAATACAACTTCAAAAATAAAATCACAACCGCCAAAATCAAAACCAAAAGCGGGGTCAAGCTGCCGCCCGCCACTTGATAGGGCCCAGAGATTTTTTTAGCGTAACGCCCCACTAACACGACTGTCGCAGGTAAAACACCAAATAAAAGCACATCAATAAACCCACCAGCAAAGCTGAGGGCCTTCAAAAATAAATGCGGATAACTTAAAGCACAGATCAAGGGTGGAATAAAAACCAAGCCGTAGACTAGCAGCGGACCGCCCAGGCGGGCTTGAATTCTAGGGTGAATGCCATCCTTTAAAAAATCTACAAAGCTCAAGGCATTTGGTAAAAAAGAATTGAAAAGCGCAAAGAATGAAAAAGCATTCACAATTAAAAGCACGGATAAATAATGGGAGCCGCCTTGCAGCAGCTCGGTGATCATTTCAGCATGATAAGCGGCGCTCTTCGGCATCATTCCTAAGATCACAAGGTTCCATAAAGAATAGATAAAAAATGGAATTAAATTGCCGACAATAATAGCAAAACGCAAAGCAGTCACATTTCTCTTTAGGTAATGAGTCAAACTCGGAACCAAGTTTTGATAACCAAAACAAATCAAGAGCACTGGCACCGTGGCCAGTCCCGCCTGCCAGTCCATATGCTTCAAGTTATTGGTTTCGATTTGAGTGAAACCTATCGCCACCAAGACACAATAAGTGATGACCAGTCCCAGCAACAACCCGCGGTTTAAACCCACAAGCGCGCGCGTTCCTCTAAACGTCAGCGTTCCGACTAGCAGCGCGCAGATGACAATACCCGCTTCTCGCGGAATAGGACGCGCAGCTAGAAAGCTCATGATTTTGGCAAAAAGCGCGCCGCCGCCATCCAGGTAGGCGACAAAGATGCAATAAAAGAGGAAGAGAAAAAGCAGCAAGGTGGACCATTTTCCCGCCTTGCCTAAGGCAAATTCCGCGATGGAAAGTAAATTGACCTCTTTTTCAAACCAGAGCGTGGCTTCTAGCAACAATAAACCGGTGACGGTGGTAAATAAATAGCAAAAAAGCATGGCTAGAGCAGAAGGCATAAAGCCCGCTAAAACGCTCAAAACCGGTAGGCCAATCATGCCAGCGCCGATGCAACAGCTGGTCACCAATAAGGTGGCCCCCAGTGTTTGATTGGATTTCAAGGTGGAAAAGAAACGCATGCCCCATTCTCTCTCGTTTGTTTAATGTTATTTCAACTTTTTTTTCACATAGTCCAAAAAAGATGCTTTCACCCGTTTTAATTCGTTCGACCCACGCGTTATCTTCGCAATGCTGACGTTTAAATCCACCGCGATCTGTCTTTGGGTTTTGTCCCGTGACAATAATTCTTTAATAATCATGCAACGCATGGCCAAGCTTTCTTTTTCTTCCTCGGTCAAGAGCAGATCAAAAAGGGGGGCCAAATGCTTGAGGTCTTTTGTTTCGAGACAAAGATCGAGGAAGCATTGCCAACCTTCTTGGTATTTTTTTTCCATGGAACGGTCTTTAAGGAAGATATTCCTGTAATGATACGCGAGTACAGGGAGAAAGTCTACCCTCAAAGCTTCAAGAATAACGCCTATTGCCGCCCCCCCAATTTTTTGTTCTAATGAACAAGAAACGTAGCCCCAAACACCCCTGTTAAAATTTAGAACTTCTTCGTCTTCACCAACTTTATACAAGGAACACAGCAATGGAAGATAACAAGAAAAAAGCACTGACCGCCGCCCTCACACAAATTGAGCGTCAATTTGGCAAGGGCACGGTCATGCGCTTAGGCGATGCGGAAGTCGTCCGCGACATTGACACCATTTCGACCGGCTCTCTTTCTCTGGACCTTGCCCTAGGTATTGGCGGTCTGCCCAAAGGACGTATCGTCGAAATTTACGGGCCAGAATCCTCCGGCAAAACAACCCTAACACTACAAGTCATTGCGGAATGTCAAAAACAGGGCGGCGTTGCCGCCTTCATCGACGCGGAGCATGCGCTGGACCCCGCCTATGCCAAACGTCTTGGCGTTCAAGTCGACGACCTTCTCATCTCCCAACCTGATACGGGAGAACAAGCCCTGGAAATCGCAGATATGCTGGTCCGTTCCAGCGCCGTCGATGTCGTCATTATCGACTCGGTCGCAGCCCTCACCCCCAAAGCGGAAATTGAAGGCGAAATGGGCGATCAGCACATGGGCCTGCAAGCGCGACTCATGTCTCAAGCCTTGCGTAAACTTACCGCTAATATTAAGCGTTCCAATACCTTGGTTGTCTTCATTAACCAAATTCGTATGAAAATTGGTGTTATGTTCGGTAATCCGGAAACCACCACCGGTGGAAATGCCCTTAAGTTTTATGCCTCAGTCCGTCTGGATATCCGCCGCACCGGCGCTGTCAAGGATGGAGAGCAAATTATTGGCAGCGAAACCCGGGTCAAAGTGGTCAAAAATAAAGTGGCCCCTCCCTTCCGGCAAGCTGAATTCGATATCCTTTACAACGAAGGCATCTCCCGTGAAAGTGAGATCATTCACCTGGGCGTCCTACATGGCTTCGTGGATAAATCCGGCGCTTGGTTCAGCTACAAAAACCAACGCATCGGCCAAGGAAAGGAAAACGTCCGCATCTTCCTGAAGGGACATCCTGAAATGGCGAAGGAAATTGAACTCAAAATCCGTCAAAAGCTGCTCTCCCAAAACAACGGCGCACCGCAAGAGCCCGCAGTTGACGAAGAAACGGGTGAAATAGCAGAAGCAGTATAAGCTTAGGGTAGCGTGCGATAGCTGTCCTC
>CAYVBZ010000026.1:749-28892 GCA_964449835.1 uncultured Coxiellaceae bacterium | reverse complement strand
AATTTAAAAAAGCTTTTCCTGAGGTCTTTACCTCATACAAAAAAGCTTGTGATGCAGGAGAGGTTCGCATTGGAAAAGTGCACATCGTCCGATGTACCTCAGCACATAACCCGCATTATATTATTAATTTCCCAACAAAAGATGACTGGAAAAAACGATCACGCCTTGAATATATTCAGACTGGTTTAAAATCATTAGCTGAAACAATAAAAAATCTCAAGATTCGCTCAATAGCAATTCCCCCGCTTGGTTGTGGGCAAGGAGGCTTGAATTGGAAAGATGTGTTCCCGCTTATACAAGCCACCTTCGAATCAATGCCCGATGTGGAAGTTGTACTTTACCCCCCACTCGGAGCACCAACCGCAGACCAGATGCCCAATAAGACTAAACGGCCACACATGACAATTGGGCGCGCAATGGTGTTAAAGCTCTTAAAAGAATATTGTGTTTTAGGATACGAATTAACACTTCTCGAAATTCAAAAGCTTCTCTATTTTTTACAAGAAGCAGGACAACCTTTAAAACTTCACTTTGAAAAATATCATTATGGCCCTTATGCCGACAATGTGAGGCATGTACTCTCTCGATTTGAAAACCATTTTACAGAAGGCTTTGGCGAAGGTTTAAACAAGCCACAAACCCCCATCAGAATCTTACCTGGGGCATTAGAAGAAACAGAAGCCTATCTCAAGCAGCATGAAAACATTAGCAGCTATAATGAGCGCCTAGAAAAAGTAAAAAAACTAATTATTGGCTTTGAGTCACCTTTAGGAATGGAGTTATTAGCAACCATCCACTGGCTAGTAAAGCATGAGTCTATCTCAGCAGATAATCCAGATGAAATCATTAGCAAAATTCAATCGTGGAATCAGCACAAAAAAAACGTCATGAAGCCAACACATATTCATGTTGCCATGGAAAGGCTCAAGCAAGAAGGTTGGATTTAAAAAATAACCTTCTTGGCTTTCAGGAGTTATAAGTTAAATGTCTGATAAAACTCATACCGACAAGCATATAACACATACCAACCAATGTGCCGCGCTTACAGATCACGAGGAAAGTTTAACTATTTCTCCTGAAACCACGTTAATCTCGGATAGAAATTTTATAAATTTAGATTGGAGCAAGCAAGACCATCAAGGACTTACCTTTAAAAATTGCACGATAATCAACTCCAATTTTACCGCTTCAAATTTAGATGGGACACGTTTCGAAAACTGCAATGTATTCAATACCAATTTTGAAAAGGCGAGCATACAAGATGGCTTTTTTGAAGATTGCACCCTTTATGAAAAACAACACCAACAAGGGTGTAACTTTAGCCTTGCGGACTTAAGACGCACTGAGTTTCATCGCTGCAATATATCAATGAATAACTTTAAACGCGCAAATGTATTTCAAATCACAATCAATGACTCCCGAGCTCAAGGCTGCAATTTTC
The DNA here is from genome assembly GCA_964449835.1 of uncultured Coxiellaceae bacterium. GTDB lineage: Bacteria > Pseudomonadota > Gammaproteobacteria > DSM-16500 > DSM-16500 > JABDGC01. The sequence goes on along the minus strand of CAYVBZ010000026.1, from coordinate 27,451 downwards.
AATTTGCTAACTTTGTTCACATTGTAAGCCGTACCGCTTTATTCAGTGCTGCCTATCTGACCAAAACAGATTTTAGATATTCTAATTTTGAAGGTGTCTACTTACAAAAATGTAATTTGTCTGAAAGTAAGTTTGTCGCCGTCATTTTCACAAGAGCAAACTTAGAGGAAGCAGATTTAACCAGTACTGATTTTGCACCCAACGAATATGACGGCTTGTCCTTATTTAAAGCAGACTTGCGAAATGCTGAGATAAGAAATATTGACATAAGAAAATTGGACTTTTCTGGCGTTAAAATATTTGAATGGCAACAGGCAATGCTTATTGAAAGTCTAGGAATAATTACTTATCCAGATAGTAAGCAAGAGTAACCTAGAATACTTTTAAGGGGTCTGTTACTTCACTTCCCTCAGCAAGGCTTCTAAACCTCTTATCTTCTACAGAAAGAAAACCTGTCCGTGCATTTTTCAATGTAGAGGAACAGGCCGTGTTATAAAGCTGATTTTAACTAAAAGTTGACTAAATACTGTTTAAATAATGAGCCAGAATGTTTAACCCATTGATTAATCTGGCGCTCCCTGCGGAATTCGAATCCGCGTTACCGCCGTGAGAGGGCGATGTCCTAGGCCACTAGACGAAGGGAGCTGAAGTGAGCGGTATTATACCCGAAAACGGGTGGGAATCGAGTTTCAAGTTCTGGGTTAAAAAGAGGCCTGTTTTTTCTTCTTTTTCCTCCGCACCAACGGGGACATCCAGTCCATGCAAGGAGAAAATAGCCCCTTCTTTGCTAGAGGTAAATATCGCTGAATGCTAAAAACCGTTTACAATCTGCTCCCAAAGCTGAAAAAACTCAGGACAAGACTTTGCGACACACTCAGCGCCTTCGATGACAACATCCGGAACGCGCAAAGACAGGACCGAAAAAGCCATGGCGATGCGGTGATCTTGGTGGCTATGAATTACGCCACCATGCGGCTCTGAAGGGTAGATCTTAAACCAGCTCTCTCCTTCCTCAACACGAACGCCCAGCCGGCCCAGGCCTTTATACATCGCCTTCAGACGGTCTGATTCTTTAAAACGCGCATGTCCAATATCCGTAATCAGCGTCGGCGTTCGTGCAAAGGGCGCAATAGCAGCCAAAGTCATAAATAAATCAGGACAGTCCCTCATGCTGACTTCTAAACCTTGCAACCGTCGAGGGCCTTTCACCATCAATCCGGAACTAAGCTCATGGACCTCACAACCCATTTTCTCCAGCATCGATAAAAAAATGATATCGCCTTGCTTGATCTCCCGCCTGCGAACAGCCTGCATTGTCACTTCTCCGCCTGTGACGGCCGCCGCGGCAAAAAAATAAGATGCTGTTGAAAAATCCGGTTCCACCTGATAGTCACGCGCCAAATAGTGCTGCGGCTGCGAAACGGAAAACATTGTTTCGCTGACTCTTTCAACCTCAACACCGAACTCCGCCATCATGGCGCAAGTCAAATCGACATAATAAAGGCTAACCAATTTTTCCACATGCAGCTGAATAGGCGTTTTCGCAAAGGGGGCAATCAATAAAAGCGCTGAAACCACCTGCCCGGTTTTCGACCCATCCACAAAAATTTTTCCCCCGCGCAAACCATTCGGACTGATAATGGTAAAAGGCAATCTTTCAGAATCATTGGGAATACAAGTGACGCCTTGACTTGTCAAAATATGCAGCAAAGAAGCCATGGGACGCTTCCGAAGGGAGACAGCGCCGTCGAAATAATAAGCGCCGGAAAGCCCTGCGCATGCCGTTAAAACAAAGCGCGCCAAGGTCCCTGACTCCCCGCACCAAACCACACAATGTTTATTCAAAAATTGTCCGCTGCAACCGCCAATCACGGCTTTGCGCGCTGCTTCATCTAATTGAATGGAGATACCAAGAGCGGCCAAAGCCTTCACAAAGATGCGAATATCGTCACTGACTTGGATATTTTGAATTTCAGAAACCCCATTGGCCAGGGCGGCCAAAAGCAAAGCCCGATTCGAAATACTTTTAGAGCCAGGAACCTGGACTTTGGCATGAATGGGTGCCTGAACAGGCTGTAATGCTTGTTTCATGCGTGCTGTCTTCCCTTTCAAGGACTAGCTTAAGTATAGTCGAACTCTAGAGGCAGGTATCGAGCGGGCGCTCAGCTAAACTGTCCTCTCCGGCATATAAAGTTTCCGCCCCCCACTGCGTCCAGGAACCATCATATAAGGCATTGTTTTCATTGCCTAAAAGATCCAAGGCAAAATTCGCAATGGCCGCTGTGATTCCAGAGCCACAGAGCGTCACGGTCGGTGCGTTCAAATCAATGCCAATGCCTCCCATCCGGCGTCGTAGTTTATCCAGCGCCAAGAAATAACCCTCTTTATCAAAAAAAGCCGTGAAGGGATAACAAAAACTACCAGGAATGTGGCCTGGCCGAACACCCGGTCGGGGCTCACCGCCGCCTGAAAAACGCACCGGGTGCCTGACATCAATTACTTGCTCTGTGGCAGTCTGGACCAGCTCTTTCATTTCCGCCAAACTCCGTAGATATTTTTCATGATAATACACAGGATAGATCTTCGAAGCCGGAGGACTTTCTCCTGACTCCATTTTCCCGCCATACTTTTCCCAGGCGGCTTGTCCACCGTCTAAAATATACAAAAGCTGCGGCGGATGCCCTAACATTTTTAAGACCCACAGGGCCCTGCAGCTGCTATGAAAAGCACTGTGATCATAAAAAATAATTTTACAGTCAGGCCGTAAGCCTAAAGCGCCGAGTAAGTTTGCATATTTTTCTTCGTCCCGGCCCAAGGTGTTTGGCAATGAAGAAGTGGAATCATTGAAAAGACTGAGATCAAAAAAGCGCGCGCCGCTGATATGTTTTTCTATAAATTCCTGTTTGGCTTTTTCATTTTCCGCGCCATGCCAAGTCGCATCCAAAACCACTAAATTCCTTTGGTTTTTCCGGAAACGATCCAGTTGTTCCGCATTAATCAGCCATGGCATAGCAGGTCACGTCAGTTGAGTTAGAACCAATAAACAAAAAGAAACAAAAAGAGCCAAACCACATCCACAAAATGCCAATACCAGGAAACCGCCTCAAAGGCGAAATGATGCTCCGGCAGAAAATGGCCGCGGATACAGCGCATTAAAATGGTTGTTAACATGATCACGCCCATGGTCACATGCATAGCGTGGAGGCCCGTTAACATAAAGAAAGTGGTACCGTAGATCCCACTCCCCAGGGTCAGGCCATATTCCGAATAAGCCAAGTAGTATTCATGCGCCTGCATGCTAATGAAAAACAAGCCTAAGGCCACCGTTACGACCAGACCCAAATTCAGCTGCCAACGACGATTTTTCTTCAAACCCCAATGCGCCCAGGTCACGGTCACGGCTGAACTCAAAAGAATAAAGGTATTAATCGCAGGAATACCCCAGGTGTCCATAACTTGCTTCGGCGCTACAAAAAGTGAGGGATTTGGATTTTTTAATAAAGGCCAAGCAGCTTGGAAGCTGGGCCAGAGGAGTTTGTGTGTGTAAACACTGCCGGACATCAGCAAGTCTTGAAGCAATACACCCGGTTCACCGCCCAAGATGGGAATCGTAAAAACGCGAGAATAAAATAAAGCGGTGAAAAAAATAAAGAAGAGCGCGACTTCAGAGACGATAAACCACAGCATGCCCCAACGGTAGGTTAAATCCATGCGCTTGCTATGAAGGCCCAAGACACTTTCCTTAATGACCGCGCCAAACCACCCGGCCATGGTAAAAGCCAATAAAAGCACTCCGACAAAACAGAGATAAATACCAATCGTGTTGTCATGCAGAACATTCACCAAGCCCAAGACCGAACAAAAAATTCCAATTGATCCAAACAAAGGCCAATAGCTGGGGTCAGCTATTAAATAATAATCCACTGGTTGATATTTTTGTTTCATCCTAGCTCCTTCTTCTGCGCTTGTGGTGTAACATCAAACAAAGTATACGCAAGTGTAATCGTATGCACCTCTTTTGGTAAGTCCTGATCGACCTGGAAAACGAGCGCCATGTTCTTGGCTTCGCCGGCCTTTAAAAACTGCTGATTAAAGCAAAAACATTCCAATTTATGAAAATGAGTAATGGACTCTGCTGGCGTCATGCTTGGAATAGCCTGCACTGTCATGTCATTATTGGTATTATTTTTTGCATAAAATATAACTTTAGCCTTGTCTCCCGGATGCACCGTAATCATTTTAGTCTGCGGCTTAAAATCCCAGGCCAAGCCTTGGTTCTTTATTGCAATAAACTGAACAGTTAAATTTCGTGAGTTCGCAGCCGTTGCGCCCGAGACCATAACCGCCGTGCTCGGAAAATCGCTGACCGGCACGGAGGTATTTAAACCTATTTTCTTACAGGCTACCCGATATAAGGGAACCAAAGCAAAACTAAAGCCGAACATAATCACAACGGCCAAGATTAAGATCGCTATCGTTTTACGTTGTGCCTTTTGCATTATAAAATCCTAAGCAATCACGGGCGGCTCTGTAAAACTATGGTAAGGAGGCGGGGAACTTAAAGTCCATTCCAGACCATGCGACCCTTCCCAAACTTGATCATCCGCTTTCTTTCCTTTCTTGCACATGGTCCGGACCATATTATAAAGGAAAATGAGCTGTGCAAAACCAAAAAAGAAAGCACCAATGCTCGCGGTCATATTAAAGGTTGTGTATTGCAAAGCATAATCTGCAATTCGGCGCGGCATGCCCGCAAGTCCGAGGAAATGCATCGGAAAAAAGGTGATATTTACCGCGATCACTGAAACCCAAAAATGCAACTTGCCTAAAAATTCATTGTAATAGTGTCCTGTCCACTTAGGAATCCAGTAATAAACCGCCGCGAGAATGGCAAACATCGCGCCTGTCACTAGAACATAATGGAAGTGCGCCACAACAAAATAAGTGTCTTGGTATTGATAATCCGCAGGCACAATCGCGAGCATCAAGCCGGAAAAACCACCAATGGTGAACAAAACAACAAAAGAAAGAGCAAACAACATCGGCGTTTCAAAGGTCATGGCGCCGCGAAACATGGTGGTGACCCAGTTAAAGACTTTCACGCCCGTTGGGACCGCAATCAACATCGTGACATACATAAAGTAAATCTGGGTGCCTAAAGCCATTCCGGAGGTAAACATATGATGTCCCCACACAACGTAGGAGAGAAGAGCAATGGAGGCCATTGCGATCACCATGGAATGATGTCCAAACAATTTTTTACGGCTAAAAGTCGGAATAATTTCAGACACAATACCGAAAGCCGGCAAAATCATGATGTAAACTTCGGGATGCCCGAAAAACCAAAAAAGATGCTGGAACATGACCGGATCGCCGCCGCCAGCAGCATTGAAAAAGGTGGTGCCAAAGTGACGGTCAAAAAGAACCATTGTCACAACCCCTGCCAAGATAGGCATGGCGCCAATCAACAGAAAAGCGGTAATCAACCAAGACCAAACAAACATCGGCATTTTCATTAAGGTCATACCGGGCGCACGCAGATTGAGAATCGTCGCGATAATATTAATAGCGCCCAGTACCGAAGAAATCCCCATCATGTGAATGGCCACAATCACAAAATCTGTGCTGGGCGGGCCAAATTGAGAAGATAACGGCGCATACATGGTCCAGCCAAAGTTAGGGCCGGAACCCGCAACAAAATAAGTGCTCAGCAGAAGGGTAAAAGCAAAAGGCAGCAGCCAAAAGCTCCAATTGTTCAAGCGCGGCAAGGCCATATCGGGCGCGCCGATCATCATGGGAACCATCCAGTTCGCCAAACCCACAAAAGCAGGCATGATCACACCGAAAATCATGATGAGACCATGTGTCGTCACAACCGTGTTATAAAAATCTGGACTAATGAAGTTCGTACCTGGCTGATAGAGTTTGGCACGAATCACCAAGGCCAAACTTCCGCCCACAAAAAGCATGAGTAAACTGAAAACCATGTATAAAGTGCCAATGTCTTTATGATTGGTCGTGAATACCCAGCTGGTTAACCACGGGATCATTCCCTTTTTTGCAAGCGAGGGATGTTCATGTGACATAGTCTGTGGCTCCCTTAATTACTTATTATTAGTCGATGGTTGACTTGGCGCTTTTTTCGCGGCGGCAACATCCGCGGGCTGCACCAAGGTATTGGTGTTGTTATCAAAGGCATTTCTTTCATAGGTGATGACGGCTGCTAACTCATCGTCACTCAGCTGGTCTTTAAAGGCTTGCATTGCGGTCCCCGCCTTGCCGTTCAAAACGCGGTCCAAATGTTCGCCGACAGGGCCTGTAGCAATCTTACTGCCCTTTAAGGCCGGGAAGGTTGGCGGCATGCCCGTTCCGCCGGGTTGATGACACATAGCACAATGGCTAAGATAAGTCTTTTCGCCGAGCTGCATTAATTCTTCTTTACTATATTTTTTGGCAGCCCCACTTGCTTCAGCAGCAGGAGCAGCTGGGGTGCTGCTTGCCGCAGCGGCAGGTGCACCCGCCGTGCTTTGAACTGGCTCTCTTTCGGTTTTCGCAGGAGCAGCTGTCTCAGCTGACGCCGATTTTGCCGCAGCTTTAGCCTCTGTACTGACTTCCGACACCGATTTCCCTTCCTTTGCAGCTTGAATTTGAATGGGCTGCACCATGGTATTGGTGTTATTACCAAAGGCATTCCGCTCATAAGTAATAACCGCCGCTAATTCCACCGCACTCAGCTGATCTTTGAAAGCCTGCATGGCTGTGCCCGGCCGCCCATTTAAGACCGTGTTGATATGGTCCGCCTCAGGGCCTGTCGCAACTTTGCTGCCTTTGAGCGCCGGGAAGGTCGGCGGCATGCCAACACCTGTCGGTTGATGGCAGGCTGCGCAAACACGGTTATAAACCTCTTCACCACGCTGCGTTAATTCTTTTAAGGTCCATTGCTTGTTAAGATCTTCCGCGGCGCCTCCTTTCTTTCCACCTTTCTGCTCAGCAACCCAATCTTTGTATTGGTCTTCGGTTGTCGCAACCACAACAATCGGCATATAGGCATGATTCATCCCGCAAAGTTCAGCGCATTGCCCATAGTAAATGCCTGGCTTTTCAACGCGGGCCCACGCTTCATTAATAAAACCTGGCACGGCATCTCGTTTGACGCCAAGATCGGGGACCCACCAAGAATGAATCACATCATTCGAAGTGACCAGGAAACGGATTTTTTTATGGATGGGAACAATTAAGGGATGGTCGACCTCACGCAAATAATGTTCGTCTTTAGGGGCGTTTTTAAACATTTGGTCGTAGGGTGTGGACAGATTACTATAAAAGCTCACGCCATCTTCCAGGTATTCATAATGCCATTTCCATTGATAGCCCGTAATTTTGATGGTGAGGTCTTCATTTTCGGTGTTGCTCATATTAATTAACACCTTCGTGGCCGGGACCGCCATGACCGCCAAAATAACAAAAGGAATGATAGACCAAAATATTTCAAGAGAGAGATGTTCATGAAACTCAGCCGGCTTCACCCCCAACGATTTCCGGTGATTTATAATTGAATAAAGCATCACGCCAAAAACAATAATGCCAATGCCGACACAGATCCAAAAGAGAGTCATGTGCAATTCAAAAATATCGTGGCTAACCGGAGATACGCCTTCAGTCAGATTTAACTGCGTATCCGCAAAAACGGCGTTGCTTACTAAAAGCAAGCCCATGAAAATCAGTTTAATTAAGCAGCTCATAACACTCCTTCTGTCCTGGAGCTTTAAAAATGGGATGAATTATAACGTTACTTCTGTTGTAATGAAATAAAATTTTAGGCGGGTATGAATAACATGAGCGACATAAAAGAGCAACAATCTGTTTACAATCAAGCCGGCACAGAGCTTGTCCAAGCCCTTCTCAAAGAAAAACGCTCAGAGCGACGTTGGAAAAACTTTCGCTTTTTCGCCTGGTTTTCCCTGATCATTTTTTTTATTTGGATTGCATTTAGTTCAAATTATGTATCAACTCCGCCCTTGGATGGCGGATATGTGGCCTTTATTCGATTAAACGGCACCATTGAGCCGGGTAGTGACTTTTCCTCCGAAACGGTTGTGCCAGCACTCAAACAAGCCTTCACGGATGACCGCGCCAAGGGCGTGATCTTGGATATTAACTCTGGCGGGGGCGCCCCCGTACAAGCCTCCATTATCCACGATGCAATTCTTTCCTTGAAAAAAAAATACCATAAAAAAGTAGTGGTGGTAGGCGAGGACTTTCTGGCCTCAGGCGCTTATTATATCGCAGTGGCAGCCGATCAAATTTATGTGAATCCGAATACTTTAACCGGCTCAGTCGGCGTCATCATGAAAGGCTTTGGCTTTACCGAATTGATGAATAAATTGGGCATTGAAAGACGCGTATACATGTCTGGCAGCGCCAAAGACCGCTTGGACCCCTTTGCGCCGCAAACGAAAAGCGATACCGATAAAGCAAATGAAACCTTGGGCGAGGTGCAAACGAACTTTAACAACGCGGTCTTGGCCGCACGGAAAGGAAAGCTGCACGCAGATCCTGCAACTCTTTTTAATGGCGACTTTTGGATCGGCACAACTGCGCTTAAATTGGGCTTGGTTGATGGGTTAGGGAATTTAATGGATACCATGGACCAGGAGTTTAAGGTAAGTCACTATCGTGACTATACGCCTTCTAGTTCTTTTCTTAATAAAATGGCAGGATCTTTGGGGACCTCAGTGGGGAGTTTATTGAAGTCTTTGGGGTGATCAGTTTATTTAAGGCACATAGGTCTCCAACCCAAACCTTCTGGCATGCTTCTTCTGATAACGCAACACCTGCACCGGCGTCCTCGGCAAGGGTTCAAGCGGAATAACAACCGCATTCCCGCTCACATAAGGTGAAATCACATTCGGCCAGCCGAAGATATAAATACTGCTATTATCATCCGCAGCAGCAAAGGCGCGATCATCCGCTGTGGTATTCACATGCGCCCATTCACGCGTCCGGACATAGGTATACCGACTGAAGAGATGAGTCCCCGCAAAGGTAGATGAACCCCGCGCATCGATATAAAGTGTTTTAGTCTCTCCCGCGACGCCAATGACGGCCTTGTCCCGCACATAGGCATAAATATCTTGGCTCCTCACCTGGTCGAGATAAACGGCCACGTTGCCATTCGCAGTCACTTGTTTCAAGTTGGCCACGCCTTTCAAACCTATTTTTCCTGTGCCGCCCGCCCCAATGCTTAAGGAGCTGGTATCCACACCGAGAAGATTAATGTCGCCGCTGCCACTATGATTAATGGTATCCACCCCAATTCTGCCGCTGATATTCAAGGTGCCGCTGCCACTCGAGTCGATTCTTAAAAACGGCGTATAAGCCCCAAGCAAGGTCACATCCCCGCTGCCTGAAATATCAACGTGTTTCACATTAATTCTGCCAGCCAAAATCACGTCACCACTGCCTGCCGCCGTCAAACTCAAAGGATTTGCCCGGATAAACCGGCCCTGGACTTTGCCGCTACCGTTTTGGACTAGACCTTGAAGATTGTGAATCGCAATTCGGACAATCACATGCCGTGGATCTTTGATTTCCACCCGGCGAATGATGAGAACATGGTCCCTTACTTCTACAGCGAACTGTCGTAATTCTGTATTCGTGCCATAAAGATAGACTGAATTATGTTGATACCGGCCATCAATCTGCACTTCAAAATCGCCGTCCACCCGGATTTGGGTGAAATCAGGGACCCGCACCATCATAGTGCTCATCGCATCGGAATAAGGGGCCCTGCGATTAGCGCGCTCGAGCGAGTTAGGCGTGCCATACCAAAGCCAATTATCAGCATGTTTTTTCCATTTCCCTGGATCTTGGTCGATTTGGCTTTTCCAATTCTCTTGAAGGAGATTATTTTGGACCTGCGATTGCACAAAATCGTTTGTATGGGTCACACATGAAACAAGGGACAAACAACTTAGCAGGAAAGCTACCTTGAATACTGTTAAGGTCTTTTTTAATAAAGCACCTAAAATCATTACACTGTTCCTATCCCGAGGAAGTCTAAAATTAAGTTTATACGATAATACAAATACCGTATACTAGCAGTAGTTCCCGCAACGCAGGATAAATGGAAGCCTCATGCCAAAATTGGATTTACAGTCTTCGCACGAGTATTGGAAAAGCTACGACGACCCGATGATTTATCGCGTCATCTCTTTTATGGAAACCGCGGAAGACTGGACTTTGGACGGCGACGCCGCTTTGGAACAGGCAATCACCAGTCTTGGAGAATCTCTCGATCAAGTCTCAAAATTCGAATTAAGCAAAGAAGACCTCTTTGTCACCCTGTGCGCGCATATCAAATCCTCACGTATTTTAAGGCTGCTGCAAGCCATCGACACCATCGATCCGGGTTCCGCGTCCAAATTATTGATGTATGCGGAAGAAAACAATACCCCTGAAAACCAAATGGCGAACTTATTTTTGAGACGGAATATTGTTTTTGAACGCTTACGGCTACTAGCGCGGGTGTTTTCAGTTGAACGCTTTGAACTCGTTTTAAAAGCGTTGGAGCAGGAACATATTTAGAAATTTTCAACCTAAAGGGAGCTGGTTTTCATGATAAAAAGGACCTTATTTTCTTTTACAATGATTGCTGTCTCCTTCCTGACAGGCTATGCCGCCGCGCAATCTTATTTTTTGAATAAAGCGCCAGCTCAAGCGAAACAAACTTTGGCCAGTGCCGAAAGCGAACAGAGTATCGCGCCGCCTAATGATTTTCAAAGCCAAACACAACAACTTGAACAGAAAAAAAACCAGGCCTTATCAGATCAACTGAAACAAGAACTGGCCAAAGTGCCGCCCACTCCTCCGCCGACAAATACGCCGCCCGCAACCTCCCCTGAAGGAACAAAACCTGAAGCGGTAACCACGCCACCGCCAAGTGACGCAGCACCGACTGAGCAAGGTGCGGCCCAAGCCGCCGCACCCCCAGCAGGACCTGCTCCCGCCACACCGCCGGCTTCAGCGCCTTCACAATCTCAAGTTTATACCGGGTTTCAAAACTCAGATTCGAACCAACCCGCCCCTCCCGCTAATAATTCGAACCAGCCTGCCCCTTCCGGGGGTTGGAACATTAAATATTGATGCAAAAGGAGATTGTAATGAATCATTTTTTCAGAAGATCGAAGCAATTCGCAGTTGTCTTAGCCTCAGTAACACTTGCCAGCGCTCTTTTCACCCCAAGCGCGCAAGCTGATCAAGTCGACGTTCCCTACTTAAACAATATTCAAACTTACACCAACTCCATGCTCTCGGTTGTCAATCAGTTGCCGACTTATCTCGCGAACCTGCCTTCCTTCGTCACCACTTGGCTGGCCACAGATAATAACTCGACTGACCCAGTCAACTGGAGCAGCAATTGGAGCAATGAGCAAAACTGGCTATCTACCTTGGGTTCCAATGCTTTAACCAGCGAAGCCAATCAGCTCGCTTTACAGACCAGCTTGTTGACTACTTTCTTTGGCGCTTCCAACATTTCCTCGGGTAATCCACAGTATTTGAATGACCTCAGTTACACCACTTTACTAGGTGCCCCATTACTGTCTCCTGATCCGCGATCTGGCGTCAATGCTTCCTTGAATTACCTCACCAATGCTTCGAGCTTAGCCATCGTTTTTCCCATTCCAGGAGCGGGGTGGCGCGGCACCGCGCAAGCGCAAAAAAATTATATTTCTTTTTACAACACGGTGGTTGCCGTACAAACCTATAATGCCTATGTTCTCAGCCGTCTGTATCAGGACAGCCAAACCTTAAGCAATGACACTTCCATGCGCAAGCAACTGATCACGCAGTCCAGCAACTCAGGTTGGTTTACCTCTGTTATTAGCAACGACTTAGGCTGGGTCTTGAGACAAATACTCTTATATGTTTCTCAAAATTATGTTCTGATGGACCAGTTAGTACAAACGCAGAAACAGATGTTAGCCACCATTGCCATGACCAACTCGCTTTTAGTCGCAAATAGCGGTTATCAAGCCAGTAATTTGATTACGAAAGCGCAAGGCGGGACCAGCAACCAATAAAGCTAAAACAACGCCTCCCTTTTCCCGCAAATTTTTGCGGGAAAAGTTGCTTTTTTCTGACGGCATGACACTTCCAGGCACCTAGCATCACTCAATATTTTGCATTTGCTCCCGCAACTGTTCAACCAAGACTTTCATTTCCAACGAAGCACGCGTCGTTTCTACATCAACTGATTTTGAGCCCAAGGTATTGGCCTCGCGATTCAATTCCTGCATCAGGAAATCCAAACGTCGGCCAATAAGCCCCCCCTGTTTTAACACCCGGCGCACTTCGGCGATATGTGTTTCAATACGTTCAATTTCCTCGACCACGTCAATTTTTTGCGTAAACATGACCATTTCTTGCTCCAAACGCTGCTTGTCCATTTCTACTTGTGCGTCGGTAAAATGCTTTAACAATCTTTCGCGTTGGCTCTGTAAAATCAGGGGAATCCGCTCTTTGGCCTTGACCATTTCCGCATGCAAATTATCCAAGCGCTGCAGGAAAATATTTTTTAATTCTTCTCCTTCGCGCTTGCGCGCCGCCAACAAATCTTTGACGCCCGCTTCCAACAAAGCCATTAAGACTTTACGCAGGCCCTCTATATTCGCTTCAGCCGACTGGATCACGCCCGGCCACTTTAAAATATCCATAGAGTTCATTGCCATGCCATCCGGCAAAAAACGGGCCACTTCTTGATTCGCCTCAATCAAGCGTTTCGCCAAACCCACATTGACCTGCAGCGGAACATCCACGGTTTCGCCGGCTTGAAAACGGAAATAACATTCCACTTTGCCGCGTTTTAAATTTTGGCGGAGAAATTCATGCATGGCCTGTTCCAACGCATAAAACGCGTCAGGGAGATGCACCCGAATCTCGAGATAACGGTGATTCACTGACTTTAACTCACAAACCGCGGACCCCCACGCCCCTTCACTTTGGGCCCGTGCAAAGGCTGTCATGCTATATATCATATTGTTTACTCTTCGATAGTGATTCCTAGTTGCATTAAAGCATAACGATCTTTTTCATCTAAATAAAGCTCGGAAACAATAGTCGAACTGAATTCATGTCGCTGAATCTGCTCGCCTATATACCGCTCGCGCAAAGCGTCAAAGGTTGTTTTTTTCTTCAAGAAGGCTTCTTTCATCACCTGCGTGACCGCGAGCGGGTTAAAGATTGCGAGAACAACCTCTTGCCAACTTAATTTTCTATTTTCAAAACTAAGCCGTTGTGAGGGCAAAAGAGGTAAAACCTTGGTCTTAGGACGTAGCAAATCTAACTCGCAGCAGGCCTGGTAGATTTGCGCAATACCGCGATAGCGGCATTGCAAGGAATAGCCGGCAAGATGAGGAGTCGCAATATGACTGGCCTGCAAAATGCCAGAATCAATGAGGGGTTCGTTCTCCCAGACATCAAAACAATAGCGCCACAGGGTCCGCTCTTTCTCAAGACCATTAAAGTCCACGAGAGGGCCTCTGCTGGTATTCAGCAAAACGGCGGGCTGGGTCGTCGCCCGCAAGAAATCACGATTAATCATATGATACGTCGCGTGTTTTCCTGAACGCTGCAAAGGAACATGCAGACTGACAAGATCAAGATTTTTTAAATCACTCAAGCGCTGCGAAGGGAAGTTTGTTTCTTGCTCCGCACGGGGCGGGTCAGAAAGCAGGACTTCAAAACCCAAGCGCTGACAACGCTCCGCCACGCATCCTCCAACATGGCCCACACCGACCACGCCCACGCGTAAGGCTTCAGGTAGCGCTCGTTCTTGCTGTAAAGCCGCAATCACGGCAATAACATAATCTGCGACTGGCAGGGCATTGTAACCGGCGGCAGAACGCCAAAGAATACCGGCTTGATCGAGCCAAGCCGTATCCAAATGGTCAATACCCGTTGTCACCGTGCCCACAAACTTCACCGAGCTGCCTTGTAGTAAGTTCTCATCAACCTGAGTGATAGAACGTACCAAGAGCAGGTCAGCATCCAACAGGTCCTCCCGCTTCAACTGTCGGCCTGGCCTTAAAACCAACTCCCCTTCATCATCAAAGTATTCCCGCACAAAGGGAAGATCGCGGTCCGCAACAATTTTCAATTTAGGTCCGCGCAAGAGAAATCCCTATAAAAATAGCCATGCCTACCCAGTGATTATTTAGAAAGGCCTTAAAACAGGCGCCCGGATCTTGTCTGCGGATTAAGTATTGTTGATAACAGAATAAGCCTGCGGCAAAAACCAAACTAAGATAATAATAAAAACCAAGATGAAAAATCCACCCAACCAGACCCAAGGCCAATAGGAAAACTCCCTGTAAAAGCCCTGTCATCAGACGGTCAGCTCTGCCAAATAAAATTGCAGTCGATTTAATGCCTACTTTGAGATCATCCTCCCGATCGACCATGGCATAGAAAGTATCGTAAATAAGAGGCCACAGCATGGCTGTGAAAAATAAAAACCAAGCCTCCCAACTTAGGCGGCCTTGTGTCGCTGCAAAAGCCATGGGGACCCCCCAAGTATATGCAAGGCCAAGACCGGCTTGCGGCCAGTGTGTAAAACGTTTCATGAACGGATAAAAAACTGCCAAACCTGCGCCCAGCACAGCATAAATCAGAGTCAGCCGATTTAAACGCAAGACCAGAGTAAGCGCTAGAAGACAAAGTAGTACAAATAAAATCAAAGCTTCGCTTGTCGTGACTGTTCCTGCAGCCAAAGGCCGGCTTCGTGTGCGGCGGACCTTTCCATCGAAATGGCGGTCGGCAAAATCATTGATGATGCATCCTGCGGAGCGCATTAAAATCACGCCCGCGATAAAAATAATAAGCAGGCCCCAAGACGGTTTTCCCGCGCTGGCCAGCCATAAGGCCCACAACGTCGGCCAAAGCAGCAACAAAATACCAATCGGTTTGTTGAGACGCATTAAATAAGCATATTGTTTTAAACGTTCAAAGATCATAAGGCGTTTATGAAATCAATTAAGCGCGGCAAAAACACTTCGCGCAACAAAAGCGCTTTTCCTTTGAGATAAAAAAACGATTGTCTTTCCCAAACAGTCTGCGAAGAATATTGTAAAAGCTGACAGGGCCTGATTTCAAAAGCGCTGCGCTCAAACTTCGGGTTCGCGAATAAAACTGAACCTAAAGAACGCGTCCCCAATTGCGCTAAACAGCGCCCCCGGCCTGACAAAGTTCGAGGAGGAAGCACGGTGCGCGCAAACATGAAAGGGCCTTTTTCATCCCTAATTTCTACTTCACGAACAAAAACAGAACGGCGCAAGGGAAGATGCAGGCAAGCTCGCTCTCGCGGGGTTGGATAAGCCCACTTCTGATCTAAAACAACCACTCGTGGATTAAGCTGCCGCTGTCTTAAACGCTTTATAAAGGACCCGGCATCTTCAAGCCAGCGCTGCAAAGCCAAGGATGGTAACTTGTCCACTTACTTGTCTCCGAGTTTTTAGCTCTGACCTAACCACTGCGCTACCTGTTTCGCGTAGTAAGTCAAAATAGCATCACTGCCCGCCCGCTTCATGGCAATTAGGGATTCCAAAACAATGGCCCGCTCATCCAGCCATCCCGCTTGGGCCGCCGCTTTCAGCATGGCATATTCCCCACTCACTTGATAGGCGAAAGTGGGAACGCGGAAGATTTCCTTGGCTTGACGAATGACATCGAGATAGGGCAAAGCGGGCTTCACCATGACATAATCCGCGCCTTCCGCAAGATCCATGGCAATTTCATGAAGGGCTTCATCCCGGTTTCGAGGGTCCATCTGGTATTCCAACTTGTTGGCCTTGCCTAGATTTGTGCTGGATCCGACCGCCTCACGAAAAGGGCCATAAAAAGAAGAAGCGTATTTGGCGGAGTAAGCCAAAATTTGTGTATTCTTGAAGCCCGCCTTTTCAAAGGCCTCTCGGATTGAGGCAATACGGCCGTCCATCATATCAGAGGGCGCCACAATGTCGACGCCAGCTTCGGCCTGGGCTAAAGCTTGTTTGACCAAGATGGCATTGGTCTCATCATTTAAAACATAGCCATTTTCATCAATGGCCCCATCCTGCCCATGCGAGGTATAAGGATCCAAGGCCACATCCGTGATCACCCCCAAATCTGGAAAATGTTGTTTTAAACTGCGCACCGCGCTTGGAATAAGCCCCTTCGAATTGAAAGCCTCCTCCGCCCCGGGTGATTTTTTATCCATCGGGACCACCGGAAAGAGTGCAAGACTAGGAAGGCCTAACTGTAACAGGCTTTCCGCTTCTTGAAGGAGCAAATCGAGTGTTATACGCTGAACACCGGGCATTGAAGCAATGGCCTGCCGTTGATTTTTACCTTCCATCAAAAAAAGAGGATAAATCAGGTCATCCACTTTTAAATCGGTTTCTGCGACCAAACGCCGTGAAAAATCCTTGCCCCTTAAGCGGCGCAGCCGGGATTTTGGAAATTGACGAAAGCTTGTTAGAAATGTCATTATCATTACCTTTCAGAAAGAGACTACTTTAATTTATGGGAACCCTGCATGCTTTTGTAAACCTAGTCCTTCATTTGGACCTGCAACTCATCGCCTTGGTCAACACCTATGGAACCTTGGCTTATGTCATTCTTTTCATGATCATTTTTTGTGAAACTGGGCTTGTAGTCACCCCTATTTTACCAGGCGACTCTCTTTTATTCGCCGCTGGCGCTTTAGCAGCAGGCCCCTCACAGCCCCTCAATATACACCTTCTTTTTATCCTATTAACCAGCGCCTCTATTTTAGGAAATGCCGCCAATTATACCATTGGCCGTTTCCTGGGGTCGCGTGTTTTCCACTTTTCCAAATCCCGTTTTTTCAATCCTAGCTATTTAGTCAAAACGCACCAATTTTACGAGAAACATGGTGGAAAAGCGATCATAATTGCGCGTTTTCTTCCTATAATTCGCACCTTTGCTCCTTTTGTTGCCGGTGTTGGCTATATGAGTTATGCGCGTTTTCTTTTTTATAATGTGCTCGGCGCTCTCCTCTGGGTTGGGGGGTTACTCTATGTCAGCTATTGTTTCGGCAATCTCCCCTTTATTAAAGCCCATTTTTCTACGGTTATTTTAGCTATTATCGTTCTTTCGCTTTTACCGCCGCTCTTTGCTTATTTACGGCCAAAACTGCGGGCCTATTCATAAAAAAGCTTTTAATTTCGCCGATCTACTGCGATCATGTAAGTATCTGGACAAAACTGACAAGATCATGCAAAATTCACTTCCTTATTTTATGAAGGAGCATGCACCCGATGGACATGCGTAAAATTCGAAAATTAATTGAGTTGATCAAAGAAACAGGTATTGCGGAAATTGAAATCCGCGAAGGCGAAGAATCCGTGCGAATTACCCGAGAGGTCAAGAGCACCCCCTTTCTGACACAAGCCCAGCCTGTTGCAAGCTATGTCAACACGGCCGCAGAGCAGCAAACTGCGGCTTCACACAACGAAGGCCGAAGCGCTGCCGCCACCGAAACCGCGGCCACGCCTGATCTTAGCAACAAACACACTCTCCGCGCGCCCATGGTCGGAACGGTTTACCTTTCCCCCTCCCCCGGCGCCAAATCCTATGTCGAGGCAGGCCAAAAAGTAAATATAGGGGACACCCTTTGCCTCATTGAGGCCATGAAAATGTTTAATCAAATTGAAGCTGACAAGGCCGGCACCATCAGCGCCATCCTCGTTGAAACCGGGATGCCTGTTGAATTCAATCAACCCCTTTTTGTCATTGACTAAAGACTTATATCGAGGAGGCATCGATGGCGGCATTAGATAAGGTAGTTATCGCCAATCGAGGTGAAATTGCACTTCGCATCTTGCGCGCCTGTAAAGAATTAGGCATTAAAACTGTGGCTGTTCACTCAACCGCCGACCGAGACCTGCTCCATGTGCGTTTAGCGGATGAATCAGTCTGTATTGGTCCTGCTGCCTCTAACGCTAGTTATCTCAATATTCCAGCCTTGATTAGCGCGGCGGAAATAACCGATGCCGTAGCCATTCATCCCGGCTATGGCTTTCTGGCCGAAAACGCTGAATTTGCGGAACAGGTGGAAAAAAGCGGCTTTATTTTCATAGGCCCCCGCGCTGATACCATCCGTCAAATGGGCGATAAAATCGCGGCCATTCAATTTATGCGGGAACAAAACGTTCCCTGTGTACCCGGTTCACGTGATCCTATTGGTCAAGACGAATCCGAAACCATCAAGATGGCCCGTGAGATCGGTTACCCGGTGATCATTAAGGCGGCGGGCGGCGGCGGCGGACGCGGTATGCGTGTTGTCCATACCGAGTCACACCTCCTCAATGCCATTGCCATGACCCAAAGCGAGGCACTGGCCGCTTTTAATAACGGCACCGTTTATATGGAAAAATATCTCCAAAACCCCCGCCATATTGAAATCCAAGTGCTGGGCGACGGCCATGGCAACGCCATTCATTTAGGAGAGCGGGATTGCTCCATTCAAAGAAGGCACCAAAAAATCATCGAAGAAGCGCCGGCCCCTGGAATTTCGCCCGAACAACGCGCTGAGATCGGTGAACGCTGCGCTGAAGTCTGCCGCCATATTCGCTACCGCGGCGCAGGCACCATGGAATTTCTCTATGAGGATGGCCGTTTTTATTTTATTGAGATGAATACACGTGTTCAGGTCGAACACCCCATCACCGAAATGGTCACCCGTATTGATATCGTCAAAGAACAATTACGCATCGCCGCGGGTGAAAAATTGTCTTATACCCAAGCCGACGTTCGCTTCGAAGGCCATGCCATTGAATGCCGCATCAATGCCGAGGACCCACACAACTTTATGCCCTGCCCCGGCACCATCAGTTATTTTCACGCTGCAGGCGGCCCTGGCATCCGAATTGATTCGCACATCTATAGCAGTTACAAAGTGCCGCCCAATTACGATTCCTTAATCGCCAAAATCATCGCGCATGCAGAAACCCGGGAACTTGCTCTGGCACGCATGCGTAGCGCACTAGATGAAACCGTCATTGACGGGATCAAAACCAACATCCCTCTACACCAAGACATCCTGAAGAGCACCGGCTTCGAAACAGGACAAATTAATATTCATTATTTGGAAAAATGGATGAATCTGTAAAAATTCTCACCAGATATCTCCATCAATTGAACAACTTACGGACTTTCTGCCGTTTTTTTGGGGCAATTTTTTATAACAAAATAAACTAACTTTTAGCTATTGCTCTAACAAAGAACAATGGTATATAATTAGCGCAGGTTGTTTTTAAATGAGAGAAAACTATGAGCACTGACATTCTAAGTAAACAAGAAATCGCGCCGAAATCACCATTCATGATTGCGCATAAAAATCAGCCGCTGCATGAAAGCGTTCGTCAGGCAATTGAAAATTATTTCCTGCAGCTAAAAGGTGAGGTCCCCAAGAACTTATATGACCTCGTATTAGCTGAAGTGGAAGAACCCCTGATGCGAGCGGTCATGGAGTTCACCAACAACAATCAATCACGCGCTGCCATTGTTTTAGGCTTAAGCCGTGGTACTCTGCGTAAAAAGCTAAAAACTTACGGGATGCTGGACTAGTCCACACTTCCTTTTTGTTTTTCAAAAAATCCCGCCTCTGGCGGGATTTTTTTTATTTCTCCTCCAAAAGCCCACATTTCTGTATAATGTTCCTAATACGAAAGGGATGAGATAATGATCACAACCGACGAACACGTGATTAATCAGAACACCTCTGATCGTTCAGCGCAACAAGCTTCTCCAGCTTCTGCAAAACCGCCCTCGGCAAAATCGTCTTTTAGCGCAGCGCTTGCCACCCAGCGGGTCATTCTTCACCAACCCAAAGCTGGGCTCAATCCCATTTCTGACGCGGCCGGCCACCTTTTTTCTATTTGCGGGCAATTAAAAAAACTTAAAAGCTACCGTCATTTAAGCAAACTCCATCAAGAGCTCATGCATGAAATTCAATCCTTTCAAGCTGTGGCAAAAGCGCAGGGCTACAGCTCGGAGCATATCTTAGTCAGCCGCTATGCTCTCTGCGCGACGCTAGATGACATCATCAAAAATACGAGTTGGGGCGCGGAAGGCCACTGGGACCAGTATAGTTTACTCACCGCCTTTCACCCCGACACCGTCAATCCAGACCGTTTTTTTGTGATCCTTGAGCGAGTGATTAAAGAGCCTGCTCTTTATATCGATATTCTGGAATTGATGTATGTTTGCTTAAGCTTGGGTTTTGAAGGGCCCTATCGCAGCGGCAACCGCAGTAAAGAGCAATATCAAGCAGATCAATACAACAACTATCAATTCGAAAAAGTCATTCAGGGACTTTATCAACAAATTCGTGCCTACCGCGGTGACTTCCCTAAAAATCTTTCTCCCTACTTACTAAGGCCCCTTCCCGTCCGACAAAAAACCAAAAAACCTGCCTCCTTGGGGTGGACGCTGCTTTTCACTAGCTGCTTCGTTTTACTGATCATGTCAGGACTAGGTTATTCCTTAGGCGCCATGATCACGCAAATCGACCAGGATTTAAAACAAATCGGAAAAGCCTCTTTCTATGAAACACATTAATCTACGCGGATTGTTTAAATATTTACTCTTGTTGCCTGTGGCGGTGCTTGCGCTTTTAATTTGGCGCTTCGGCCCACACCTGCTAATTGCCCATCATTTTCCCTTACAAGAGCCACAAAAACGTCTGGCCTTGATTGTGGCTTTATTTTTGGCCTGGGCAACCAAATATTTTCTTTGGGACGCACTGAAACCGCCTATCCGCAATGACCAAAACCTCGCGCAGTTGCTGCACGCGCTGCGGGGACGCTTTGTTGGTGCAGTTCGTTTTTTAAAAAAGACCATGATTGATAAGAATGGCTTTTCCACACCCTTAAATACCTTGCCGTGGTACCTGCTCATAGGCCCTCCCGGCTCTGGCAAAACAACTCTCTTAAATCAATCCAAGGTCAATTTCATTCTTTCCAAACAAAAAAAATCGGAAGGACAAGAAAAATCATCGCTCACTTCCTCCATCTGTGATTGGTGGGTCACGCGTGATCTGGTTCTCATCGACGTACCGGGCTGTTACGCTTTTTCGCCCGCGAATGACTCGCTCACAGAGGCGCTTCATGCAGGGAAAGAAAGCACGACGACAGCCGCTCAAGCGAAACCCCATGCTTATCTCACGCTATGGCAAAGTTTTCTTAATCTGCTGATCAAATACCGGCAAAAAAACAACCTGGGCGCCCTGGTCTTGACCCTGCAACTACCAGAACTCATCAAACTCCCGCGGCAACAACAAACGCAATGGTTCCAAGACCTCAAGCAGCGTCTTCTCGAATGTTGGGCCAGATTTGGCAAAGTGCCTGTTTATTTCATTGTCACCAAATGTGACCTTTTGCCTGGCTTTTCTGAGTTCTTTAATGACATCGGCAGCGATGAGCTCATGCAGCCCTGGGGCATCCCTTTATCGGGGCGAAAAGAACATGAGAAGTTATTGGAATTGTTCACGGACCGTTTTAATGCTTTGTTAAAACGTCTCAACAAACAGCTCATTTGGCGGCTCCATCAAGAACGCAATCCTGAGCTCCGCCCCTTGATAAAAGACTTTCCGCTGCAACTTGAGTTTATTAAAGAAAGTTTAGGCCATTTGATTAAAATGTTGTCGGCAGCCAATCCCAGCCTGGAAATTGAGGGTATTTATCTAATCAGCGCCACCCAAGAAAACACGGCGGCCCAGTCGAAGGCCCTTTTTCACTACGATCTGCCTTCCGCCCTGGAAATTCCGCCTTCCACGCTTTTCGTTCCGCGGGCTTACTTTGTGAAGCATGTCATTTCCTATTTATTGCCGCATACCTCTCACCACCTTGCGCACAGGTCCCGTCCCAAAAAATCCTGGGCCCCGCAATTGACTTATAGTTTGGGTTTTTTAGCGCTTCTAGTCGGCACTTTTGGCCTCGGAAAAGACTTTCAACGCGGGCTTTCGCAAATTTCCTCCGTTCAACGCCATTTAATGCAATATCAGCTTTTCCTGCAGCAGAATAATTCGCAGGATTCCTCGATTGAAGCACTGACTTCTGCCATTCCCCTGCTCAACATTTTGCAAGCCGCCACTGGCACAAAAACAGGTCTTTCGCGTCTTGAAAAAATAGAGACGCCCTATTCCTCTCAGTCTCAAAAAACCGCCGTTGACGTTTACCATAAGGCTTTGCAAGCCATTGTCCTGCCGCAAATCCGCAATGAGTTTGAAAAATATTTAGAAACTGCCGGCGCCAAAAATCCAGATCAATTATACGTCGCCCTAAAGGCTTATCTTCTGCTTCGCCACCCAGAGAATGACGCTCGCCATTCGAAGCCAGGGGCTAGTCTCGCTGAGACCCGTTTTATTATTAACACCTTGGAGCAAATTTCACCTTCTTTTAATAAAAAATCTTTAAGCAAAGAACTCACGCAAACTCCTTTTCTGCAGCATCTACAAAATGCTTTACAGATAAAACAATCAAACCTGCTGAATGGCCGGCTGATCAAACAAACTCGAAAAATCCTAAACAGTCTCCCGAGCACGGATTTGGCTTATATTCTTGTTAAAAACATGAATACCAATAGCAAAGAAAGCGAATTAAATTTCGGCACCAATATCGGAACGCCGCCGGCCTTAATCAGCAAAGGCACCCTCACTCAGATCCCTCAACTTTTTACCGCCGGTGTTTTTTCGGCAGTACTCAGCCAAGAACTCGCGCAGGCGGCGGAAGAGACCATTAATGGCAATGAGGTCTTAGGCAAAAAACTCTATCCTAACAATGCGCTGATCTCCAATGCAGACAGCATTGCGCTACTCAAGCAAGATCTAGAGAAGGTCTATCTCAACAACTATATTGATGTCTGGGAAAGCTTACTGGACAATATTTCGATCAATACGCCCAAGGACCTCACGGAAACGGACGTGATGATCCTGAATTTGATCAGCGTCCACTCTCCTTTACTGCAGCTCCTACAAACTATTCATGCCAATACAGACCTTGAACCCCTTCTGGCCCGGAGTTTTAAGCTGCAGGCCTTGAACGCTCTTTTTAATCAAACCCAAACGCAACAGAAAGACTCTCTCTATGAGATCTTTACTGCCTTGCGCGAAATGCATGAACTCTTACAACAGAAAGACAGCAACGCGACTTCTTCCGCCAATCTGGTTGAACGCATTCGTGTGGCCGCGGACAAGTATCCTGAGCCTATTAAGGACTGGCTACAAATCTTGGTCTCTGCCTCTCAGGAATTTTTGGCATCTAAGGTAAAAGCAAGTTTGGCTTCCAATACAAGCATCCAAGCGGCCCACCTTGAACCCTTGCTGAAGCAAAGTTGGGCTGACTTAGCTGCACCGGCTGTTTTGCCAGGGCCTACGGCTTTGACAAAGGGTTAATGACGGTTATTTCGGTAGGCTTTTCACGTCTGGATTTTTGGAATAGGCTTCTAGGATTTCAAAGACAAGTTCGTCAATTACACTGCGGTCAGCGCCTTCTTCAATGATACCCTCCTTTTCTTTTAAGCTCGCGAGGCGGGCTTCCACTAAAGCCTTGACTGAGCCAGAGGGAAAGAGATTCGATAAAACACGCCGCGCTTCCGTCGGCCCCAGGCGTTGATACAACTTATTTCGGGTCCGTGAATCTTCGGCTGTTGTGCTAAAGGACCACAATTCAACAGGCCCCAGCGTATTTGTTAGCAATTGCGTGTTCATGCCAAACTTGGTGGCAAATTGAGCCAAAAAGGTCGCTCCGCCTTCACGTGGACCATGGACCCTGGTCCGCAAAGCGGTTTGCGCCGTATTGGACAAACCAAAAATTTCTGTCGACTTGCGGATTGCTTGCTCGGGGCCTGCGTCCATAATAAAAATCGAGGTGGCAAATTCAATCATCACGGGATCAAAGTCATCCAACGATTGTGAGATCAAGGAAATTTGCACATTCCATTTTCGTCCTTCGCGCATGTCCAAGATCACCTGATCACGGACGGCCCGTGCCTTGGAGGTGCGATGGAATTCGTCATAAACAATGCGTTTGGCGTCTTCTCGAATCTCTGAAATCCGCTGACGATGATACTCCCGATAAACTTCCGGAAAATCCCCAATGCTGTCTTCCGTCAAATAATAATGTCTGGCCAAGGCATAACGCGCCAACATATACATGACCGCAGTTTGCCGGTCCGCCGCCTCCCCACCGCTTTTGGCGACTTCGTCCAAGTCCAGGGAAACCACCCGGGCGTCACCAATATCAAATTTAGTGACATTCGCGAGAATTGAATATTCTCGAATTGCGCTTGACATCATACGTCCAAAGGCCTGAATGAGCGGCTCGCCTGTCGGCGCTTTGACCTGACCATACAAATCTTCAACAATTTGCGAACGGCAAACTGAGGTAATATCAGCAAGAATGGGCATCGCAAACCGTTGCGCAAGCATCGCCTCATGATGAAAGCCGGCAATGAACAAGGCATCGGTCACTTCCCACCAGGTTGTATGTTCATCGAAGACAAAACCCATTTCATCCAAGAGGTCATCCACCATGGGTTCGATGCTGCGCGTATAGGGATGGGGTTTTCCTTGCTCACCTAACTGTTTAAACATTTCATCAATGACCAAGCCAGCCATATCGGAGATCCCGTCATAGGGGCGCTCCACGCCCAAAGGAGTGGCCAAGAGCGTGATAAAATTAACCAGAAACGCACGTTCTTGCGCTGTTGGCAAACGGCAACCTAATTGGGTATCAAAGGGATTGATGCAATAGTCCGGCGTCATGCGCAGACGATGATAGGCCACCAAGTGCCGGTCCTCTGGCGCCATGGCTTCTTTTAAAAGCGAAATGAGGCCGCTGCTGGAAGGGCCAATATCGACGATGGCAATACGCGGTAAGCGTTGAATACCGCCTGAAAGACAAATAGCTAAGTTCATCGAGTTCGACAAAACGGACTTACCCGAACCCGGGCGGGCGTAGATGAGATCAATCCAAGTGGTCTGTTGCGAAGAGCCTGGCTGATAGGGCCATAATTTTCCATCCGGCGAACGAAAAAGAATCGCGCCATGACGCCAGGCGGAAGCCGGGCGGGTAAAAGGAAGCATATAAACCACGTCCGAAAGCGGTGCGACGGAGGGGGTTGCAACGCTATTGACGGTAAAGCCTAAAATGCTCGAAGCAAGACCTGCAAAAACATCGCCGGCAACCTCGGTAACCTCACAGGTTCCCCAGCCTTCAACGGCTTTCGCAAGCTCAGCGACTCGCGTGCGGAGAAGACGTGTATTCCCTTCCGGCGCCCAGGTCGCCAAGCTAACCTGCAATTTAACCACTGCATCGTCGGTGTTGATTTCAATGTCCTGCAAGAGTTTGTTTGCATCGTGGATCAAAGCATTGCGGGCTGCGGTCCAGGACAAAATAGAAGCCATGGCCGATTTAAACCCTAAAGTGGCCAAGCCGCCGCTTTCAACTAAAAAAGAAATTCGCCAGGGAATATTCGCTGGTAAAGTGCGGGCAAGCAGCGCCATAAAAGGTTTAATGTCTTGTGGAAAAAGTTCAATAAAAATAGGGGTATAAATACGGTCGCCTGCACGCACCGTTCTGAGATCAATCGAAAAAGCATCACGTGGAAAAATTTGCCGCGCCAAAGGGGGATACATGATCCCTGATAAGCCATTACCCGCGCCGACGCTTAATTCTCGTATAGGTATTTTATCGCCGGGTAAAACTGGGCTCCATTCCGTTGCTGTAAATTCTGGATCGGCGGAGTTGCGAACAGCGCGCACTGCTTCATGAACTTCTAAAAGTTCGCAGTGCAAACTTAAGCTGCCTAAATCATTTATGACAGAACGCACAAAAGCAGTATGGGCCTCGCGAATATCGGGAATAGCGGCAATTAAATTCTGCCCGTTTTGGAAATAAGGAATTTTATGCTCGCGAACATAGTTGCTTTTATCTTTAACAGCCCTGCCCAGTTGTTCTCCCGTAATTGCAAAGGGACGGGTCCATAAAACAAAGTAAAGCTCCTCACGCGCACAGTAACGTGCCAAATACTCAACGCGTTCCTTGAATAAATCATCTAAATCCAGGTCTAAGCGTTTAGCGGTGGCGCGTGCAGGACCTAGAACATCATCAATTTCAGGCCGGACTGACTCACGATCATAGGAAAAATAGACCTGCAGAGCGTGCCCCTGCCTTTTTAAGGTGGCTTGTAAACTCTGTGTTAGCCCTTCATGGATGCGATCAAATTCTTCCGTACCCACTAATTTGGTGACGCCGTAAATACGGATGATAGACAGCAGCGAGCCGTCTCGCGCAACCAGGGTGTTAACATCGTCTGCTGTTTCAAGATCGCAGTAGGACTCCACGGTTTGCTTGAGCTCCGTGCCAAACCAGGCGAGTAGAGAATCGACGCCTTCTAAAATTGGGTCCATAAAACTGCGCATGTGGGACTCCTGTGTTTAATTCATAATTATATTACACTTCCTTCTCTTCTAATTCTTTCAAGGCAGCTTGTGCCCAGGCATCTAGTTGGACTTTAAATTTGGTATAGGAAGGAAGCAGGCGAACATCTTGCAGGAGATGACTGAGGGACTCGCCTGGATGGCTATCCTGATACTCAATAACTAACCGGCCAAAAAGAGCAGGGTTGCTTGATCCTTG
>CAYVBZ010000026.1:0-739 GCA_964449835.1 uncultured Coxiellaceae bacterium | reverse complement strand
ATAGAGTTTGAGTTTACAGTATGCTGGGAAACCAGCTTTTAATAGCTCTTCAACAATTTTGGTAGGTGTTTGTGTGTTTTTTTTATTAGTTGAAAACTTGTTAGCTAGTGCTGGAGGAGCATTATTTAGTTTATTTTCTATAATCTGGGAACGAAAACGAAAACTGCGGTAAACGGTTTGCGCTCCTTCTTGAAACCCTGTTGTGTTTCCCATTGCTACAAAAAGCACATGACAAAAACTATTTAAGTCCGCTTGATTGATTTCTGGCAGAAAAATAATTTGTCCGCCGCCCATTTCATCCAGACCCGCCGCTTGTATAAAAAGAGCCTGTGTGCAAAAGCAACAAGCTGTAATCATATTATTGCT
Source organism: uncultured Coxiellaceae bacterium (assembly GCA_964449835.1). Classification (GTDB taxonomy): domain Bacteria; phylum Pseudomonadota; class Gammaproteobacteria; order DSM-16500; family DSM-16500; genus JABDGC01. Next base: position 373 of record CAYVBZ010000026.1, on the reverse strand, counting down.
TTTATTATTAAGATAATTCCCATCGAGATTAACAATTTCTTGAAATTCTTGCGCCTGAAAACCGCAATATTGGCAAGTATACTGGTCCCTTTCATAAATACGTTTGGCCAGCGGCCCAAACGCTTTATCAGAGCGGCGGCGTATAAACAATCGCCACCCTGTTAAGTTTGCTGCCAGCTTTAGTTCAGGCATTGGAGTAGGATTTGTTCATTATTAAAAACTGGTCAAACCTGAAACCTTTGACTTTTCACCACTGCTGCCAAAAAGGGTCCCACCGCCTGACTTAAAGATCGCTGGAATAAAGATTAAAGCGATGCCAATAAATAATAAAACGATCGGTGTGCTTAAAGGCATTTGCTGTGGATTTTCCTTA
>CAYVBZ010000025.1:0-30299 GCA_964449835.1 uncultured Coxiellaceae bacterium | reverse complement strand
CGATGAAGGTGTCATACTCCTATACTGAAAAAAAGCGAGTCCGTAAAGATTTTGGTAAGCTACCTACCCCCATTGATGTTCCTTCTTTACTAGAGCTCCAGTTAGAGTCCTACCAAAAATTTCTTCAAGCCGAGATTGAACCTGAAAAGCGCGGGCCTAGCGGTCTGCAAGGCGTTTTCCTTTCCGTTTTTCCTTTAAGTAGTTTTTCTGGGCATGCCGTCATTGAGTATGCCGGTTATCGCTTAGGCGAGCCTATTTTTGATGTGAAAGAATGTAAATCGCGCGGCCTGACCTATGGCGCGGCCTTACGAGTCAAATTACGACAGATTTACTTTGATAAAGAAGCGAATAACAAAGTTAAGAGCGTTAAAGAACAAGAAGTCTACATGGGCGAAATGCCGCTCATGACGGAATACGGCACCTTCGTGATTAATGGCACCGAGCGTGTTGTGGTTTCCCAGCTCCATCGTTCCCCAGGTGTCTTTTTTGAACATGATCGCGGCAAGACCCATTCTTCCGGTAAACTGCTTTTCTCCGCGCGCGTCATTCCCTATCGTGGTTCCTGGCTGGATTTTGAATTCGATCCGAAAGATTGCGTCTTTGTTCGTATCGATCGCCGCCGTAAATTGCCGGCAACTATTTTATTGCGTGCCTTAGGCTATTCAGTCGAAGACATTTTAGAAATCTTCTTCGAAAATAATGTTTTCCACATCAACGGCGAGCAGCTTTCCTTTGACTTGGTGCCGGAACGTCTCCGCGGTGAAATCGCCTCCTTTGAAGTCAAAAAGGCAGGAAAAGTACTCATTGAAGTCGGTCGTCGTATTACGGCCCGTCATATCGCCTTGCTTGAAAAAGCGGCCATCAAAAAGCTGGAAGTCCCAGCGGATTACGCTTTGGGCAAAGTGGCCGCGAAAGCCATTGTGCATCCTGAAACAGGCGAAATCATCGTGAATCCCAATGATGTGATCACTGAAAAAGTATTCAAGGCGATGGTCGAAGCCAAGGTCAAGAACTTTGAAACGCTTTACATTAATGACATCGATCATGGTCCTTACATTTCCGAGACGCTCCGCATCGACCCAACGTCGAATGCACATGAAGCCTTGGTTGAAATCTACCGCATGATGCGTCCAGGTGAGCCACCCACAAAAGAAGCCGCGGAAACGCTGTTTAAGAATCTCTTCTTTAGCTCGGACCGCTACGATTTGTCCGATGTGGGCCGTATGAAGCTCAACCGTCGCGTCGGCCGCAAAGAAATCACAGGTCCTACGGTCCTCTCGAAAGAAGATATTATCGACGTCATGAAGACCTTGATCAACATCCGTAACGGTGAAGGCACGGTCGATGACATTGATCACCTCGGAAACCGCCGTGTGCGCCGTGTCGGTGAAATGGCTGAAAATCAATTCCGTATCGGTTTAGTCCGTGTTGAGCGTGCTGTCAAAGAACGCTTGAGCTTACCGGACACTGAAAACCTCATGCCGCAGGATATTGTGAACGCGAAGCCCATCACAGCAGCGATCAAAGAATTTTTTAGCTCCAGCCAGTTGTCCCAGTTTATGGACCAGAATAATCCGCTTTCGGAAATTACCCATAAACGTCGTATTTCCGCCTTAGGGCCGGGTGGTCTGACCCGTGAACGCGCAGGCTTTGAAGTCCGTGACGTGCATCCAACCCATTATGGCCGTGTTTGTCCTATTGAAACACCTGAAGGCCCAAACATTGGTTTGATCAACTCGCTCGCGGTCTATGCCAGAACGAATGAATATGGATTTTTGGAAACGCCTTATCGTAAAGTCGTAAACGGCAGAGTGACGGATGAAGTGTCCTATCTCTCAGCTATTGAAGAAGGCGACTATGTCATCGCCCAGGCGAATGCAACCTTGGATAGCAAAGGCAAGTTACTGGATACCTTGGTCCCGGTCCGCTATCGCAATGAATTTAGCTTTTCAACGCCGGACAAGGTCCAATGTATGGACGTTTCTCCAAAACAAACTGTGTCGGTTGCAGCAGCCTTGATTCCTTTCTTGGAACATGACGACGCTAACCGTGCCTTGATGGGATCTAACATGCAACGTCAAGCGGTCCCAACCATCAAAACCGAAAAACCGCTGGTTGGTACCGGTATTGAAAGAATTGTGGCGAAAGATTCCGGCGTCACCGTGGTCGCAAGACGGGGCGGTGTCATTGATTATGTCGATTCCGCGCGTATCGTGGTGCGAGTGGCCGAAGATGAAGCCGAACCCGGTGAAACGGGCGTCGACATTTATAATCTGACCAAATTCGTGCGCACCAACCAAGACACTTGTATCAACCAAAGACCTTTGGTCCGCATTGGCGACTTGATTGCCAAGGGCGACGTCTTGGCGGACGGTCAGTCGACAGACATTGGCGAGCTGGCCCTGGGACAAAATCTCTTGGTCGCCTTTATGCCTTGGAATGGTTATAACTTCGAAGATTCCATCTTAATTTCGGAGCGTGTCGTCCAAGAAGACCGCTTTACCAGTATTCATATCGAAGAACTAACCTGCGTGGCCCGTGATACGAAGTTGGGCCCAGAAGAAATCACTGCAGACATTCCCAATGTCAGTGAGGGTTCACTGTCTAAATTGGATGAGTGCGGTATTGTTTACATCGGCGCAGAAGTCACCTCCGGTGATATCCTGGTCGGTAAGGTGACCCCGAAAGGCGAAACCCAACTGACTCCGGAAGAAAAACTCTTGCGCGCCATCTTCGGTGAAAAAGCCTCTGACGTGAAAGACACCTGCTTACGTGTCCCAACCGGCATGGAAGGCACCGTGATCGATGTGCAAGTTTTCACGCGCGAAGGTATTAAGAAAGATGATCGCGCCTTGGAAATTGAACACAACGAACTCGACAAGGCCAAACAAGACTTAAACGACGAGTTGCGTATCCGTGAAAATGATATTTTCCAAAGGGTGGAGAAATTATTATTAAACCGCCTCGCGGAAAGCGGGCCGGCCAAGTTGAAAAAAGGAACGAAAATCACCAAGACCTATCTCGTGACCATTCCCCGTGAAAAATGGTTTGATATTAGCTTGCGTGATGCGACTGCTTCCAAGCAATTAGAAGCAGCGGCCAAACAGGTCAAGCGTCTACGACAAGAATTTGAAAAGGCCTTTGAAGCGAAAAAGAATAAAATCACGCAGAGTGATGATCTGGCTCCAGGCGTTCTGAAAATCGTCAAGGTTTATCTGGCTGTTAAGCGCAGACTCCAACCCGGTGACAAGATGGCAGGCCGTCATGGCAATAAAGGTGTTATTTCAAGGGTCATCCCTGTGGAAGACATGCCTTATCTCGCTGATGGGACACCAGTGGATATCGTTTTAAATCCCTTGGGCGTGCCTTCTCGTATGAACGTGGGCCAAGTCTTGGAAACTCACTTAGGCTGGGCTGCGAAGGTCTTGGGTCTTAAGATTGGCAATATGCTCGACAACAAAGAGTCGATTAAGAATTTACGCCAATTCTTAAATACAATTTATACGTCTGGCGGCAATTCCAACAAAGAAAGCCCGGACAAGATGAGCACAGAAGAAGTGATGACGCTGGCTGAAAACTTACGCGGCGGCGTGCCGATGGCGACTCCAGTATTCGATGGCGCCTCGGAAGATGAAATTAAAGCCATGTTGCGTTTAGCCGGTTTGCCTGAAAATGGGCAAGCTATTCTCCATGACGGGAGAACAGGCAAGGCTTTCGAACGGCCTGTGACTGTGGGCTACATGTATATCTTGAAGTTGAACCACTTGGTCGACGACAAGATGCATGCGCGTTCCACCGGCTCCTACAGCTTGGTCACGCAGCAGCCTTTAGGCGGTAAAGCTCAATTTGGCGGTCAACGCTTTGGTGAAATGGAAGTGTGGGCGCTCGAAGCTTATGGCGCTGCCTACACCTTGCAGGAAATGTTGACTGTTAAATCAGACGACGTTTCAGGCCGAACTAAAATGTATAAAAACATTGTGGATGGCGAGCATGTCATGGAATCCACAATGCCTGAGGCGTTCAACGTCTTAATTAAGGAAATTCGCTCTTTGAGCATTAATATGGATTTAGAGTAACCTTGGCCTATTCTAGGGGGAAGCGACTTTGAGAGATTTATTAAGTTTCGTCAAGCAGCAGTCACAGCTGCAGGACTTTGACACGATCCGTATTGGGCTAGCCTCACCGGACATGATCCGGTCTTGGTCTTTCGGCGAAGTGAAAAAGCCGGAAACAATCAACTACCGCACGTTTAAGCCGGAAAGAGATGGCTTGTTCTGCGCTAAAATTTTTGGTCCTGTTAAAGACTACGAGTGCCTTTGCGGAAAGTATAAGCGCTTGAAGCACCGTGGCGTCGTCTGCGAAAAATGCGGCGTTGAAGTCACTCTCTCCAAGGTGCGTCGTGACCGTATGGGCCACATTGAATTGGCGACCCCCATTGCCCATATCTGGTTCCTGCGTTCGCTGCCTTCACGAATTGGCGTCCTTTTGGACATGTCCCTGCGTGATATTGAACGCATTCTGTATTTTGAATCCTATGTCGTCATTGACCCAGGCATGACACAATTAGAAAAAGGCCAGCTTCTGACGGAAGAAGCCTACTACGATGCCATTGAAGAATACGGCGATGAATTTGATGCGCGCATGGGTGCTGAAGCCCTGCAGGAAATCCTGAAAGCGCTGAATCTGGAAGAAGAAGCGGCCCGTATTCGCGAAGAAATTTTAACAGCGACTTCAGATGCCCGCCTCAAGAAACTTTCCAAGCGCTTAAAGCTTTTAGAGGCCTTTATTTCTTCCGGCAATAAACCGGAATGGATGGTCTTAACTGTTCTGCCGGTCTTGCCGCCGGACCTGCGTCCTTTGGTTCCTTTAGATGGTGGACGCTTTGCCACCTCCGATTTGAACGATCTGTACCGACGCGTCATTAACCGTAATAACCGATTGAAAAGATTGCTAGATTTAAATGCGCCGGACATCATTGTCCGCAATGAAAAGCGTATGTTGCAAGAAGCCGTCGACGGTCTCTTAGACAATGGCCGCCGCGGACGTCCCATCCTTGGCACGAATAAGCGTCCACTGAAGTCCTTGGCCGATATGATCAAGGGTAAACAAGGCCGTTTCCGTCAAAATCTTTTAGGAAAACGGGTCGACTACTCTGGCCGTTCTGTTATTGTCGTAGGCCCCACTTTAAAATTGCATCAGTGCGGTATTCCCAAAAAGATGGCCTTGGAACTATTTAAGCCCTACATTTATCATCGTTTACAAATTTTAGGCCAGGCCTCCACAATCAAAGCCGCCAAAAAAATGGTGGAACGCGAAGAAGCAGCTGTCTGGGATATTCTGGAAGAAGTCATCCGCGAACATCCTATTCTTTTAAACCGTGCGCCAACCTTGCATCGCTTGGGTATTCAAGCTTTTGAACCCGTCTTGATTGAAGGAAAGGCGATCCAGTTGCATCCGCTGGTTTGTACGGCTTATAACGCCGACTTCGACGGAGACCAAATGGCCGTCCACGTGCCGCTTTCTTTGGAAGCGCAGTTGGAAGCCCGTTCCTTGATGATGTCAACCAACAATGTCTTGTCGCCTGCAAATGGCGCCCCCGTCATTGTTCCGACGCAAGACGTGGTCTTAGGGCTTTATTATCTCACGCGTTGCAAAGTGAATGCGCGCGGCGAAGGCATGAATTTCACGGACATTGCCGAAGTGCAACGCGCTTATGAAAATGGCCTCGTTGAATTGCAGGCCCAGGTCAAAGTGCGCATCAAAGAGTTTCAACGTACTGAAAAACAAGGTGAATTTAAAGAAGTCATCCGTTTGGTCGACACAACCATTGGTCGCTCCTTACTATCTGAAGTCTTGCCTAAGGGCCTCTCTTTTGACCTGGTGAACAAGACCATGACCAAGAAGACGCTTTCCGATCTCATTGACTCTTGCTATCGCGAACTCGGCTTAAAGGCAACCGTCATGTTTGCCGATCATCTGATGTATACCGGCTTCCAATACGCCACCCGCTCGGGTGTTTCCATTGGGGTGGATGATTTGGTCATTCCCAAAAATAAACCTGAAATTATTTCTCAGGCGGAAGAAGAAGTACGGAAAATTCAAGCCCAGTTTGCTTCGGGTCTCGTTACTCAGGGCGAACGCTACAATAAGGCCATTGATATTTGGTCACGCGCGAACGACGTAGTTGCGCAAGCCATGATGGATGAGATTTCCACGACCACCGTGAAAGACGCTAAAGGCGCCAAGGTCAAACAAGAGTCCTTTAACTCTATCTTTATGATGGCGGATTCTGGCGCTAGAGGTTCCGCAGCCCAGATTCGTCAGTTGGCCGGTATGCGTGGCTTGATGGCGAAACCAGACGGCTCCATTATCGAAACGCCGATCACGGCAAACTTCCGTGAAGGTTTGAACGTGTTGCAGTACTTCATTTCAACCCACGGCGCTCGAAAAGGTCTTGCGGATACCGCGCTCAAAACCGCGAACTCCGGTTACCTCACCCGTCGTTTAGTCGATGTGGCCCAAGACTTAGTGATCACAGAAATCGATTGTGGCACGGCACAAGGCGTGACTGTCATTCCGCTCATTGAAGGCGGCGATGTCGTTGAGCCTTTACACGAACGTGTTTTGGGCCGTATGACTGCCTTCGATATTATTGACCCGGGGACCAAAAAAGTGGTCATTCCCAAGGGCACGCTCTTGGATGAGAAATGCGTCTCTAAATTAGAAAATCTCACAATTGATCAAGTAGTTGTACGCTCACCCATTACCTGTGAAGCGCGTTTTGGGATTTGCTCCTTCTGCTATGGCCGTGATTTAGCCCGTGGACACAAGGTCAATATCGGCGAAGCGGTTGGCGTGATCGCGGCGCAGTCCATCGGTGAACCCGGTACACAGTTGACCATGAGAACGTTCCATATCGGTGGTGCGGCATCTCGTGCGACAGCGGCGAACAACGTCCAAGTCAAACTGACGGGTAAAATCAAGTTGCAGAATGTGAAACTCTTGCAACGTTCAAATGGAAAAAACATCGCGATTTCCCGTTCCGGTATTTTGGCGGTGTTGGATGAGCAGGGCCGTGAAAGAGAACGTTACAAACTGCCCTATGGTGCTGAATTGAGCGTCGGCGATGGTTCCAAGATCGAAGCCGGTCAAGTGGTCGCGACCTGGGACCCGCATAGCCATCCTGTTATTACCGAAGTGGCCGGTCGCATTAAATATGTTGACCTGATTGAAGGCAACACCATGCATCGTCAAACCGATGAATTGACAGGACTTTCCTCTGTTGTGGTCTTGGATTCAAAACAAAGAACCAGCGGCGGCAAAGAACTGAAGCCTATGATCAAGCTGGTGGATGCCAAAGGCCATGATCTCAACCTGCCAGGTACCAACCTACCAGCACAATATTTCTTGCCGGTGAATGCAGTCGTCACCTTCGATGATGGTGCCGCGGTTAAAATCGGGGACGTTATCGCGAGAATTCCACAAGAAACCACCAAGACCCGTGATATCACCGGGGGCTTGCCGCGCGTTGCCGATCTTTTCGAAGCCCGAAGGCCCAAAGACCCCGCTATTTTGGCTGAAATCTCAGGGGTGGTGAGCTTTGGTAAAGAAACCAAGGGTAAGCGTCGTCTCATTATTTCCGCTCCAACGGGCGACACCTATGAAGCCTTGATTCCAAAATGGCGCCAAGTCAATGTTTTTGAAGGGGAACATGTGGAGAAGGGTGAGGTCTTGTCTGAAGGCCCATTGAATTCTCACGATGTTTTACGCTTGCTGGGTATTGCTGATCTTGCCAACTATATTGTGAATGAAATTCAAGATGTCTATCGTTTACAAGGTGTGAAGATTAATGACAAACATATTGAAGTCATTATTCGTCAAATGCTGCGTAAGGTCATGATTACAAACTCAGGTGACACAAAGTTCATTAAAGGGGAACAGACTGAATATAGCTTTGTCCGCGAAGAAAATGATCTGATCGTCAAGGCGAATAAGGCCCCGGCGCAGTATGAAAGGCTCTTGCTGGGTATCACCAAGGCCTCTCTGGCGACGGAATCCTTTATTTCAGCCGCCTCCTTCCAGGAAACAACCCGCGTTCTGACCGAAGCGGCTGTCAGTGGAAAATCGGATGAACTGCGTGGTTTGAAGGAAAATGTCATTGTGGGCCGACTGTTACCGGCTGGTACCGGCTTGGCTTACCATGCGGACCGCCGTAGCAGACGGATGCCAGCTGCGAAATCGGAGAAAGCTGAGACTTCTTCATCTTCGTCCTCAGCGGCTTCTTAGGCTTCGGCTTAAAATTAGGATAGGACCTTACCTCCCCAGCCCTTCCCCCTGTTTCGTAGAGGGAAGGGCTGGGGTTGGGAGGTAAAACCACTCCTCCTACCTCCGTCCCCCCCATAGCCCATGCCCTTCCGCAAATATTCCCCAAAATATCCATTCTCTAGTTGACATTAGTTGATGATCTTCATTAGAATCGCGGGTTCCTGGAGATCAAATGAACATTAATTTTTAGTTATAAATTCGGAGTGTTAGAATGCCAACGATTAATCAATTGGTGCGGAATCCACGGGTACCGGTCGTCATGAAGTCCAAGGTACCAGCGCTTGGTCTCAGCCCCCAAAAACGCGGCGTTTGCACGCGTGTATATACAACGACTCCAAAAAAACCAAATTCAGCTTTGCGTAAGGTGGCCCGTGTTCGCTTAACGAACGGCGCTGAAGTCACGGCCTATATCGGTGGTGAAGGTCATAACTTACAAGAACACTCTGTTGTACTTATCCGCGGCGGCCGTGTGAAGGACTTGCCCGGTGTTCGCTACCACATCGTTCGCGGAAGCTTAGATACCGCCGGTGTCAGCGGCAGAAAACAAGGTCGCTCCAAGTATGGCGCGAAGAGACCCAAAGAATAGTCGTTCCCATTATTTAGGATTAGAGCAATGCCAAGAAGAAATGCAGCAATTAAACGAGAAGTTTTGCCAGACCCTCTCTACGGAAGTGCGGACCTGGCTAGCTTTATTAATGTGGTCATGCGCAGCGGCAAAAAGTCAGTTGCTGAGAAGATCGTTTATCGCGCCTTAGAAACTGTTGTGACCAGACTAAAGAAACACGGCAAGAAAGATGAAGCACAGGGCGGAGATGAGGGCGAAGGCCGCTCTGGCTCCGGCAAGCTTAAGTCTTCTACTACTGCTTTAGAAATTTTAGATAAAGCTTTGTTGCATGTGAGTCCGACTGTTGAATTAAAATCACGCCGCGTTGGCGGTGCCACCTACCAAATTCCAGTGGAAGTGGCTTCCGATCGAGGCAAAGCTTTGGCGCGCCGCTGGTTAGTGGATGCCGCTAAGGCCCGTTCTGAAAAAACAATGGTTTTACGTTTGGCCGCAGAAATTATGGATGCCTACGAAAACAAAGGTGCAGCGATTAAAACGCGCGACGATACACACCGTATGGCGAAAGCGAACCAAGCTTTTGCGCATTACAGATGGTAATGGGGTAACTTATGCCGCGTACAACACCTATTGATCGCTACCGAAATATCGGCATCATCGCACACATTGACGCTGGAAAGACGACGACCACAGAGCGCGTTCTTTTCTATACCGGCGTTTCTCATAAAATCGGTGAAGTCCATGAAGGCACCGCCACGATGGACTGGATGGAGCAAGAACAAGAACGAGGTATCACAATTACCTCCGCTGCGACCACCTGCTACTGGTATGGTATGGACCGCCAGTTCCCACAACACCGTATTAATATTATTGATACCCCCGGGCACGTTGACTTCTCTATTGAAGTCGTTCGTTCGCTCCGCGTGCTAGATGGTGCTTGCACCGTATTTTGTGGTGTCGGCGGCGTACAGCCCCAGACTGAAACGGTGTGGCGCCATGCAAACCGTTATAAAGTTCCTCGTATTGGTTTCGTCAACAAAATGGACCGCGTGGGCGCAAACTTCCTCCGTGTAGTCGATCAGCTGCAAGCCAGATTGCGAGGCAATCCGGTCCCCATTCAAATGCCGATTGGTGCGGAAGAGGCTTTTGAAGGCGTGATTGACCTGGTCCGCATGAAAGAAATTGTTTGGAAGGAAGAAAATCAGGGCGCGTCTTATGATGCGCACGAAATCCGTCCAGCGCTTTTAGAAGAGTGCAAGAAGTGGCGCGAAAAAATGGTAGAAGCTGCTGCTGAAGCCTCTGAAGAGTTAATGAATAAATATTTAGAGCAGGGTGATTTAAGCGAAGAAGAAATTAAGCAAGGTATAAGGGCCCGCACTATTCGCTGCGAAATTGTCCCCATGCTTTGTGGCAGCGCTTTCAAGAATAAAGGCGTTCAAGCCATGTTGGATGCTGTTATTGAGTATCTTCCCTCTCCGGCCGATGTTGAGGCAGTGAAGGGGCACTTAGACGATGCGGCCGGCACCGAAGCAACACGTGCTCCGCTGGATAACGAGCCTTTTTCCGCTCTGGCCTTCAAAATTGCAACCGACCCCTATGTGGGAACGCTAACTTATTTTCGCGTGTATTCGGGTGTTCTCAAGTCCGGGGATACTGTTTACAACCCCGTGAAATCAAAGGACGAGCGCATTGGCCGTTTGTTACAAATGCACGCCAATGATCGTACGGAAATCAAAGAAGTCTATGCAGGCGATATCGCCGCAGCCGTGGGTCTCAAAAAGGTCAGCACCGGCGACACACTTTGCGATACCGATAAAGTCATTATTCTAGAAAAATTAGCAATCCCTGAGCCTGTTATTTCTGTCGCCGTTGAGCCGAAGACCAAGGCCGACCAAGAAAAAATGGGTATCGCACTGGGCAAGCTGGCCCAAGAAGACCCCACCTTACGCGTGCGGATGGACGAAGAAACTGGCCAGACCATCATTGCCGGTATGGGCGAGCTGCACTTAGAAATTATTGTTGACCGAATGAAGCGTGAATTTAACGTTGAAGCGAATGTGGGTAAACCGCAGGTTGCTTATCGTGAAACCATCCGCGCTGTCGTCGAACAAGAAGGAAAATATGTCCGTCAGACTGGCGGTCGTGGACAATACGGTCACGTCTATTTGAAACTCGAACCGAAAGAAGCAGGGGCAGGTTATGAGTTTGTGAACGGCATTATCGGCGGTGTGATTCCCAGAGAATATATTTCAGCCATTGATAAGGGCATTCAAGAACAGATGGAAAATGGCATCTTGGCGGGCTTCCCGGTCGTAGACGTCAAAGTCACTGTTTTTGATGGCTCATATCATGATGTCGATTCCAATGAAATGGCCTTTAAGATTGCCGGCTCCATGGCCTTCAAAGAAGGCGCGCGAAAAGCGAAACCAGTCTTACTTGAACCGATTATGAAAGTGGAAGTAGTCACCCCAGAAGATTATATGGGTGATGTGATGGGCGATCTCAACCGCCGCCGCGGGATGGTGCAAGATGTTGAAGACACCCCCTCCGGCAAAGTGATTCACGCTGAAGTGCCAATCGCTGAAATGTTTGGTTATGTCACTCAATTACGTTCCATGTCGCAAGGCCGCGCAACTTATACAATGGAGTTTTCAAAATATAACGAAGTTCCCGCCAATATTGTTGAACAGATGGCGAGCAAAACAACATAACACAACGAGAATGAATTGAAGGGGAAATAAGAAATGTCCAAGCAAGCATTTGAAAGAACAAAACCACATGTGAATGTGGGTACCATTGGACATGTAGACCATGGCAAGACCACGCTTTCTGCGGCCTTGACGACTGTGTTATCGAAGAAATTTGGCGGGGAAGCGAAATCCTATGACCAAATTGATAATGCGCCGGAAGAAAAAGCCCGTGGTATTACCATTTCAACTTCTCATCTCGAGTATGAATCTGATCTGCGTCATTATGCGCACGTCGATTGCCCAGGCCACGCAGACTATGTGAAAAACATGATTACGGGTGCCGCACAGATGGATGGCGCCATTCTTGTCGTTTCAGCTGCAGATGGTCCCATGCCGCAAACACGCGAGCATATTCTCCTCGCGCGTCAAGTGGGCGTACCTTATATTGTGGTCTACCTGAATAAAGCTGACATGGTCGACGATAAAGAGCTTCTGGACCTGGTTGAAATGGAAGTCCGCGATTTGTTGACCGCTTATGGTTTCCCCGGCGATAAAACGCCAATCGTGGTTGGGTCTGCTTTGAAAGCGCTTGAAGGCGATACCAGTGATATTGGTATTCCATCGATTAATAAATTGGTGGAAGTCATGGACGCCTATATTCCTATTCCAGACAGACCTTTGGACAAACCCTTTTTAATGCCGATTGAAGATGTGTTTTCAATCTCTGGCCGGGGCACCGTTGTCACGGGCCGTGTCGAACGCGGTATTGTGAAGGTGGGTGAAGAGTTAGAAATCGTCGGTATTAAAGCGACGAGCAAAACCATTTGTACCGGTGTTGAAATGTTCCGCAAAATCCTAGATGAAGGGCGTGCGGGTGATAATGTGGGCGTGCTCTTAAGAGGCACCAAGCGTGAAGAAGTGGAACGCGGACAAGTTCTCGCGGCACCCGGCTCCATCACGCCACATACGCGTTTTGAAGCAGAAGTTTATGTTTTAACCAAAGAAGAAGGCGGCCGTCACACTGCTTTTTTCAAGGGCTATCGTCCGCAATTTTATTTTCGTACAACAGACGTGACAGGTGAAGTGATTCTACCTGAAGGCGTTGAAATGGTTATGCCCGGAGACAATATCCGCTTGGTGGTTAACCTCATTGTGCCAGTTGCAATGGAAGAAGGTCTGCGCTTCGCAATTCGAGAAGGCGGACACACTGTGGGTGCGGGTGTGGTGTCAAAGGTCATAGAGTAAGTTATTGAGCAATTAAGCGAGAAGAAATGTCATGGCAATCGGAAGAAAGAGTCAAAGAATTCGAATTCGTTTAAAGGCGTTCGATCATCGCCTGATTGATCGGTCCGCGCGCGAAATTGTCGAAACAGCAAAGCGAACGGGTGCGCAAGTGTCTGGCCCCATTCCCTTGCCGACAAGAATCGAGCGTTATACGGTTGTCGTGGCGCCAAATGGCGACAAAGACGCGCGTGATCAATACGCTTTATGCACGCATAAGCGCTTGATCGATATTAAGCAACCGACGGACAAGACCATCGATGCCCTCATGAAATTAGATCTCGCTGCGGGCGTGGATGTACAGATTAGTGTAGGTGCGCAAGATAAGTAAGAGGCAGGATATATGACCATAGGCTTAGTTGGACGAAAATGTGGAATGACGCGGGTCTTCACTGAAGATGGCGCGATTCCGGTTACAGTGATTGAGGTGCTACCCAATCGTGTAACACAAATTAAAACGGCGGAAACAGATGACTATTTTGCGGTGCAGGTCACAACGGGCGTTCGTAAACAGTCCCGCGTGCGAAAACCTGTTGCCGGTATCTATGCCAAGGCAAACACCGGCGCTGGCCGAGGTCTGTGGGAGTTCGCAGTTGATGCGGAAAAAGCCTTGGAAGGGATCACAGTCGGGTCTGAGTTGAAATTAGACCGCTTTGCAGTCGGCGAATATGTCGATGTGACAGGTATCACCAAAGGTAAAGGCTTTGCCGGTACGATCAAACGCCATCATTTTGCAGGCCAAGATGCCACCCACGGTAACTCGCTGTCTCACCGTGTTCCTGGCTCTATCGGACAAAGACAAACACCAGGCAAAGTTTTTAAAGGCAAAAAGATGTCTGGCCATTTAGGTCAAGATCAGCGGACTGTACAATCTCAAGTGATTGTGCGCCTCGACGTTGAAAAGAATTTGGTACTGGTTCGTGGTGCTGTTCCAGGCGCCCCAGGTTCGGATGTGATTATTCGCCCGTCAGTTAAAAAGAAAGGGCAAAAGAAGGGGGATAAGTAATGGAACTTCAACTGCTTAACTCAACAAAAAAAGTAAAGTTACCCGAGACTATCTTTAATCATGATTTTAAAGAAGCCTTGATTCATCAAGCGGTCGTTTCTTATATGGCCGGTGGCCGAGCGGGCACGCATGCTCAAAAAACCCGTTCTGAAGTCAGAGGCGGCGGTATTAAGCCTTGGCGTCAAAAGGGAACGGGCCGCGCGAGAGCAGGCACCATCCGAAGCCCAATTTGGCGTAAGGGTGGTATTATTTTTGCTGCTAAGCCCCGTAGCTACGAACAAAAGATGAATAAAAAAGCTTACCGCGGAGCAATTTGCTCCATCCTGTCTGAATTAATTCGTCAGGACCGTTTTTCGGTGGTGGAAAGCTTAATAGTGGAAACCCATAAAACCAAAGATTTCTTGAAGACCTTGGCTGACCTTTTTAAAGAAGAGAGCAAAGAGGGCTTGAAGCTCGAAAAAAGCAGAATTTTGATTGTGACCGAGGTCGTAGACGAAAAACTAGCGCGGGCTGCACGTAACCTGCCTGGCGTTGAAGTTCGTGGCCCTAATGATTTGGACCCTGTGGTTTTAGTCAATGCAGATAAAGTCTTAATGACCAAGGCATCGCTTAAGAATATTGAGGAGTGGCTGAAATGAACGCCGAAAGATTGCTTGAACTAATTATTGCCCCGCATGTTTCGGAAAAAACGGCCAGGGCCACCGAGAAGGGAAATGTCTATACCTTCAAAGTAGCTAACCGGGCGACCAAACCTGAAATCAAGCAGGCTGTAGAAAAATTATTCAACACCAAGGTGGATGCCGTTCGTGTAGTGAATGTCAAAGCCAAGACGCGTCGTTTTCGCGGTGTTGAAGGAATGAAGAAAAAATGGAAAAAGGCCTATGTCACTTTGAAGGAAGGCCAGAAAATTGAGCTCCACGGAGAGCAATAAGCGGACGGTCAAGTTAAGGGGTGACGCTTCTCAAAATTAACTTGACTTTAAAACGAGATCGGAATAAAACCCCGAGGCTCAATGGAAATAAAGTTAACGCAAGATCAATGTAAATCGAGGCAGCTATGTTACTGAAAGAAAAGCCGACTTCACCTGGAAGACGCGCCGTAATCCGAGTGGTGGGAAAGGACCTGCATAAGGGAGCGCCTCATGCTGCCCTGCTTGCAAAGAAGACCAAAACGGGCGGACGCAACAATAATGGCCATATTACCTGCCGTCATATCGGTGGCGGGCATAAACAGCATTACCGAGTCATTGATTTTAAAAGAAATAAAGATGGCATCATTGGCAAGATCGAACGCTTAGAATATGATCCCAACCGCAGCGCCTTTATTGCCTTAGTGCTTTATTTGGACGGCGAAAGACGTTATATTATTGCACCCGCGAATGTAAAAGCGGGCGATGAAATTCAGTCGGGACCTGCGGCTGCGATTAAGCCCGGCAACTGCTTGCCACTGAATAATATTCCAGTGGGTACAACAGTGCACTGCGTGGAATTGCTGGTTGGAAAAGGTGCCCAGTTAGCCCGTAGCGCCGGTACCAGCGTACAGATCGTTGCAAGAGAAGGCATGTATGTCACTATTCGCTTGCGTTCTGGTGAAACGCGCAAGGTGCTTGCTGAATGTAAAGCGGTTGTAGGTGAAGTCAGCAACTCGGAAAACAATCTGCGTTCCTATGGCAACGCAGGCGCCAAACGCAGACGCGGGATTAAACCCACGGTCCGCGGCACGGCAATGAACCCGATCGACCATCCGCATGGTGGTGGTGAAGGCCGTACCAAAGGTGGCAGACATCCAGTTAGCCCCTGGGGTAAGCCAACCAAAGGTTATAAGACCAGAAATAATAAACGTACCGACCGCTTTATCGTTCAGCGTCGGGCCAAAGTGAAATAACTTAGGATTAGAGAGAGGTAACTAAAGTGGGACGTTCATTAAAAAAAGGGCCCTTCATTGATGGGCACTTAATGAAGAAGGTCGATAAGGCGGTTGCCGGTAACGACAGACGCCCAATTAAAACCTGGTCGCGGCGTTCGATGGTCCTTCCAGAAATGGTCGGGCTGACCATTGCGGTGCACAGCGGAAAATTGCATGTGCCGATTTTTATCACTGAAAACATGGTTGGTCACCGCTTAGGCGAGTTTGCATTGACAAGAACCTTCCGCGCACACTCTGGCGAAAGAAAGGCCAAAGGCGCTGAAGAAGAGAAGAAGTAATTTTTGAGGAGAGTGATATGGTACAAGCAGTAGCGAAATTAAAGTATGCCAGGTTATCGCCTCAAAAGTGCAGGTTAATCTGTGACGTTATCCGGGGAATGCCGGTTGACCGTGCTCTGAATGCGCTGAAGTTCAGCAATAAAAGAGCAGCAAGCGTTGTGAGAAAGGTATTAGAGTCGGCAATTGCCAATGCAGAACATAATGCAGGCGCCGACGTTGATGAATTAAAAGTGACGACCATTTATGCGGACCAAGGGTCTACCTTAAGACGTATTCAAGCTCGCGCAAAAGGCAGAGCGACACGTTTAAGCAAGCCAACCTGTCATATCACAGTCGTCGTATCCGATGAGATGAGGAGTTAATATGGGACAAAAAGTTAATCCCCATGGCATACGTCTGGGCATCGTTAAAGATTGGTCAGCACGTTGGTATGCGGCATCGAAAGACTTTGCGAATACCTTATGCTCAGATTTGCAGGTACGCGACTTTTTGCGCAAAAGACTAGCGCAAGCCGGCATTAGCCGAATTCAAATTGATCGGCCTGCCCGCAATGCAAAAATCACGGTCTACGCGGCGAGACCCGGTGTCATCATCGGCAAAAGCGGCAAAGAAATTGAAAATTTACGCGATGAAGTTTTTAAAATTATTAAGGTTCCCGTGCACGTCAGCATTGAAGAAGTGCGCAAACCAGAAATTGACGCTACTTTAGTGGCAGAGTCAATCGCACAACAGATTGAACGACGCGTGATGTTCCGTCGCGCGATGAAGCGTGCTGTAACAACCACGCTGCGCTTAGGCGCCAAGGGGATTAAGGTGACAGTCGCAGGACGTTTAGGCGGCTCTGAAATTGCGCGCACCGAATGGTACCGCGAAGGCCGCGTGCCTTTGCATACCTTCCGCGCCGACATTGATTATGGCACAGCAGAAGCCTACACCACCTATGGCGTGATCGGCGTCAAAGTGTGGATTTTCAAAGGTGAAGTATTGGGCGATAAGGAAACGGCTGAAGCGACAGAGCAACGCCCTGAAAAAGCGGCGAAAGAGGAGAACAAGTAATGCAGCCGAAGAAGACCAAGTTTCGCAAACAGTTTAAAGGCCGCAACACCGGCAATGCCAAGAGAGGAACCAAGGTCAGCTTTGGTGAATTTGGCTTGAAGGCCGTGGAATTGGGTCGTTTAAGCGGAAAGCATATTGAGGCTGCAAGGCGGACCCTTTCACGTGCTTTAAAGCGCGGCGGAAAAGTCTGGATCCGTATTTTCCCAGACAAGCCGGTGAGTAAGAAGCCGCTTGAAGTCCGGCAAGGTTCCGGAAAAGGGAACGTTGAATTTTGGGTTGCCTTGATTCAACCAGGTCGTATGTTATTTGAAATTGAAGGCGTCACTGAAGATTTAGCGCGCGAAGCCTTTAAATTGGCGGCGGCGAAGTTACCAGTGAAAACAACTTTTGTAGAGCGGACGGTGATGTAATGAAAACAGCAGAACTACGAAAAAAATCTTCGGAAGAGCTAAACAAAGAATTATTGGAACGGCGCAAAGAACAATTTAATTTGCGCATGCAAAAGAAAGTGGGGCAGTTGCCGAAATCGCATCTTATCCGGATTGCGAGAAAGGACATCGCCCGTTTAAAGACAGTCTTAAATGAAAAACGCTTAACAGAGAAGGCTTAACTTTATGGCAAAGGCAAAGAAAAATACTGAGCAGAGCACGACCAAAGTCGAGCCAAAAATTGCTGGGGCCCGTTCGCTGACCGGTAGCGTGATCAGCAGTCAAATGAACAAAACCATTGTGGTCCAAGTCATGCGGCTCGTGAAACATGCCGTTTATGGTAAGTACTTGCGCCATTACAGCAAAATGTATGTTCATGATATGGACAACCAAGCACGTGAAGGGGATGTGGTCAGAATCAAGCAGGTCCGCCCCCTGTCAAAATTGAAGAGCTGGACCTTGGTTGAAATTGTGAGACGGTCTGAAGTCGAAAAACAGACTTTAGGGGATGAACTGGAAGATGCGAGTAACCTAACATGATTCAAGCCCATACAATGCTCGAAGTGGCTGATAACAGTGGCGCACGCCGTGTTATGTGCATCAAGGTGTTGGGTGGAACCCGGCGCCGCTATGCCTCCATTGGCGATGTGATCAAGGTCAGCGTAAAAGAAGCAATTCCCCGCGGAAAGGTCAAGAAAGGTGAAGTTTTAAATGCGGTTATTGTCCGCACCAAGAAGGGCATCCGCAGACCAGATGGTTCCATGATCCGCTTCGATGAAAATGCGGTGGTGTTATTGTCGGCCCAATTGCAGCCAATCGGAACGCGCGTCTTCGGCCCGATTACCCGCGAATTGCGCGGCGAGAATTTTATGAAAATTATTTCTTTAGCGCCGGAGGTCTTGTAGGCATATGGCAAAGATTAAAAAGGGTGATGAAGTTCTAGTCATTGCCGGTAAAGACAAGGGAAGAAGGGGCGCTGTGCTCGAGGTGCTGGCCAAAGGTGAAAAACTCTTGGTGGATGGTATTAACATCGTTAAAAAACATGTTAAAGCTAACCCCAATGCCGGTGAACAAGGTGGGATTAAGACCAAGCCGAAGGCGATCCACCGCTCAAACGTCAAGATCTATAACGAAGCCACGCAAAAGGGCGACCGCGTTGGGATCCGAGTGTTAGAAGATGGTCGCAGAGTCCGTTATTTTAAATCGACCAATGAAGAAATTGAAATCTAAGGTGAGTAAGGCTTATGTCTAGATTACGCGAGTTTTACAAGAAAACAGTTGTTCCCAAGATGATGAAGCAGTTTGCTTATCAGTCCGTGATGCAGGTGCCAGAGCTTGAAAAAATCACCTTGAATATGGGTGTTGGCGAGGCTGCTGCTGATAAGAAGATCATCAGTAACGCTATAGGCGACATGGAAAAAATTGCTGGCCAAAAGGCTGTTGCGACCATGTCCCGTATTTCTATTGCGGGCTTTAAAATTAGAGAGAACTGGCCCATTGGCTGCAAGGTCACCTTGCGAAGGGACCGCATGTATGAATTTTTTGACCGGCTTATCACCATTGCCTTGCCGCGCGTGAGAGATTTTCGCGGCTTGAGCGCCAAGGCCTTCGACGGCCGCGGCAACTTTAGCCTGGGCATTAAAGAGCAGATCGTCTTCCCTGAGATCGAATATGACAAGATTGACGCTATCAGAGGAATGGATATCACTATCACCACCTCGGCGAAATCGAACAAGGAAGCATTTGCCCTATTAGCTGCTTTCAGTTTCCCCTTTAAAGAAAAAGAAGTGAGTTAACACTATGGCCAAGACTTCAGTTGTAGAGCGTGGAAAAAAGCGAGTTAAGCTTTTTATGAAGAACCGCGATAAGCGCAAAAAGTTGAAAGAAATAGTTTACAGCGTTGAGGCGACGCAGGACGAAAAAATGAACGCGCAGTTGCAGCTGCAGAAGTTGCCGCGTAATTCCTCCTTGATTCGCCAGCGTAACCGTTGCCGCGTTTGCGGCAGACCGCGCGCCTATAATCGCTTAACGGGTTTATGCCGTATGCATATGCGCGCATCGGTCATGAAAGGCTTTGTTCCAGGAATGCATAAAGATAGTTGGTAAACGAATATTTTGAGGTAAAGCTATGTCAATGCAAGATCCAGTTTCAGATATGCTGACTTGTGTGCGCAATGCGCAAGCGATCGGGATAAAAGAAATTCAAGTGCCGGCTTCCATCTTGAGGCTTTCGCTTCTTCGTGTCTTGAAAGAAGAGGGCTACATCGAAGATTTTGAGGAAGTCAGCAATGATCGTAAAAAGCGAGTTAAGATTGTTTTAAAATATTATCAAGGCAAGCCCGTCATTGAAAAAATGAAACGGGTGAGCTGTCCAGGCCGCCGCGTTTACAGGACCTGCGACAAATTGCCGCGTATTCGCGGTGGCTTGGGTATTGCGATTGTCTCCACTCCCAAGGGCTTAATGTCAGATCGTGCCGCGCGGACCGCGCGTTTAGGCGGCGAAATTCTTTGTACAGTGGAGTAAGGAGAAGAGGATATGTCAGTGAATACAGCCTCAGCAGAAAAAATAGTTCGAACTTCGCGAATTGGCCGAAAGCCAGTGGTCCTGCCGAGCGGAGTTGAAGTGAAGCTGCAAAATAATCACTTATCGGTGAAAGGCCCTAAAGGCCAATTAGCGATGGATGTGCATCCTTTTGTGCATGTCGAGCTCATTGATAAACACCTTAATTTAACACCTAAAGATGGGATGGCAGACCATTGCCGCGGCGTACAGAATAAGCTGTATAAGTCGATTACAGGAACCATGCGTGCCCAAATCGCCAACATGGTCAAAGGGGTAACGACCGGCTTTGAGCAAAAGCTAGTCTTGGTTGGCGTCGGTTATCGTGCGCAAATGAAAGGCAAGGCCCTGTCTCTGAGTTTAGGCTATTCGCATCCAATCGATTTTAACGTGCCGGCGGGTTTGACGATTGAAGCGCCCAGCCAGACTGAAATTCTGATTAAAGGTGCTGACAAGAACTTAGTTGGTTTGGTCGCTGCGAACATTCGAAAACTTCGCAGTCCTGAGCCCTACAAAGGAAAAGGGATCCGCTACGCAAATGAGCGAATCACCCTCAAAGAAACGAAGAAGAAGTAACCTTCAATAAAGGTAGAAATATATGCAAGCTAAAACAGAATCAAGATTACGCCGGGCAAAGCGGGCACGCATGAAAATTCGCGAGCATGAAGTGCTGCGTTTGTGCATTCATCGTACGCCGCAACACATGTACGCACAGGTGACGACCTCAGATGGTGCCAAGGTGCTGGCTGCTGCGTCCACCATGGACAAGTCTTTGCGAAAAAAGTTGAAAGTAACAGGCAATGTGGAAGCTGCCAAAGTGGTGGGCAAACTCATTGCTGAACGCGCTATCAAAGCGGGCATTCAAAAAATTGCCTTTGATCGCTCAGGGTTTAATTACCATGGCCGAGTCAAAGCACTTGCTGATGCTGCGCGTGAAGGTGGTTTAGAATTCTAAGGGCCGAATTGAAGGGTTAAAAGACTATGGCAAGCTATGATCAATCAACAAAGAGTGACGGGCTGCAAGAAAAACTAGTGGCCGTTGCACGTAATGCAAAAGTGGTGAAGGGCGGCAAAATTTTTAGTTTTGCGGCAATTACCGTTGTCGGCGACGGCAATGGGCGAATTGGCGTGGGCCGCGGCAAATCACGCGAAGTGCCGGTCGCCATTCAAAAGTCTTTGGAAAACGCGCGCAAGAACATGCGTTATATTCCACTCAAAAATGGCAGCCTTTACTACGAAATTGTGGCAAAACATGGTTCAACCCGTGTATTCATGAAGCCTGCCTCCGAAGGTACCGGTATTATCGCTGGTGGCGCCATGCGTGCAGTATTTGAAGTTTTAGGTGTGAAGAACGTTTTAGCGAAGATTGTGGGTTCAAGCAACGCGGTCAACGTCGTGCATGCTACTTTGAAAGCTCTGCAGAATGCGGCGTCACCCGACTATATTGCCTCCAAACGCGGCAAGAACCTCCAAGAAGTTTTAGGAGAGTAACATGACCCCTCAAAAGAAAAAGCAAGTCAAAGTAACCTTGGTGCGCAGCACCATCGAAGGGTTAAAAGTCCATAAGGACTGTGTGAGAGGTTTAGGTTTGCGCCGGCTCCGTCATTCAGTCGTTCTAGAAGATACCCCTTGCATTCGCGGTATGATTAACCGCGTTCAGCACCTGTTAACCGTTGAAGAGGTATAAGCATATGAGCTCCAATGAAACAACAAATACAAATTCAATGCGCCTCAATACCTTGCGTCCGGCACCGGGTTCCAAGCCCGTTCATTTCCGTCCTGGCCGCGGTATTGGTTCCGGCCTAGGAAAGACCTCAGGCAAAGGCCACAAGGGCCAAAAAGCGCGAGCTGGCGGTTATCACAAAGTCGGTTTCGAAGGTGGTCAAATGCCAATGCAAAGAAGGCTGCCAAAATCGGGCTTTCGTTCACGTGCGAAATTAGCGCATCAAGAACTCCGTTTAAATCAATTAAACAAGCTAGAGACTGACGTGATTGATTTTGTAGTGTTGCAAGAAGCTGGCATTATTAAATCGAACATGAAGACCGTTAAATTAGTCGCCTCGGGCAAGCTGGAGAAGAAGCTGACCGTTCGCGGCATTCCAATGACCAAAGGCGCGAAAGCTGCAATTGAAGCGCTGGGCGGGAAAGTCGAATAGTATAAGGGCCTGAGCACCATGTCCAAAGGAAGAGCGGCAAACAATCCTCTAGCAGGAAGTGGTTTGAGTGACCTAAAGCGGCGCTTATTTTTTGTATTAATCGCCATTCTGGTTTTCCGCGTGGGCACTTATATCCCGGTGCCAGGTTTGAATCCACAACGCCTTCAAGAACTCTTTAGCGCCCAACAAAATAATATTGTCGGGCTCTTTAATATGTTCTCCGGCGGCGCCTTAATGCGCTTTAGTATTTTCGCCTTGGGGATCATGCCTTATATTTCCTCCTCCATTATTGTTCAATTATTGACCGTGTTATTGCCCTCCTGGGCTGAACTTCGAAAAGAAGGCGAGTCTGGACAGCGCAAAATTAATCAATATACGCGCTACGGGACAGTTGCCTTGTCCTTGTTCCAGGCCATAGGCGTCTCCAAGATGCTGGTGGTCCATGGTATTGCGCTCTCTGGCGGCCTGCCCTTTTATGTTGTGACGACCATTACTTTGGTCACCGGGACCTTGTTTTTAATGTGGCTAGGTGAGCAAGTTACGGAACGCGGCATTGGAAATGGAATCTCTCTTATCATTTTCTCAGGTATCGTTGCAGGGCTTCCACCTGCAGTTGGACGGACTTTGGAGCAGGTCCGAGAAGGCCAATTACAAGTCTTGACCATGCTGTTAGTGGTTGCTGCGGTCGGGGCTGTGGTTGCCCTGGTCGTTTATATTGAAAGGGCCCAGAGACGCATTCCCATTCAATATGCACGACGGATGCAGGGCGGCATGGTCTATTCGGCCAAGAGCACCCATTTACCTTTAAAAATTAACATGGCAGGGGTCATCCCTCCTATTTTTGCCTCAAGCATTATCCTGTTCCCAGCAACCCTGGCACAGTGGTTCGGCAGTTCTAAGGGGCTAAGCTGGTTGACCGCCTTAAATGTCTCTCTCCAGCAAGGCCAGCCTTTACACATGATCCTCTTTGCCGCCGCTATCGTATTCTTCTGCTTTTTTTATACAGCGATCGTCTTCAACCCGAGGGAAACCGCTGAAAATTTAAAGAAATCGGGTGCTTTTATACCAGGAATTCGGCCCGGTGATCAGACGGCAAAATATGTCGACACGGTGATGACAAGACTTACCCTATTTGGGGCACTTTATGTTACACTCGTCTGCCTTTTGCCCGAATTTATGATTTTAGCTTGGAATGTGCCGTTTTATTTCGGAGGCACGTCCCTCCTGATTATTGTGGTCGTGGTCATGGATTTTATTGCGCAAATTCAATCACATGTGATGTCATACCAGTATGAATCACTGCTGAAAAAGGCGAATTTGCGGGGAATTAAAAGTTAATAAAAGAGGTGGGCTATGAAGGTGGGTGCATCAGTTAAAAAGATTTGCCGTAATTGCAAAATCGTCAAACGAAAAAGGGTTGTGCGCGTCATTTGTAAAGAGAAGCGCCACAAGCAGCGCCAGGGCTAAAAACCGGCTGATTTGCCTTTTTAAAGGTTGATTTTTTGTCATTTCGAGATTAAATTAAATGGCTTTTAAATTCATATACAGAGAGAAGGGGAGAGAGGAATGGCCCGTATAGCAGGCGTCAATATTCCACCGCAGAAGCATGTGGTGATAGGGCTTACAGCAATTTATGGCATTGGCCGCAGCCGGGCGCAGACCTTGTGCATGGGAGCCAGGGTGAGTCCAGAAAAGAAAGTGAAAGACTTGACCGAAGGCGAGTTGGAACTTTTACGTGGTGAAATTGCTAAAGTGAAGGTCGAAGGCGACCTACGACGTGAAGTGGCGCTCAATATCAAGCGCTTGATTGAATTAGGGTCCTACCGTGGCCTGCGTCATAAACGCGGTTTACCGGTGCGCGGTCAACGTACCCGGACCAATGCACGGACCCGTAAAGGGAAACGGAAGAGCATTATCAAGGCAGCCGCTCCAGCAGCAGCTTCCTAAGCTTTAAAAATTTAACTTTAAGAAGATAGGTGAAATGATGTCCGAAGCACCAGAGTCCGCAGGAAAGGCAACAGCAGAAAAAGCGCCTGCAGATAAAGCAACAACAACGAAAACAAAATCTCGTAAAAAACTGAAGCGGCAAGTGATTGAAGGTGTGGCCCACATTTATGCCTCCTTCAACAACACCATCGTGACTGTGACAGACCTGCAAGGTAATACGGTTGCTTGGAGTTCTGCAGCCAGTTGTGGTTATCGCGGTTCCCGTAAATCTACGCCTTATGCGGCGGGTGAAGCGGCAACCAAAGCAGCCCAGGTTGTCATTGAGAATTTAGGCATGAAGAGCGTCCATGTTAAAACCAAGGGTCCTGGACCTGGCAGAGAATCAGCCGTGCGTTCCTTGCATGCGGCAGGGTTGAAGATTCTTTCAATCACAGATGCAACGGGTATCCCCTTTAATGGCTGCCGTGATCCCAAACGGCGTCGCGTGTAGTTCTGTATTATTTCGGCTCGGTGGAGAGATTTAGATGGCAAGATATTTAGGTCCAAGATGTAAATTAGCACGACGTGAAAAGACAGATCTTTCACTTACCAGCGGCGTGCGCCCCTTAGATTCCAAATGTAAGCTGGACTCTGCTCCGGGCATGCATGGTAGTCGCAGAGGCAGGGAAACCGATTACGGTGTTCAATTGCGCGAAAAGCAAAAACTGCGCCGTATTTATGGTATTTTGGAACGTCAATTCCACAACTACTATAAAAAGGCAATGCGCTTAAAAGGTTCAACTGGCGAAAACCTATTGAAACTGCTGGAAGGCCGCTTGGATAATGTCGTCTACCGCATGGGTTTTGCCGCAACGCGTGCCGAAGCACGCCAGATGGTGAGTCATTGCGCCATCCAAGTGAACGACAAGGCCGTGAATATTCCATCCTATCTCGTTGCGCCGGGCGATGTTGTCAAAATCAGAGAACGTTCCCGTCAGCAGCTGCGCATTCAGTCAGCCTTAACGCTGGCCCAAGTGCGCGCTGCCTGCGAGTGGCTGGATATTAATCCCGGTGATTTTACCGGCGTATATAAACGCGCTCCTGACCGGTCCGAGTTGCCGCCAGACATTAACGAAAATCTGATCATTGAATTGTATTCTAAATAACCTGAGCTAGGGTGAGGTTTCCGCACATGCAAACTAATCCACATGATTTATTGACACCGCGTGAAATTCGAGTGGAAACACTGTCACCGAATCGCGCAAAAATAATATTGGAGCCCTTAGAGCGTGGCTTTGGCCATACCCTAGGGACGACCTTGCGTCGTATCCTCTTGTCCTCCATGCCAGGAGCGGCCATTGTTGAAGTGAAAATCGATGGCGTGTTGCATGAGTATGGCGCTATTCCAGGCGTGCAAGAAGATGTAGTCGAAATTCTTTTAAACCTGAAAAATGTTGCAATTCGTTTGCATACACGTCAGGACGTCACACTGACCCTGAACAAGAAGGGGCCCGGTGCTGTTACTGCGGGTGATATTTCAACAGAACATGATGTTGAAATTGTGAATCCATCGCTCGTCATTGCGCATATCAATGAAGCCGGCGCTTTGAATATGACCATCCGCGTGATGTTGGGACGTGGTTATGAACCCGCCTCGTCGCGCAAATCCGCGGCTGTGGAAGGTGCTAGTGTCAAGACCGGTATTGGCGTTTTACAGTTGGATGCGAGCTTTAGCCCCATCCGCCGTGTTGCTTACACCGTGGAAAGCACCCGTGTTGAGCAGCGTACGGACTTGGACAAGCTGGTCATCGATTTAGAAACAAATGGCACCCTCAATCCAGAAGAAGCAATCCGTCGTTCAGCAACCATTTTGCAACAGCAGTTGGCTGCTTTCGTTGATTTGAAGGCCATGCCAACCATCGAGAAATCTGAAAAAGAATCGATGAATCCGCTTTATGTGCGCCCGGTTGACGATTTGGAATTAACCGTGCGTTCCGCTAACTGCTTAAAAGCGGAAAACATCTACTACATTGGCGATTTGGTGCAAAAGACCGAAGCTGATCTTTTGAAAACACCGAATTTAGGTAAAAAGTCTTTAACCGAAATCCAGTCCGTCTTGGCTTCCCATGGTCTTTCCTTAGGCATGGGCATTGAAAATTGGCCGCCGCCGTTTTTAAAAGATGAATTGATGGATGGTGAGATTGGGAAAGTTAAGAAATAAGAGGTTTTTATGCGACATAAGAATTGTGGAAAAGGGTTAAGCCGCTCAAGCAGCCATCGTAAAGCCATGTTTCGCAACATGATGGTTTCTGCTTTGCAGCATGAAACAATTAAAACAACACTTCCCAAGGCCAAAGAGCTGCGACGTTTTCTTGAGCCCATGATTACCTTGGCCAAGACCGACAGCGTCCATCGCCGCCGTCTGGCCTTCTCACGTTTACGGGATGAAAGCATTGTAAACAAACTGTTTACAGACATCGCTCCCTTCTACAAAACCCGCCCAGGCGGCTACCTCCGCATCTTGAAATGTGGCTTTCGTGCAGGAGACAAAGCACCGCTGGCTTTAGTGCAGTTAGTAGGCCGTGAAGAAGCTGCTGAAAGCACGGGCCAAGCAGAGTAAGAGTTAGTTTTTAAATCCCAAAAACCCTGTTAATCAGGGTTTTTTTGTCTCAAATGAGGGTCTATTCTCATTTCGCTATGCCATCCTGGACCCTGCCAGGGCCCAGGATGAAAAAGTAAAATTAATCAATTTCCTAGCAAGCTCTTTTTTCAATGGCATTTAGCTAAGCTAATCTTAAGAATAATCAACTATAATTTAACTATATATCTAATTGAGGCGCTGAAAAAATGCCGAATAAAAAGATACCCTTAAGTTATCAATTTCTAACTGACATGATGGCTCGAGTTCATCCCGACTTTTTAGGGTGGGGCAGATGGGAATCTCCTCCCTATACAGAGTCAATGATGAAGGTTTTATTGAGTGGGAAGGATAAGGATGGCCGCTCGACTGGTATTGAGCGGGATCTTATTCGTACCCCTTGGTTGTTCGGTAGCATAAAAGATAAAAAAGAGAAAGAGGAGAAGGCAGAGCCCGTTCATGTGTCGGACGAAAACAATTTTATTAACGAGTTAAAAGAGGCCGCCAAAAATGCACAGGATCCAATAGACCTAACAGAGAAAAAGGACAAGGCAGGGCCCTTTCAGGTGTTGGACGAAAACAATTTTATTAACGAGTTAAAAGAGGCCGCCAAAAATGCACAGGATCCAATAGACCTAACAGAGCTGGAAAGTAAAGCTTTATGGTCTTTTTCTCAGTCTATTGGAGAGGCTGTTTTTCAGCAAGGCGGCTCGATTCAGGGACTTCCTGAGAATTGTTTTTTGACCTTCTGGATGGAAAGGCATTATCAACTTACTAAGGGTTCTATTAAGTATAATAATTACGAAGCAGAGGCGAATAGAATACAACGTTTACCGGATAAAAAAATAATGGTCTCATCTTTTGTCAAGGGTTTCAGTGTGTTTGACATGTGGGACGAGAATGACGCGCAATTAATTGAGGCTAGCGAAGGCGATACACCCTACATTTATCAATTTAGTTGTGAGCAAATTATAGAAGAAAGTATAAATGATAATGGCGAGACCATTTTCACCTTAAAGCCTCATCATCAAGAATGCTTAATGCAAGAGACCTTTTGGAAGAAGAGAATGGTGCCTTTTGCACAAGAACATCTAGGGAAACTTGTAGACAGCAATCGATCTTTTACAGATAGCGATTTCTTTGTTCTTGTCCCCTGTGTTTGTGACGAAGACTTTAGAAAGGACTTGGCCCAAGCTCTGGCAAAACGACCAAGCAAAGAATATAACACTGCCTGCGACGAAATTCGTAAATGCTATAAGGGCCAAGGGATGGATGAGGAGCTGGATGCTGTTTTGAATCAGTTGAATCACGAGCGAGAGGACTTGGCCCAGGCTCTGGCAAAACGACCACGCAAAGAATATAACACTGCCTGCGACGAAATTCGTAAATGCTATAAGGACCAAGGGATGGATAAGGAGCTGAAGGCTGTTTTGAATAAGTTGAATCACGAGCGAGCGAAAGCAACTAAAGCAGCGTTAAAAAAACCTGCCAAACTGGCCCTAGGGGCCGGTGTCATCCTTGCTGTCCTCGGTGCCACTTTGGCAGCCACAGGCGTCTTGGCTCCCCTAGGGGTTGCACTGGGCTGGGCTGGTTTAACTCTAGCTGCCCCCAGTGCAGCGGCAGCAGTCGGAGGAATTTGTTTGGTTTTACCGACTGTCCTCGGCTCGATTGCCGGACTTGTTACAAAATTTAAAGACCTGGTAAATTTATTTTCTAGTCCTAGCTCTAGCTCTGAGGCAGATGAAAAACAGTACAACATAAACATACACCGTGCTTTGGAAGAAGGATTGATTCGTCAAATCCACAACTTTGACCGCAATAAACTAAAGAAGGTTGTTGCTAAAGAAGAAGTAGATGGGGAAATAGCAGCAGAGGAAAAAGAAAAGCCAACTACTGATAAATCAGTCGTTCGAGAGGATAATAATCTTGGAGTGGATGATAGATTGCCTGAGTTGAAAACTGATCCCCTCTTTGAATCCGAAGTTAAGGTGGATACGGATGAACACCAAACTCCAAAAACTCCATAAATTCCAACAAAAACTCTATCATGAACGAACATAAGCCTCTAAACCCACTGCCCGTATATTAATAGCCAGTGGAAAATCATGTGTGCCAGGCGAGATAAGAGTCAAAGTGTCAAGCCCTAAGCTATCATATGCGGTTTTCATCGATTTTGTTAAGCAGGGCTTATCAGTATATTTGAACTCAAAGCCCAACTTTTTCCCATTCACAAAAAGGAGTAAATCCAATTCAGCTTGTTGGTGTATCCCCCAAAAATAACAACTCTCGGGATCTGCTTGATGAAAGCGAGTGATCTCTTCCAAGGCCATTCCTTCCCAAGATGCCCCTAATTTGGGGTTTTTGTGAGGGATCTTCTAAATCAAAATAGTTTTTTTCAGGAAGGCTAAATTGCGCGGCGTATTCCTGGGCCAGGGTCGTTTTCCCACATTGACGCGGTCCAAGGATAGCAAGAACGGGATGAACAAGAAACCCCTCGTCCAATCTTTTGATGTATTCTAACCTATTGATAAACAATGGCTATATCCTTTTTTATGAAAATTGTGCATTCAATGTTAAATTTTCATAATATTGTAGCCCCTGGGGGGGGTTAAAGTAAACTTAGGCCTTAATAAAACCCTAATTATTTCCAACGCCAACCTATTGAATAATAAAAACTTTGTGTTTTCCCATCAAGTTGCTGACTTTAATATATTCGTTTATAATGTGAACACACACAAGATTAAGAGATGTTAAATAGTCATAAACGAGGAATTCGATCTATGCAACACAATTCAGCTAAGTGTCCCTGTCCCATCTGCGAATTAAACGCGGAACGTCGACATAAAGCCTCCCATTTTACATACCTGGAGCGTTTGCACGACTTCATCCTGTCTCTTGAACAAGAAGTTCTTGAACAAGAAGCAAAAGACGTAGACTCTCTGGAACAGGAGCCTTCTTGGGAACAGGAACTACTCGAAGACTTTTATGAGGATGGTCGCAACATAAGAGATCATAAGCAGCTACAAGATCGCCTTTTGCGAAAAACCAGGGTAGCCGGATTGTTGATTTTTACGGCTGTCGTGGCCATTATCGCTACAGTTGTTTTTGCGTGGCCTGTTATCTTAGGGGCTGCCGCAGCCGCTACTTTGGTGGCGTTTTTGACGCCAGCCGGCTGTATTGTCGCGAGTATTCTTGCAGGGCTAGTAGGTATTGCATCGGCTGGCTTTGGCTTGAAGCAATTATTTTGGGGCAAAAATAAAGAGCCGATTAAACAAAACGGGAGAAAGCGGACTAATAAACATAGACGATGGGATTCTAGTTTTCCCTCCTCTATCGATAGCGCTGCTGGTATTGGTGTAGTCCCAAAGGGTAGTGTACCAAAGGGGGGGGGGGGGGGGGGGGGGGGGGGGGGCGGGGGGGGGGGGGGAGGGGGGGGGGGGGGGGGGGGGGGGGGGGGGGGGGGGGGG
>CAYVBZ010000024.1:0-30531 GCA_964449835.1 uncultured Coxiellaceae bacterium | reverse complement strand
GTAACTTGCACACCCGCTTCCACCGCCCCAGTCAATCCTTCCTCTTCTGCATGGGCCAGTTTCACCCCTGTCATCTTCCCAGCCTCCTCCCTAAATCCTTGCAACTTCTCCCTCAATTCATTCTTTTGCTCCAAATAGGCCCGCAACTTATTTTCCCGATACCGTTGAATCTCTGTTTTCAAATGTTCAATCCCCGAAGCCGGCAGCTTGTCCCCTTTAGCCACTAACAAATCCAATTGTGTCTGCAAAATGCCATGCTCCTTTCTACGCTCTTCTTCTTGCAGCATCATATTCGGCATAGAATTGTTTTCAAAGGTAATTAAGCGATTCAATATTTCCTCCGCCTTGCTTCCTTTTAGCGGCCTGCCAAGATAGGTTTTCAATTTTTCGATATCCTTTGAGAGGTTGGATTGAATCTCTTTCCCAATTTGTGCAATCGAATTGCTGAGCTCAGCCAAGCCAGCCTTGCTGCGTTCGTCAAGATTTTCAAATTTTGAATTGAGCAGATTGACGAAATACATCAAAATTTCTTTGGTGTTGAAAGGCTGAATTTCGCCCGGTTTTAGCTTGTCTATCGGATTGCGCAACATGTCCCACCTCAAGTACTCGTCATTATCTTAATTATAACTCTTTTTCGCCCAGGAATTCGTTGCTAAATCCCTCAAGATATGGGTAAATATTTGGCTTCCCTATTCTAGCAATTACTGAGAGAAGCTTGTGACTAAACTGATTCGTGGCTTACACAACATTAAACCAGAGGACCTGGGCCCTGTTCTCACCATCGGCAACTTTGATGGCGTTCATGTCGGACATCAAGGCTTGTTAGAAATGCTCAATCAAAAAGCCAAAGCGCTCAAAACCCAGTCCATGATCATGATTTTCGAGCCACAACCCCTTGAGTTTTATGGAAAAGGGAAGGTCATGGTCCCGCGCTTGAACCGCATGCGCGAAAAATACGAAGGCTTGGCCCGCGCTCAGGTGGACAAGGTCTTGGTCGCCTATTTCAACGCGCCCTTTGCAGCTTTAAGCCCTGAGGATTTTGTTGACCAAGTTTTAGTCAAAAAATTAGGCATTAAGCATATCATGGTTGGCGAGGATTTCCGCTTCGGCCACAAACGCAGCGGGGACCTTCCCCAACTGCAGGCCTTGGCCGAAAAAGCCGGTTTTACCGTTGAAATTATCCAACCCATTTTAACAGGCGGGGAACGCGTCAGCAGTACACGCCTAAGACAGGCCTTAACCAAGGGCGAACCAGAATTGGTACACAAGTATTTGGGTCATCCTTACTCTATGAGCGGCCGTGTGGCTGCCGGTGATCAAAGAGGGCGAAAGTGGGGCTTTCCCACCGCTAATATTTATCTACACCGGGTCTTGACGCCCATCCAAGGTGTTTATGCGGTCCGGGTGCATGGTCTCGCACAAGAAGCACTCCCGGGTGTCGCCAATATCGGCGTCCGTCCAACCGTAGATGGCACGCGCACTTTATTAGAGGTACACTTACTCAACTTCGAACAAAATATTTATGGCAAACACGTCAAAGTAGAGTTTTGCGAAAAATTACGCGATGAACAACGTTTTGAAAACGTGGACTTGCTGCGCGCGCAAATCGCGCAAGATGTCAGTAAAGCAAAAACTTATTTCGAGCAAACGGGGAAACGAGATGTCAGAGCCTAAAAACGAATATAAAAATACCTTAAATCTGCCGAAAACTGAATTTCCGATGAAGGCCGACCTTGCCAAACGAGAGCCGGCGACTCTTGAAAAATGGCAAAGCATGCAGCTTTATCAAAAATTACGCGAGCAGGGCAAAGGCCGCAAGAATTTTGTGCTGCACGATGGGCCGCCTTATGCCAATGGCCCCATTCATCTCGGCACCGCCGTGAATAAAGTTTTAAAAGACATGGTGGTCAAGTCCAAAACCTTGAGCGGCTTCAACGCTCCTTTTGTGCCAGGTTGGGACTGCCATGGTATGCCAATTGAATTGCGCGTCGAGAAAAAGTTAGGCAAGCCCGGACAAAAGGTGAGTGCCAGTGAATTTCGTCAAGCTTGCCGTGAATTTGCTAGCTCACAAATTGATTTGCAACGCACGGCTTTCAAACGGCTCGGCGTTTGCGCCGATTGGGACCATCCTTATTTAACAATGGACTATCATTTTGAAGCCAATATTTTGCGCGCCTTGTCCCAAATCATTCAAAAAGGACATCTGGAACGCGGTTATAAACCCGTCCATTGGTGTTTGGACTGCAGCTCGGCTTTAGCAGAAGCCGAAGTGGAATATAAAGATAAAACCTCACCCGCGATTGATGTTTTGTTTCGCTTGCGGGAAGTGGAGGCTTGGGCCGAAAGTCTAAAACTTCCTGCTGCTGACTTATCTTCCGCCGCTATTCCCATTTGGACTACCACGCCCTGGACCTTGCCTGCCAATGAGGCTGTCGCCTTAAATCCCTATCTGGACTATGTGGTAGTCGCGCTTCCTCAGGGAGAATGTTTGATTTTGGCAAAACCTTTATTAGAAACCGCCATGCAGCGTTATGGCGTCAAAGATTACCAAGTGCTCACGGAAGTCCGGGGCGAAACGCTAGAAAATCTAAAATTACAGCATCCACTTTACGATCGGCTGGTGCCGGTTATTCTGGGTGAGCATGTTACCGTCGACTCAGGAACAGGGGCGGTGCATACCGCGCCGGCACACGGACAGGATGACTATCAAATCGGTAAAAAATACGGACTGCCGGTCAATAATCCAGTCGGCGACAATGGCTGTTTTCTATCAACCGTAGCGCTTTTTGCTGGCTTGCATGTCTCCAAAGCGAATGGGCCCATTCTCGCAGAACTCAAAAAGCAAAATAATTTACTACATCAAGAAACAATCACGCACTCTTATCCACATTGTTGGCGTCATAAAACGGCCTTAATTTTTAGGGCCACGCCGCAATGGTTTATCAGCATGGACCGCAAAGGTTTGCGCGCTTTGGCGCTGGATGCCATCGAAAAAGTGAAATGGGTGCCGGATTGGGGCAAGGCGCGAATTACATCCATGATCGAGAACCGCCCGGACTGGTGCATCTCACGGCAACGTACTTGGGGCGTGCCCTTGGCCTTGTTTATTCATAAAGAAAGCGGGGAATTGCATCCAGACACTTTGGGCCTGAT
This sequence comes from uncultured Coxiellaceae bacterium, assembly GCA_964449835.1. GTDB lineage: Bacteria > Pseudomonadota > Gammaproteobacteria > DSM-16500 > DSM-16500 > JABDGC01. The sequence continues at coordinate 27,378 of CAYVBZ010000024.1, read as the reverse complement.
GGAAAAAGTGGCGCAAAAGATGGAAAAAGAAGGCATTGAAGCCTGGCATCAACTTTCCGCAGAAGAATTATTGGGGATTGAAGCGTCATCTTATCAAAAATGCCTGGATACGCTGGATGTCTGGTTTGATTCCGGCGTCACCCATTTCTGCGTGCTCGGTAAAAATCCAGCGCTGCATTTTCCAGCCGAGCTTTATTTAGAGGGCTCAGACCAACATCGCGGTTGGTTTCAATCTTCCTTGCTGACAGCGCTCTGCATGGAGGAGCAAGCACCCTATAAAACCGTGCTCACCCATGGTTATGTAATCGACTTGGAAGGACGCAAAATGTCCAAGTCTCTCGGCAATGTCATTGATCCCGCTGAAATCATGAAAACCTTGGGCGCTGATATTTTGCGCTTATGGGCCGCCTCCATTGACTACCGTGCGGAAATTAATGCCTCCAATGAAATTCTGTCGCGGACTTCAGACACTTACCGCCGCATTCGCAACACCGCGCGTTTTCTGCTGGCAAACCTGCATGACTTTAGCCCCGCGCAAGATCTCGTTCAACCCGAAAATATGCTGGCCTTGGACCGCTTTATTGTGGACAAAGCGCGTTTAGTGCAAGAAGAAATCATCAAGGCTTATGAGGCCTATCAGTTCCACCTGATTTATCAAAAGCTTCACCAGTTTTGCGCTGTGGACCTCGGCAGTTTTTATTTGGATGTCATCAAAGACCGTCAATACACCATTCCAGCGGAAAACATCGCCCGCCGTTCTGCGCAGACTGCGATGTATCACATCATTGAGGCCATGACACGGTGGCTTGCGCCCATTCTCTCTTTCACGGCGGAAGAGCTGTGGCAATATATTCCTGGCAAGGGCCGCAAAGCAGGAGAAGAATCGGTTTTTTTAAGCACTTGGTATCCGAATTTGGCTGCTTTGCCGGAAGGCATCACCATGGGCCAAGCCTATTGGGAAGAACTGCGTCGTTTACGCGATTGCGTCAATAAGGAAATCGAAGAAAAGCGAAACCAAGGCCTGTTAGGTTCGGCTTTGGAGGCTGAGGTCGAGGTCTATTGCGATGGCAGTTTGCAGCAACACTTAAAAGCGCTCAACGACGAACTGCGCTTTGTTTTTATTACCTCGCGCGCAGAGGTGCTGCCCTTGGCGAAGAAAAACGGCGAGGCCCAATCGACGGAGCTGCAAAACGTTTGGCTCACCGTTAAAGCAACAAAGGCTGCAAAATGCGAACGCTGTTGGCACCGTTTGCCCTCAGTGGGGCAAGATCCCAAGCATCCCGGTCTCTGTGAACGCTGTATTATTAATGTGGAAGGTCCTGGCGAGGTGCGTGAATATGCTTAAAAAAACATGGAAAGACACCGGCTTAAGCTATTTATGGTTGACCTTGCTGGTCTTTGTGCTGGATTGGGGAACCAAGGAGGCGGCGAATTATTATCTCACAGCTTATGTGCCGCGGCCTGTTTTTCCTTTTTTCAATCTGACCTTGGCTTATAATACCGGGGCTGCTTTCAGCTTCTTAGACAATAGAGCTGCTTGGTCCAATACGATGTTTGCTGCGATTGCTTTGGGGGTGAGCTTAGCCATCCTCCTTTGGCTTGCGCGTTCACCGCGCCGCGAAAAAATGACAGGCATCGGCCTTACGGTTATTCTGGGTGGTGCTTTAGGTAATCTATGGGACCGGGTCCGTTATGAGCACGTGATTGATTTCCTAGATTTTTACGTCTCTCAATGGCACTGGCCTGTTTTTAATCTCGCAGACACGGCCGTTTCCATTGGCGCTTTTTTAATTATCTGTCACTGCATGCTCATGAAAAAATAGAAGGAGAAGAACGATGAATGATTTGAGTTTAGGTATTGTTGCCCAAAATATAACAGAACCAATTGAAGTGGTATCAGGCTTTGTGAGCATCGGCTGCCTCATCGTTGGCGTCGCCTGTCTTTTTGCTGGTGTGGTCAAATATTTTGAACATCGCCGCAGTCCTTTGGCGGTCCCCATGAGCACCGTCGTTTGGCTGTTCATCCTTGGCCTGCTATTGTTAATTCTGCCTTTTGCCTATATTGTGACAGAAAATGGAATTCCTTTTAGTCTCTTATGGGGCGGCGTGAAATAAATGTCACCTTTTCGAAGCTTGATTCTAGCCGCAGCCTCTTTATTGTGTTGCGCCCTCTTGACCGGTTGTTGGGAGGAAAAGCCGGTTTATTCTTATTTAATGCTGCATCCTGATTATTTGCAGCGAAACTACAACCAATGTGTGCAGCAGGTCGTAGATCCCGCTTTACCCTGCGAGACTATTTTGCGCGCGCAGGCGGATTTTACGGCTTTAACCAATGAACGCGAGCAAGATCCAGAACGTTTTGGCGCACGGGTGATGCAAGCGCAGGAAAATACCGTCTACTTGAAAAGGCGTTTTGAGTCGACTTTAGGCGCTTATCAGAAAGCTGGCCGCGCTAAACCTTCCGTGGAAGCTTTCAAAGAAATGCGCATGGAATTGGATAAGCGCAGGGCCCAGTACAAGGCCAGCAAAAATAAAGTAAATTTTTTACTCTCGGTGATTGCCGCAACAAGCATGATTTGATCCCCACCACCAAATCACCCCCCCAAACCTGTTTTGCCAGCGTGCTTTCGGGCGCTATGACAGGATGGGTCTACTAAGAGTATTTTAAGACTTTTATGCTATATTTTCCTTACTCTTCTTAACTAGAGAAAAAAAATGTCCTTTATTTTCAAACAGCGGGCCGCTTTCCTGTTCGGAATTCTACTATTTCTATTCCACCCCCTAGCGCTCGCTAAAATTGAACACGTCATCACCGACTATCACCAAACCTTTGTCCCCGGCTACAACCAGCAAAATGAATTGCGCATCGCAGTCCGCATGTATTACTTAGACAAAACCCTCTATTACTTAGCGGTGAATCCTCAAACCTTCACCACAGAAGCCATCCCCGTCGCCAATTTTCGCTTGAAAAAGACCGTTCGCTACGCCCCCATTGACGATTTAATGGCAACCCCTTATCTGCGGGCCGCCGCGAAGTACAGCTTGGCGCCTTACCCCTTACAAAATGACGGAATGACCCATGCTGAAACCGCTCTCAACGGTTTCTTTCTCACCGTTGATTTATGCCCCTCCAGCAAACCTTTCGAAAAAGAATTTTTTGAAGCGCTAGTCAACCTTTCCAAAAAAACCCAGAAACCCTTTCCCGTTGCTATTTCCATTTCCGGCCTTTGGATGATGGGCCATCCGGAAGAATTCGAATGGTTACTGCAACAAGCAAAAAATAACAGTTTAGAAATCACCTGGATCAATCATTCTTTCAGTCATCCTTATTATGAATCCTCTCCCCTGGATAAAAATTTTTTACTGGAGCCGCACACCAATGTGGATGCTGAAATCCTAGCGACAGAAAAATTATTGCTGGAACATAATCAATTCCCTTCTGTATTTTTCCGCTTTCCAGGTTTGGTCTCGAATGAAAGTCTTATTTTAAAATTATACAAATACGGTCTCATTCCTATTGGTACAGATGCCTGGCTCGCGAAGGACGAAGCGCCAAAAGCAGGCAGCTTCATTTTAGTACACGGAAATTCAAATGAACCCGAAGGAATTAAAAAAGTAATGCCGCTTTTGCAGGACAGTCATAATCAATGGTTGTCACTGCCGAAACAAGCTTTTAGTCAAGACATGAAACTTAATCGTTAAATGCGTAGTTGTTAAATTTACCCTGAATTCAGAGGAACTTTGAATGGCTGTTAAACCAAATATCATTAGCCGGATTGTGGGCGCTGCTGTAGGCGCTGTAGTTGGCGTGGCCCTTCCTATTCTCAGCATTCCTTATTTTTTTCTATCTAATGTTTATCATAATGTGGTTGTGAATCGTCACTGGCTTATTGGCTTGCCTATGGCCGCTTTTGGAACGGTGGTCGTTGGGATCAGGAGAGCTCTTGCTCTCCCCTTCTCCATGTTCAGATTTATTAAGTATGGCTGGAAAGATGGACTACTTTCCGTCCTCAAGTCTCCGTGGACTGTGTATTTAGATCAAAAATTACATGAAGCAAGTTATGACGTGTATTTTGGACGCTTAGGCCTCCCGAACAGAGCAGCAGCGCCGCCAGCCAACAATGAAAATTATGAGCAGGGCGATGAAGAATTAATGAGGATTACTTCAGCGACAGATCATTTAAGGCAGCGGCTTATTTTTGAGAGGAATAATTTTCCGAACAGTTCCAGTAACAATGGACACTTGCAAGAACTTATTCCTAATTTGCTCTTTACTAATTTGCCTATTTTTTTAGTGCAAGACAATGTATTAATATTGAATCCAGATTTAGTAGACTTTCTTAGGGACCTGAATGCAGAAGATTTACCAAGAGAAATTGATGAGACCAACGAATATAATAACCAGTTAAAAAAAATAATTGAAAATACTGGCAGTACACAGGATTTAGTTGATCTTTTATCAAATGAAGAAATCGAGAAAGCCAACGAAATTATGATCAAGAATCCTGCTTTAACTGAGGGCGACTGGAAGGCATTTAAAGCTGCTTTTCTAGAGTATGAAGGAATCAAATGTCCTCTTTCTTGGTCTTCACTGAGTGAGCTTAAAGAGCCGATTACGATTACCTATCCGAATGGTCGCGTGTGTCTTTACGAGAAAAAAGATTTACTTAACCATGTTGACGAGAGCAGCAAGCGAGGGATAAAGGCCTTTGATCTTGAGCTTGGTATTCATGGCGGAGAAATTCCCAACAATCCCGAGTGTTTTTCAGCGGGAATCACTTCCTCTGTTATTAAAGAACTCCTGAGAGTCATTCGAGCTGTTTTATCTAGAGAAACTGATGAACTTGATTGGAAGAGGAAGTCCGGTTCCCCGCAGTTGCCGTCCGCGGCCGGGCTTTATTCTATTAATAGAAATCCAGAGCAAAAGGACGTGCCTGAAGTCCCCGTGAAGCAATCTACAAAACGAAGATGAAGCATATTAATTTTTAGGAATATTCATTTTGTAATTTCAGTTCGCCCATCGGCTCCCACAAAGCCTCGAGGTTATAGAAACTGCGGGTGGTCGGCAGCATGAGATGCACAACAATATCACCGAGATCGACCAAGGTCCATTCACTGTCTTCGCCGCCTTCAATATGTAAATCTTGAACATGATGCAATTTGGCTTGTGCTACCAGATTATCTGCAAGGGACTTGATATGACGTGTCGAACGGCCGGTGCAAATAATCATGAGGTCTGTGACTGTCATCAAGGGACGGACATCAATGATGGTCGTATCGATCGCCTGTAAATCGTCCAAAGCTTTCATAGCTATTTTTTGCAGATCGTTTGTTTGCATGCATAGCCTCCTTAAATAAGACTCACACTATAAGTTCCGCGTTTCTTGATATATTCGTAAACATTATCGGGGAGCAAATAGCGTGGACTTTTGCCCATGGCGATTTGTTTACGAATGTCTGTCGCAGAAATCTCTAGGGAAGTGATCGGATGCAATAAAATGCAGCCCTGGAGTTTCTGGTGCACTGCCGCAGGATCTTCCACCAAGCGGTCGCGAATTAATTTGGCGATCACGCCGGTTGAGGGCAGGTGATAATTGGGTCGATGCGCGACGATAAGGTGGGCATTCTCGAGAATTTCTTGCCAGCGATGCCAGCTGGGAAAACCTAAAAAAGCGTCAATGCCAATCAGAATACAGAAGGGCACCTGCGGCGCTTTTTTGCGTAATTCGAGGAGTGTGTCGATGGTGTAAGAGGGGCCTTTTCGTCTTATTTCACAATCATCAATTTTAAGCGCAGGTTCAGTTGCAACGGCCCTTTTAACCAGTGCAAGCCGGTCATCTGGAGAGGCGGTCGGCAATTTGCGGTGGACAGGCTGAAAGCAGGGGATGATGCGAATATGCTCTAGATTGAAAGCCTGGTAAAGTTCGAACGCTAGCCTGAGATGTCCAAAATGAATTGGGTCAAATGTCCCGCCCAGAATACCAACTGCTCGCTTGGATTGATGCATACCCTAATTATATATGGTTTTTTGTTGTTTTGTCATCACCCCTGCAACTGCCAAACCCAAGGCCTCCAAAGCCTGCCAAACCTCCCCCGAACAGGCCCCTTTCACTATCCGATCAATCTCCCCAGCCTTCAAAAACAGGTCAAACAAGCGCTTCTCCCCGCCTCGACTAAAAAAGGCGCGAAAGCCATCCTGTTTATTGAAACGAATCCGGTATTGCGCAAAGAGGGCAGGCAAATTTCCGCCTGTTTGAAGCGCAGCGGCTAGCTTGGCCGCAGTACGCAGCTCATAGGTCAGGGCCCCTAAAATCAGCAAGGGTTCGCTGCCTTCTTTTTGCAAATAATGCAAAATGCGTAAAGTCTGCGCGGCATCCCCCGCGAAAGCTGCATCCACCCAGTCAAAGGCAGAAAAACAACCCTGGTCTACGACTTGCAGGGCCAAGACGGCACGGTCTACCTGCGCTAAACCCAAAAGACCCAGTTTTTCAATTTCCTGTGCCGCCGCCTGCAAATTGCCTTGTGCCGCCTGTGCGAGCCATTCAACCGCATCAGGCGTGAGCTCTAAATTTTCAGCCCTGGCCCTCCGCCTGATCCAGTCAGGGAATTGTTTTTGCGGCAGCGGCCAGAGTGTAATCACAATGGCCGCTTTTTCCACCGCCTTGAACCATTGAGTCTGTTCTGTTCTGCTATCCAATTTTCCCAGGCGAACGACTAAAAGGCCATGTGGGGAAGGCTGACAGGCATAAGCTTGCAAAAATTGCTGGCCTTTTTTAGAAAGCTTTCCTTTCCAATGCAGCTCCAGCAGACGCTTATGACCGAAGAGGGGCGGCGTGTAGGCATGGCTATGGCAGGCTTCCAGGTCCGCATCTGTTTCAATGTCCAGCCGCAGCCGGTCGCTAAACCCTGCTGCAGCTGCTTTTTGCCGAAGGATAGACAGCGTTTCCTGCGCGAAAAAGGCTTCCTCGCCAGAGACCAGGTAGAACTTACCGAGGGTCTTTGAAAAATGTTGGGGGAGCTGCGCGACTGTTAATTTCATGGTTTTTTGGCGCCTTGATGGGCGAGGAGGGCGCGTGCCATGCCTTTGGAGGCCAGGCGGTTCATAATGTTGTAGGTGACGGCCCTACGCATGTCGTTATAGAGCTGGGCGGCTTGGTTACTGCCGGCGAGGATTTGATTGGACTGCAGGGTCAGCGGGCGCAGTTCGGTGCTGGTTTGGGGGGCGATCAGCACTTCGCCCTTGGGGCCTGTGATTTCAAAGGTGACCGACAAGCGCAGATTGTATTGCCGCGTTTGTTGGGAACTGTTAATGCTGATGAGGTCCTGGGTCATGGACTCTTGGGTGATGTTTAAAATGGTGGAAGCTTGTTCTGGCGTTGCGGCCAAGTGAACGCCGGACATTTTGAGATTTTGTTTGATGTTGCGCGTGAGGTCGCCGTAAGGGTTGCGGGACTGGACGTAAATATTTTGCAAGGGGGGCGCAAGCGGTAAGGGTTCGCGTAGGTGGAAGCCGCAGCTTTGGAGGGTGAGGAGGGTGAGTAAAAAAAGGGCGGATAGTTTGGTGTTTTTTAGCATAAGTTAAGGCCTATTTATTAAAGAATTTACCCCGCTACAATATTAATCAACTTCCCCGGCACCGAAACAATTTTCTTGACTGCTTTTCCCGCCATATGCTGCTGCACCTTCTCATCCTTCAACGCGATCTTTTCAATCGTCTGCGCATCCGCATTCCCCGGCACAGAAATCTTACTCCGTACCTTCCCATTAATCTGCACCACTAAACTCACTTGGTCCTTGCGCAGCGCTGCCAAACCTGATTTGGGCCAGGACGCATCGATGATGAGGCCCTTATAATGCAAATCAATCCACAGCTGATGCGTCAGATGCGGCGTGATCGGCGCAAGCAAACGCAGTATCAGGCTTATTCCTTTCCATAAAAGGTAGCGGCGAGCTTGCTGGGGGCCCTCTGTGTCAGGATTTTCCCCGCGCACTTCATACAGCAAATTCAAAATCTTCATACAGCCCGAAACGACCGTATTATACTGCTGCCGCTCATAATCATATTTCGCCTGCTCCAGCACCTCATAAATTTGCCGCATCAAGCCGCGGAGTTCGGGCTTCGCCTCCTCCCAATTAATAGCCATAGATTCTGTTGCTTGCGCCAAATTGGCTTTCCGGATTTCAGCGGAATGCTCATAAGAAAAGGCCCACAGTCTTTTCAGAAAGCGGTGCGCGCCTTCAACCCCGCTGTCAGACCATTCCATGCTTTGTTCCGGCGGAGAAGCAAACATCACAAATAAACGCACCGTGTCCGCGCCATAGCGCTCGATCAAAGCTTTTGGGTCGACCACATTGCCCTTCGATTTTGACATTTTGATGCCTTGATTGAGCACGAGACCCTGGGTAAGCAGCCGGGTAAAAGGTTCGGCAGAATTCACCAGCCCTTCATCGCGCAGGGCTTTGTAAATGAAACGCGCATAAAGTAAATGCATGACCGCGTGCTCAATGCCGCCGATGTATTGATCGACCGGCAGCCAATAATTGGCACGGCCATCCAGCATAGCTTGCTCTTGTTTTTTGCAGGCATAACGGGCGAAATACCAGGACGATTCAAAAAAGGTGTCGAAGGTATCTGTCTCGCGCCGCGCTTCTTCTCCGCAACGGGGACAGGGGGTACGGTAAAATTCTGGCATGGCTTGCAGCGGGGAAACAACGCCGGAAAACTTCACTTGCTCCGGCAGCACTACCGGCAGTTGGGTTTCTGGCACAGGTCCGCAAGAGGGACAATTGACCATGGGGATAGGTGTTCCCCAATAGCGTTGCCGCGAAATACTCCAGTCTCGCAGTCGATAACTGACTTTACGTTTGCCTTTCCCCTGCGTTTCCAAATGAGCTGCAATGGCTTCACAAGCCGCTTTGGACGTGAGACCTGAAAAAAGATGCGAGTCTTGCAAAAGACCGAAGGCAGTATAAGCGCCCAATGAAAAATCCCAGGTACTGCCGTCATCGGGCAGAATAACTTGTTTTAAGGGCAGCTCATATTTTTGCGCGAATTCAAAGTCCCGCTGGTCATGGGCCGGCACCGACATGACCGCACCGCTGCCATAGTCCATCACCACAAAATTTGCGGCCCAAACCGGCAGAGCTTGTTGGGTGATCGGATGAATGGCCTTGAAAGGCAAGGCAACGCCACGTTTTTCGATTGTGGCCAACTCTGCTTCGGCCACTTTAATGTTGCGGCATTCTTCCAAAAATTGATGAATTTCCGGCGAGGTTTCCGCCGCTTTTTTCGCGAGCGGATGCTGAGGCGCAATCGCGATATAGGCCGCGCCAAAGAGGGTATCAGCGCGGGTGGTAAAAATGGTCAAAGGCCCGCTAAACTGTTCGCCCTGAGGCGGCTGCGAAGCAGAGGCCTCGAAGGGCAGCTCTTCTTCCACCTCAAAGTGAATTTCAACGCCTTCCGAGCGGCCAATCCAGTTTCGCTGCATGGTCTTAACTTGTTCCGGCCACCCTTCCAATTCATTCAGGCCGTCCAACAGTTCGTCTGCATAGGCGGTGATCTTTAAAAACCACTGTGGAATTTCCCGTCTTTCCACCAGTGCGCCAGAACGCCAGCCGCGTCCATCGACCACTTGCTCGTTGGCCAAGACAGTTTGGTCTACGGGGTCCCAGTTGACCTCCGCGTTTTTCTTGTAGACCAGTCCGTTTTCATAAAGCTGAATAAAAAACCATTGTTCCCAGTGATAATACTCCGGTCTACAGGTCGTCAGTTCCCGGCTCCAGTCATAGGCGAAGCCGAGCTGCATCATTTGTTGGCGCATGATTTCAATATTTTTATAAGTCCATTCTGCAGGGGGAATTTTATTTTGAATGGCCGCGTTTTCTGCCGGCAGTCCAAAAGCATCCCAGCCCATGGGCTGCAAAACATTTTTGCCTAACATGCGTTGATAGCGTGAAATGACATCGCCTATTGTGTAATTGCGCACATGGCCCATGTGTAGGCGGCCGCTAGGGTAGGGAAACATCGACAGGCAATAAAAGTTTTCTTTGTTTAAATCTTCAGTGACTTGGAAGCAGCCTTTTTCAGTCCAAAAATTTTGCGCGCTTTCCTCAATTTTATGTGGATTATATTGTTCTTCCATTGTTTCCTCATCTTCGGGCTTAGGTTCGACGATATTTGACCGCTACAAATAAAAGGGAAAATAAAATCAATAAAATAGGGTCCATGGCATAACGCTGCCAGGGTGTTTTCCCAGAATAGGCTTGAACATTGCCGGTCAGGACATAGGTTTGAAAGGCCGGGGCAACCGACAGGAGCTGGCCTTGATGTGAAATAATGGCCGTGATGCCATTGTTCGAAGCGAATAAAACCGGGCGTCCGTTTTCAATGGCGCGCATTTGGGCCATTTGTAAATGCTGGGCTTGCGCGATGGAATGTCCAAACCAAGCATCATTTGTCACCGCCAATAAAAGGCCCACGTCTTTCAGGGTATGCAAGATGAGTTCGGGATAGGTAATTTCATAGCAAATAAAAGCCAGCATTTTAATGTTGTTCTGCAGCGTCAGCGGTTCAACAAACCCACGGTCCGGCGTGAAATCTGACATGGGGACCTCTAAAAAGTCAAAAAGCCGCCCCAGCCATTTTTCAAAAGGAACAAACTCGCCAAAGGGCACCAGGCGGTGTTTGAGATAATAGCCAACACCCTGATTGCCGACGCTGATCACAGCGTTGAAATAGCGGTTGTTTTGGATGTTTTTGATGGGAATGCCAGTGATAAGTTGCGCGTGGTGTAATTTAGCGGTATCAGACATTTCATCCACAAAGTCCATCACATCTTCCAGGGGGGCAGGGATGGCCGCTTCTGGCCAGATGACCACTTGACTGTCCCAATGGGTTTGCGAAAGGCTTTTATATTGGGTGAGTGTCGGCATGACCTGTTCCGGCCGCCATTTGAGTTGTTGGGGAATATTGGCTTGGACCAGGCTGACCTGAAAAGGGTTGCCCACAGGTTTTGTCCAAGGGACCCAGGTCAGCAGTCCGCCTAAGGCCCAAAGTGCGGCAAAAACAAAAAGACTGAGATAAGCAGCTAAGCGCTGCTTTTTCCTAAATTTCATGATGGTGTTCACGATCAGCGCGGCGCTTAAGACAGTCGCGAGTGAAAGGCCATAGATACTGAAAATGGGGGCATAGCCCTTGAGCGGGGAGTAGGTTTGGCTATAGCCGATAAAAAGCCAGGGAAAACCGGAAAAAATCCAACTGCGTGACCACTCAAAGAGGACCCAGAGCGCTGGAAAGGCGCAAAGAACTTTGCTGAAGTTGGTTTTCGGGAAATAACGGTTGAGCAGCCACCCTTGGGCGGCAGGAAAAAGCGCAAGGACCGAGATAAAAAGCAGGGTCAAGGTGCCGGCACCGATCACCGGCAGTTGGGCATAGGAATGCATGCTGATATAAACCCAGTAGACCCCGCTGCCAAAAAGGCCTAGGCCGTAAAAAAAACCGCGTTTGAAGGCGGTTTCCTGAGGGACATCCAGCCATAAGACCAGTAAAAAAGCCGCAGAAACAAGGGCAAGCGGAAAGACATAAAAAGGAGCGCAGGCCAGGGTTAAAAAAATACCAGCCAATAAGGCCAAGCCATTTTTACCGATCTCGCGTAAGAATTGATTTTTCATCGACACATTCTAGTGAAAGTGCGGGCCTGCCGCAATTCTTCTTTTATGGCTGCGCCACGCCGCTGTCATGCCAGGCAAAAAAACTTTTAAATCACTCAAAAAACTCTTTTTTTTCCTCATAAACCTGGTATAATTGTAAAAATTTTGATCATTACAATGACTTAAAAATGATAGAAATGGTCCCTGGAAAATTATTATTAGAAACTGGCGAGTTTTTTTTTGGCCAAGTTCCAGCATTTCAGCAAGGGCCCTGCCTTGGCGAGGTCGTTTTTAATACAGGAATGGTGGGTTATGTTGAATCATTAACCGACCCTTCTTACGCTGGTCAAATCCTAGCTTTTACTTATCCCCTTATTGGCAATTATGGCGTGACTGATGCCTTGAGCTGGGAGTCTACAAAAATCCATGCCAGAGGCGTGGTGATGTCAGAGTTGGCCCTCCATTATTCAAATCATAGCGCAGTGAAGTCCCTAGGCGTTTGGCTGCAAGAGCAAGGTATCCCCTACATTGTCGATGTCGATACCCGCGCGCTGGCCCGGCGTTTACGGTCCAAAGGAGTCATCCCGGGCGCTATTGTGCCTGGAACGGCAGAAGCTAGCCAGTTTGAAGATTTTTCAGCGAAAGACTGGGTCAAAGTGGTTTCCATCAAAGAACCACGGAGCTATGGTTCAGGCGAAAAACAAATTATTGTGGTGGACTGCGGCATCAAAGAAAACATTTTACGCTGTTTACAACAATTTCCTGTGCGCCTTAAACGTGTACCGCACGATTATGACTATAGCGAAGAAGATTTTGACGGCGTTTTTCTTTCCAATGGGCCAGGCGACCCTAAGCATTGCCAGGAAACCATCCGTGTCTTGAAAAAAGTGCTGCAGCGGAAAAAACCGGTCTTTGGTATCTGCTTAGGAACACAACTCTTGGCCCTCGCGGTTGGCGCAAAAACCTATAAACTGCCTTTTGGCCATCGCTCCCATAATCAGCCTTGCATGGAGCTCGCCAGTCAAAAATGTTTTTTAACCTCACAGAACCATAGCTATGCCGTGGAAGAGTCCACGCTGCCGGCGGATTGGCAGGTGAGCTTCCGAAATTTAAATGATCAGAGCATAGAAGGCATCGCACACAAAAAGCTGCCTTTTTTCGCGGTCCAATTTCACCCGGAGGCGGCGCCAGGGCCTTGTGACACGCAATGGTTGTTTCAAAAATTTTACGAGAGTTTGTAGAGGCGTTGTATGCGGTTTAAAGGCAAAAAAGTTCTACTACTCGGCTCAGGCGGTTTACGCATTGGCCAGGCGGGCGAATTTGATTACTCGGGTTCTCAGGCGATCAAGGCCTTAAAAGAAGAAGGCATTAAGACCATTCTGGTGAATCCCAACATTGCCACCATTCAAACCGACCCGCAAATGGCGGACCGGGTTTATTTGCAGCCGCTGAATCTTGATGTCGTGACCTCCCTCATTGAAAAAGAACGGCCCGATGGCATTCTCTTAGGTTTTGGCGGGCAAACGGCTTTAAACTTGGGCTTCCTCCTGGCAGAAAATGGTGTTTTGGCGAAGTACCAGGTAGAAGTGTTGGGCACAAGCGTCGAGGCTATCCGCCAAACAGAAGACCGCGATATTTTTAAGCAAGCTTTAGAATCCATTGGTGTTCAGTCTCCCAAAAGTTTTTGCGCGACTACAGTGGAAGAGGCTTTGGCCGCGGCGGAAAAAATTGGTTATCCCGTCATGCTGCGCTCGGGCTTTTCTTTGGGTGGCTTGGGTTCCGGTAAAATCGACACGCCACAGGAGTTGAGGCAGCGCGCGCTTGAATGTTTTGCGGCGGCCCCGCAAGTGCTCATTGAAGAATATTTATTTGGCTGGAAAGAATTTGAATATGAAATTGTCCGCGATGCTTTCGGCAATACCTTGACCATTTGTAATATGGAAAACATGGATCCCATGGGTATCCATACCGGTGAAAGCATTGTGGTGGCGCCGGCACAGACCTTGACGAATGCCGAGCATCAATTTTTGCGGAATATCGCCATTCAAGTGGCCAATCATTTTGGTATTGCCGGAGAGTGCAACATTCAATTCGCGATCAATCCGGAAAATGGGGACTATCGCGTCATCGAAGTGAATGCCCGGCTTTCCCGTTCTTCCGCCTTGGCTTCAAAGGCCACTGGTTATCCTTTGGCCTTTGTGGCGGCCAAGCTCGCGCTTGGCTATTTGCTGCATGAAGTGCCGAATGGCGTGACGCAAAAAACCTGCGCTTTTTTCGAGCCCGCCCTGGATTATGTGGTCGTCAAAATTCCGCGCTGGGACACACAGAAATTGAAAAGTGCTGGCCGCACGATTGGCACTGAAATGAAAAGTGTCGGCGAAGTCATGGCCATTGGCCGTTCCTTTGCGGAAGCGCTGCAAAAGGCAGTTGGCATGTTGAATATTGGTGCTTCGTGCTTAAGTGATTATCCGGTGCGCATTGAGGATTGTGAAGATGAAATCAAAAATCCTACCGACCGGCGTCTTTTTGCTTTGTATCAGTATTTCTTGAAGGGTGGGACCGTTTTGGAGGCTTTTCAATGGAGCCGAATTGATTCTTGGTTCCTGGTCCGCGTGGCCCAAATTGCCGAATTCGAAAAAACCGTGAAAAAAGCAGGCTTGAGCACGGAGACTTTGCGGCAAGCTAAAGGCTTGGGCTTTTCCGATCGTGCCCTAGGCCGTTTGACGGAAGAAGGTGAAGACCGAATCCGAGAAAAGCGTATCACTGCTGGCATTACACCCGTCGTCAAACAAATTGATACCTTAGCAGGTGAGTTTGCCGCGCAAACTAATTATCTCTATCTGACTTATCACGGCTGTGAGCATGATTTGGCTCCCTCACAAGAGCGGCCTATCCTAGTCTTGGGTTCTGGTCCCTATGCCATCGGTTCTTCTGTTGAGTTTGATTGGTGTGCGGTCAATACTTCGCGCACTTTGCGGCGCCTGGGCAAGACCGCTATTTTAATTAACTCCAATCCTGAAACGGTCTCCACCGATTATGATGAATCCGACCGGCTTTACTTTGAACAATTGACTCTTGAGCGTGTGCGCGATATCGCAGATTTTGAAAAAGCCATGGGTCTTGTGGTCTCGGTGGGCGGGCAAATCGCGAATAATTTGGCTTTGCCTTTGGCGCAAGCGGGCTATCATTTGATGGGTACTTCGGCCAAAGACATCGATCGCGCGGAAAACCGCGAAAAATTTTCCGCCTTATTAAATGAATTGAATATCGATCAACCGGCCTGGCAAAGTCTCACGAGTTTGGCGGCTGCCAAAGAGTTTGCGCGTGAAATTGGTTATCCAGTCTTGATTCGTCCTTCCTACATTCTTTCCGGTGCGGCCATGAACGTGGCCTACGACGATTCTTCTTTGCAAGAGTTTTTAAAACAAGCCTCCTTGGTTTCGCCGGAACATCCGGTCGTGATTTCCAAGTTTATTCTGGATGCCAAAGAGCTTGAGATTGACGGCGTTGCGAGCCACGGCGAAATTTTAATTGAAGCAATCAACGAGCACATTGAAAATGCCGGCGTTCATTCGGGTGATGCGACTTTAGTCCTGCCGCCGCAAAATTTATATCTTGAAACGATCCGCCGCACGAAAAAAATCACCAAGGAAATTGTGCGGGCGCTAAATATCACAGGCCCTTTTAATTTACAGTTCATCGCCAAGAACAACAAGATCCAGGTCATTGAATGTAACCTGCGTGCTTCGCGTTCTTTCCCTTTTGTGTCCAAGGTGACGACACATAATTTTATTGAAATCGCCATCAAGTCGATGCTGGGCGTGCCGCAAGCGCGCAATTACAACACTTTGGAGCTGGACTATGTGGGGGTGAAGGCGCCGCAGTTTTCCTATCAGCGTTTGAAAGGGGCTGACCCTGTTGCGCACGTGGAAATGGCCTCGACCGGAGAAGTGGCCTGTATCGGCGATAATTTATTGGATGCCTATTGGCGCGCCTGGCTCGCCTCAGAGCAAATGGTGCGGAATAAAAATATTCTGGTCTCCATTGCGGACCACTACAAGCCCAAGCTGCTGCCTTATTTGCAGCAACTAGAAGCGCAGCGCTGGCAAATTTATAGCACAGACGGCACCCATTCTTTCCTCTTTAAAAACGGCGTGGCTTCCTATTTTATCTTCAAGGCCAGCGAAAATTGCGAACCGAATATTCAGACGGTTATTGCAGGGCGGAAAGTGGACTTGATCATTAACATTCCCAGCAATCAAAAACCCAATAATCATTCGGACGGCTACCGGATTCGGCGCGCCGCCATTGATCATCATATTCCCTTGATTACCAATCCCCAAAAAGCCTTGCTGATGCTGCAATGCTTGATTGAGCTGCGGGATGTCACCCTGCCGGTGCGCTCCTGGCAAGAAATCGTGGGTGTTGAGACGAGCGCCGTCCCCGGCCTGCAAGGTGTAGCATGAATACTCACTCAATTGAACGAAGGTCCGTCATGAGCGCCAATTCCTTATTTCAAAAAAGCCTCATTTCCGCCAAAGATATTCAGCTGGCGGACTGGGAGCTGATTTATGCTACTGCACAGAAGTTTAAGAACAACAAGCAAGGCCCAGCACTGAAAGACAAAGTCATTGCACACTGTTTTTTTGAAGCTTCCACCCGTACCCGTCTTTCCTTCGAAACGTCGACCCTGCGCTTGGGTGGAAAGGTTATTGGTTTTACCAGCGAAGAGACCATCTCAACGCACAAAGGGGAAACGCTCTATGACACCATGCGCGTGATTTCAGCCTATGCCGATCTGATTGTGGTTCGCCATCCGAACGAGGGTGCGGCCACCTTGGCGCGCGAAGCGGCTGCTTGTCCTGTGATTAATGCGGGAGATGGCGCGAACCAGCATCCCACACAAGCCTTGTTGGATCTTTTCACCATTCAAGAATGTCAGCGAGAGATCAATGGCCTCTCGATCGCGCTGGTGGGCGATCTTAAGTATGGGCGCACCATTCATTCCTTTACGCAGCTCTGCTCCCTTTTTGATGTGCGCTTGTATTTGGTTTCCCCCGAAACGCTAGCCTTGCCAGAATCTGTCTGCGATACCATGAAAAAGCGCGGCATTCGCTTTTCTTTTCATAAAAGCTTGGAGGAAGTGGTCCCCAAAGTAGACGTTTTGTATATGACACGCATTCAGCAGGAACGTTTCAACAGTTCGGAGTATCAGTTGGTGCGTAATCAATTTATTTTGACGCCGCAGGTCTTGGCCAAGGCCAAATCGAACCTAAAAATCCTTCACCCCTTGCCGCGCATTAATGAAATCAGCAAGGAAGTGGACGAAACACCCTATGCCTATTATTTCCAACAAGCAGCCAACGCAGTGCCTGTCCGACAAGCACTCCTCAGTTTAATTTTAAATGAAAACCTTGATGGGAGGGGCCTGCATGAGTGAAACCTTACCTGTTTCCGCCATTAAAAACGGCACGGTGATTGACCATCTCGCACCGGGCCAGGCTTTACGCGTTATTCATTTACTGGGTCTTGAGAACAGCACAAATAAAGTCACGATCGGCCTGCATTTACCCAGTAAAAGCCTGGGCAAAAAGGACCTCATTAAAATTGAAAACCGAATTTTATCCAACCAAGAAGCAAATGAAATCGTGGTTTTCTCCCCTTCCGCCACCATCAATGTCATCCGCGACTTTGAAGTGACTGAAAAAGTAAAAACCCGCCTACCTGCCTCGATGATGAAAGTCTTCGTCTGCCCCAACCCCGTCTGCATCACCCACCTCGAACCCGTGCCCAGCCATTTCTACATCTCCGAAGACCGTAAACAAATTAAACTGACCTGCCACTACTGCGAAAAAATCTATGACCGCGATTGCATGTAAGAAGGAAATGCTGTGATTCACATTAAAAATGTATATTCTCTTTCAGGCCAGAAACAGGACCTTTCTGTTCCCAGTGTTAAGGATTTGGAAATTGATGCCCAAGGGCTGACTTTTTTTCCGGGACTCATCGATCCCCATGTTCATTTCCGCACGCCGGGAATGGAATATAAAGAAGATTGGCGCTCTGCGGCCCGTGCCGCGATCTATGGTGGTTATACCACGGTCTTTGATATGCCGAATACCTTGCCGCCGACGATCACTGCGGAATTGTTGAAAGAGAAAAAAGCGCTCATTGAGTCTCAGTTGCTGGAGGCGGGTATTCCCTTGCGTTACCAGCTATTTTTCGGCGCCGACAAACATCATCTTGCTGAAATTCCGAAAGTGAAAGACGCGGTCATTGGAATTAAAGTGTTCATGGGCTGTAGCACAGGTAACCTCGTCATTGATGACGATGAAAGCTTGCAGGCTGTTTTCGAACTGGCCGCTAAACAGAAAATGCTGGTGGCTGTCCATGCAGAGGATGAAAAACGATTGCAGGAGCGAAAGCGGCAGTATCAAGGCGAGAAAAACTATCAAGCTCATTCTGTCCTGCGCGATGTGGAGACCGCCCGAATGGCGGTGGAAAAGGCCATTGCTCTCACGAAAAAATATGGCACACGCTTGTATATTTTGCATCTCAGTACGGCGGAGGAGCTTGCGCTGGTTAAACAGGCCAAGGCAGAAGGCTTGCCCGTCTATGCCGAAACCACGCCGCATCATTTGTTTTTAAATGAAACCTTTTATGCGCAGCTGCAGGGAAAAGCTGTGATCAATCCCCCTTTGCGTGCACCCGAACAGAACGCGATTTTATTGGCTGCTATCGAGAGCGGGCTGATCGATACCATTGGCTCAGACCATGCCCCTCATACAGAAGCTGAAAAGGCCAAACCCTATGGCGAATGTCCCTCCGGCATGCCTGGCATTGAAACCACCTTGCCCTTATTGCTGACAGCCTATCATCAAAAACTCCTTTCGCTAGAGACGATCGTGCGCTTAACTTCTACTCGGGCCCAAGAAATTTTTGAGTTACCTCAAACGGAAGACCTAGTCTTAGTCGACTTAAATAGGAAAGCGGCAGTTTTGCCCCAAAAGCTCAAAACCAAATGCGCTTGGTCGGCTTTTGCAGGGAGAATGCTACAGGGGTGGCCTGTCTATACCATTGTTAATGGAAATTGTTTCTATTTGGATTAAGTCTCTTGCTGCTCTAACTTATTTCTTTTTCATTTGAAGGTTGGCTGATGGTTATCCATTCCCATTTGCGCCTGCTCTTGTAATCTAGAGTAGTGATTATAGTCATCTTGAATAAATTTCAAGGTATAGTTCATTTTCGCATCGTCCCAGCTTTTGAAGGGGATTGAAAAAACATACTCAAAAAAGTTTGCATCCTTTACTAAAAAATCAGAGATCTGCTGCGAGGTTTCACAAGTTGCAAGAAGCTCCGCGGTGCAAAACAGGGAGGTGCCTTTTTCGTAAAAAACTCTGGCCGCCGCAGCAAATTGGCCTTGGTCGAGGGAGTTAAAATAATTGCCCAGTTGCATGTAAACACGACAGCCAAAGGCGGCCCCTAGCGACCAATAGACGTTCGAAAGGACATTAACGTCCTTTCCAATTTCTTTCAGGACGAGAGCTCTTCTCGCGTCGTTTAAGGCGGGGTTCTGTATTTTCAACAAGTTGAGTTCGCAGCGCCTAGTCAGCGCGAATAAAAAATGATGTCGGCAGGCCTGATCGAGAAAGCCATTGGCGAGCTTTTCATCGGTTAATGCAAGCTCGTTATATTCCTTGAAAAGATAGGCGCCGAGATATTGATCGTAGACCCCGCAGTTTTGGGCCCCGTCTTGTCCTGGAATGAGGACGCCGGGCCAGTTTTGCTGTTGCAGATTTTCAATCCATTCTTTTTGATAAGGGGCACGCTCAATACAAAATGATTTAACAAGAGGGCTTGTTTGGCTAAGCCGGAAAACAATTTCAGGAGAATACGATTCAAGAATGAGTGCTACACTCGTTTTCTCGCTTTCAGGCCCATTGCAAATGGTTTCTTCAAAAACGGCGAGCGCTTTTTGCTCATCCTCTTTTAAAAAGCATTCAAGTAAGGAACTAGAAAAAAACCGCGGTGATTTCATTTTTAGCTTACTGGGCCTCCGAGCCTCATGCCAGGTTGTGTTAAAGGTTTCATAAAGTTCTCATTATCTTTAGAATGCACAGCTGGAGGGCCTGCGTCAAGACCACTCAAGGTTTCCGTCAAGGCCGCGGGAGGAAACCCCAATTGCTCACAAATTTCTTCTGGGCTTTTAGATAAAGCCTTTAGAGCGGAAAATTTCGAGGGAAGGGTTTCTGTAAGCTGTGCCGAAAGATTATTGATCACGGCCCTTAAAAAATCTTCCAATTTTGCTCTTGTTTGCGCGTCGCCCTTCATGATGTGGCCGCTGATTACTTCTTGTGAAAAGTCTTCTCTTGTGCTGACATATTCTTCTGTTTCTCCTGAGTAAGTCAAGATCACTGCGCCTTTCAAAATCATGGGTTGAAGCACCTTTGCTTCTGTCAAGCCGTTGCGGTTTGAGTCGAGGCCAAGACCAATATCTGTGATAATGCCTGCGATTTTTCTTGGATCACCTAAAAAGTTTTTCGTCAATTTATCCGGTGTGTCAATGGCTTCTATATTAAGATTTTGCAAGAGCAAACTTTTCAAATCTTTATTCAGCTTATTGCGCGTGATAGTCAGCATTTTCTCCATGAGCTTTCGATTGCTTTTGTTGTCGTCAATAAAATAAACGGTGTAAGGTTTTTCCTTGTCCTCGCTTGATTCTTTGTACTCTTCTGCTGTTGAAACAAAAGCGTCGGGCTGAGTGGGTTCCAACACCAGGGCCTTTGGCAGCCGCCAGGTAAATTGAGTGCCATGCTTTGCTGCCTCGGTGAAACTATCAATGATCACCTCGCCGTCGTTCATGCTTTTAACTTTAGCTGTAAGACCTTGCAGTCCAATGCCATTTCCGTCTGTTGTCACTTCCTTGCTGTTCCGAATGTCTTCTAACACCTCGGCACTGATGCCTGGACCATTGTCCTTGATTATTATTTCAAAAAAGGCATCTTTATCGGGAGACTGAATAATAATGTCAATTTTACTTCCGCCAGCATAATGGCAGGCATTTTCGATGCAATTGCCAATGATGGACTTTAGAAGGTTGACTTGGTCTCCACTGATGAGAGCCAGTTTCAAATGTTCCGGAATAAAAGTCAGGTCCCAGCTGTTTTCGCTTTTTAGAAGTTGGTTGCTATGACTTTGAAGCTTGGTATTAAGCAAAGGGCCCAAGAGAGCGGGCGCCTGAGGCAGGGAGGGGTCCGCAACGGCCCGCGCGCTTTTAATAGCGGAAAGAATGTCTTCTTTTTCAATAACATCCGATTCTAAAGCCTTAGCTTTTTTCAAGGCTGTCGCTAGAGTGCTTTTATAGTCCTCGATTATCTTCGCCTTAGTTGCCCTATCGGGTTCCTTTTTATTTCTGAGGGAGTCTAAGCTGAGGAGCACGATTTCGTGCAACATATTCAGAAGGTCTAAGTGACTTGGGTCTTTCGTGTTCTGCAGTTCCAAGGTGAGAATGGCGGCATTGAGCATTACTTTAATGTCATGGTTGACGACGCGCCAAGGGTCTTCTGGAATGAGGGTCAAGCGTTGCATAGTGCTCTTCCTCTTAGAGGTTAACCGCTTTGTAATTTAAGTTATAGCCGTTAAAACTATAAAATTTTATAGGGTTATAATTACTTATAACACAATTCATATGTAAATAGCAGGCCTTTTAACCTCTTGTGCTTCATTTTGAATTTTGCTAGCTTAGTCCTCCGGTCTAATTTGTACCTTTAAGATTATTCCGAATCATTAAGAATACACTCTGGGAGTTTCCTCATGAGAATAAACGCACTCATAGCGAGTTTTTTCGTATTTATTTTATCGTTACTTCCCGTTTTTGCCGTAGCGCAAACCGCTGGGGACCAAAAGAAAATCAATCAAATTTCTTCCGAGACCAAGGAACTGAAAAAAGAGATGGTCCTGCTGCGCCGCGAAGTCGCACTCTTAAAAAACGGGAAACCGGAAGTCGAGCAGCCCGCCCCAAAAAACAAGTCTGCTAAAAAGACCGTTCCAGCGGCCCAAGTGCGTCCCACAGAAACAGCAAATCCTGACTTGGTTACTGTGGTTCCCTCGAACATCCAATTGCGAGGCGGGTCACAAATGGACTTATTAATTCAAAGCTATTTGCAAAGCCTTCCCTTGGACTGGGACAATCCCGGACTTTCCTTCGTTTCAATTGGCCCTTACGTCAACACGCCCATTCAATTTAGCGGCAACCAATTGATTGTTAACGATCCTAAAATTAATACGGATGTGGCCTTGCTGAAATTGCGCAAAGCCGCTTTAGAAGGGATGAAAGCCCGGGGCATTCATACCGGCGAAGATACGCATCGCTCTCATTTAATTTTGAGCGGTATTTTAGAAGCACAGGCGCAGTACATTAAATACGGACAGCAGGGCGGTAACCCTGGCTCTGGAAACAATGGCAGCTCCAGCGACATTGATCTCACCGCCGCGGAATTGGACGGTTTCTTGCTCACGCCTTCCCCCTGGGTTTCAGGCTATTTTTCTTTTAGCTACAACAATGGCAACGAGCCGGTTGAAACCAATTCCCGGGTAATCAACTCCGAACTTTTCTTAAATAACGCCTTTATTATTTTAGGGGATTTCTCACGCTCACCGTTCTACGGCACCATTGGTCAAATGTATGTGCCTTTCGGGACCTATTCCTCCGTTTTTATTTCTTCACCTTTGACCAAAACCTTAGGCCGAACTAAAGCGCGCGCTGTACTCGCCGGTTACCAAGGCCAAAGGCCCAATACTTTTTACACCGCGGTTTATGCGTTTAAAGGCGACAGCCACGCGAGTGCCACTTCCAGAATTAACAATGGGGGCATCAACCTCGGTTTTCGCTTTGATAGTCCCTGCCCGGATGTGAATGGCGACATCGGCATCGGCTGGCTTGGGAATATCGCCGATTCAGCAGGCATGCAGAATACAGGCGATCAACCTAAATTTAATGGTTTCGCAGGGCCTCTGCCTTATGGCAATGAAAAAATTGTGCACCGCGTTCCGGCTTTGGACTTGCGTGCTTTCGTAACGGTGGGCGACAATATTAATTTAATCGCAGAATATGTTGGCGTGACCACGTCCTTTAATCCCAACGACCTCCAGTTTAATGCTCACGGCGCTAAACCTTGGGCAGTCAATGGAGAAGCTTCTTATACCCTCTCTATTTTTGACAAGCCTTCTTCAATCGGCTTCGGCTATGGTCAAGCACACGAAGCTTTGGCAATCAATCTACCCAAACAACGCTTCGGCCTGGTCTTCAATACGTCCATTTGGCATAACACCATTCAAAGTCTTGAATTCCGTCACGACATTAACTATGCAGCCAGTGATACCTCAACCGGCTCCAACGTTTCACCCGCGAGTACTGGCCTCGGTACCTACGATAATGTGGTCACTTTACAGTTCGACCTTTATTTCTAGTGATTTGTGCAATTTTTGGTCTATACTTAAGAGGTAAAAGTTTTCCCGCACTCGCTTCGCGGGAAGTCCCGAAAGGTTATGGTGGCCTTTCGGGATTTTCTTTTTTTTTCAAAAGCATGCAATGACGACTCTAAGGCCCAACTTCGTTGCGGGCAGGCTAGAATAACTTAAAGTGTTACCGAAACCCCCGCCACCGGTCCATACATTTTCATGTTCCAATAATAATAGTTAGAACTCCCTCCCTTAATATAAAGCTGGTCCAAAACCCGATACCCCAAATACCAAGCCGTCGCCTTCAACAGGGCCTGCGGTCTATACCCAATCAACCCCCAAACATTGTAGCTATGGTCACTACTCGCATTCGTCCCCCCTACGTCCGCGGCCAAGGAAAGCAACCAAGCCCGACTCAAATCAAAATTCAACCGCGCCCCAATAAAAGGGTCCGTCCAATGCTGATTGTCCGACCCCCGCACACTCCCTAAGATGCTATTCACCGTCAAACTCGCATCATTCGAGGTATACCGCGCACCGATATACGGCACAATTTTCAAAGTAGAATCCCCCGGCTGACACCCCCCCGAACACAAACAAGTTTTGTAAACCTCATAAGAAAGCCCCGCACTATAAAGCCCAAAACTACTATTCACATGCGCCGAAATATATCGATCACTCGCCCCTTGCGAGAGCGAGGCATAAAGCAAGTTCAGAAATATCCCTAACTTCCCTTTATCTGCCTCCAACCAAACCATCCCAGCCCAATTTAAATCCTTTAAAATATCCCCAAAAGTTTGATGTACAGAAGCCCTTTGCCCTTTAATTTGAGCACTCCCGTTCATGTTCATGGCCCAAAGATAAGGTGCGACCGTCCAGTGCCAGTGGTCGTCTGCCTGGGAAGTAAATTGAGGCTGAGTACTTGGACTCTGTGCACCCGCCGATGCCATGAAAAACCAACACAAATAAGCCACCAGCCACTGAGTCCATTTTTTATTGAATGCCAACATCACATCACTTCCTTTTCATTTTAGAAACAGCGAGGGCAGGGGTCTTGTCCGGAAATTCGCACCAGCGATTAATAATACATTCCGGACATTTTGGTTTTTTGGCCGTGCAGACATAGCGCCCATGCAAAATGAGCCAATGGTGCGCATCATGCAGATATTCTTTGGGAACCCCCTTCATCAATTGTTCTTCCACCGCAAGCGGTGTTTTACCTTTGGCTAAGCCAATCCGCTGCGCCACCCGGAAAATATGCGTGTCTACCGCAATCACCGGCTGCTTAAAGCAGGTGTTTAAAATCACATTTGCCGTTTTCCGCCCCACACCTGGCAAAGACTCCAACGCCTCCCGGGAAGAGGGGACCCTCGAGTGAAAGCGCTCTACCAAAAGCCGGCAAGTTTGAAAGATATTTTTAGCTTTAGTTTTATACAGTCCAATGGTTTTAACCAAGTCCCGCAGCCTGCTTTCACCCAGTTCCAGCATTTGTTCAGGCGTTTTAGCGGCATGGAAGAGGGCGGTTGTGGCCTTATTAACTGACTTATCAGTCGCTTGCGCCGACAAAATGACAGCCACCAAGAGTTCAAAAGGGCCATGATAGACAAGTTCAGTTGTTGGCTTTGGATTAAATTTTTTGAAGCAGGCAAAAATGCTGCGAATTTTTTTGGCGTCCATAAACCGCGATCCTAATGCTTTTCCATTTTTTAATCTATATAATACTCGCTCTTGAAAAAATAGGTACCTCAAAAATGACATTTGCAAAGCCCTATATTAGCGTGGTGGTTCCCGTCCATAACGAAGAAGAAAACCTGGAGGTCTTGTACCGCCGTCTCACCCGGGTCTTAGATAATTTAGGCAAGCCCTATGAAATTTTACTTACCAACGACGGCAGCACAGACCGTTCTTCTGAAATTTTGAAGTCCCTGCATCAGCTGCGCCCAGAACAGATTCGTGTGATTGAATTCAACGGTAATTTCGGCCAACACATGGCCATTATGGCGGGCTTTGAACGTGTCCGCGGTGAAATTGTGATTACGATGGACGCCGACCTGCAAAACCCCCCGGAAGAAATTCCCAAACTGGTCGCCGCTATGGAAAAGGGCCACGATGTGGTGAACGCCTACCGCGAAGACCGTCAAGACCATTGGTGGCGCCTCATGGTTTCCCGCGCCCACAATAAAATTCGCGAATGGATGATGCCCAAGCTCCGCATGAAAGATGAAGGCTGCATGCTCCGCGCCTACCGCAGAGAAATTGTGGACCTCATGGCCTCAACCGGAGAAACCACCACCTTCATTCCAGCATTGGCTTTAAATTACGCCGTGAACCCCACTGAAGTCGGCGTTTCCCACGCCGAACGTTTGGCAGGCGAATCCAGCTATAATTTCTACGGCTTAATCCGCTACAACTTCGACCTCATCACCGGCTTTTCTCTCTTCCCCTTACAAGCCATTACTTTTACCGGTGTCGTCATCTCTTTCCTAAGCTTCATTTTCGTCATGTATTTATTCTTACGCCGCCTCATCATAGGCCCCGAAGTAGAAGGCGTCTTCACCCTCTTCGCCATCCTCTTCTTTCTAATCGGCATCTTACTCTTAGGGCTAGGCATCACCGGCGAATACGTCGGCCGCATTTTCCAAGAAGTCCGCCAACGCCCCCGCTTCGTTATCCGAAAGGTCCTAGAAGCCGGTCCTATTCAAGAACCCGAAGCCGCCATTAACATCTAAAAGAGAAGACAAGAAGAACCCAAGGAAGAATCTAAAGAAGAACTCGAAGAAGAACCCCCTTCCCTCCACTTCGTGGAGGGAAGGGCAGGGGTTGGGAGGCCCCAAGCCTATCCCTTCCTCTCTTCCACTCCCCCCAACTCAATCTCTTTTCTCGCATTCTCCGCTTGCACAACCCCCTTCGGCATCCGAAGCTCCTTCGGCGGCTCCTCCCCCACCCCCTCTGGGTCCTCCAAGGCCTTCATCTCATTCCTCGCCTCCTCCTCCAAAGGGTTCTTCTCCTCCTTTGGTTTTTCCTCCGGAAACATCGACAACAAATTATTAGCCCTCTCGTCTTTCCTCTCCTTCGCCGCCACACTCACTGATTTCTCCTCCGGCAAAGTCCGCGAAAACACAGGCCCCAACTCATCAACCGTAATCGCCCCCAAATTCTCCGTCGGCGCATGCTCAACCTGCAGATTAGGAAACCCCCAAGCCCAAGTCGCACTCCCCAAAACCACCGCCCCCAAAATCACTCTCCACATCACCCTACCTCCCTGCCAATTAAACAAATCTATAACCCGCTGCGCCCTGAGGAGGTGCGAGGCACCGTCTCAAAGGGCTTCTCCTGCAACCCCTGCGCAAACAAAGTATTCTTGAGCAAAACCGCAATTGTCATAGGCCCCACTCCTCCTGGCACCGGCGTAATCCACTTCGCCCTTTTTTTAGCCTCATCAAACTCAAAGTCTCCCGTCAATTTCCCATTCGGCAATAAAATAATTCCAATGTCAATTGCAGTAACCCCTTTCCTAAGCCACCTCCCTTTAATGATTCCCGGCTTCCCAACCGCCGAAACCAAAATATCTGCCCGCCCCACCTGTTCCTGCAAATCCTTTGTAAACCGATGACAAATCGTCACTGTACAGCCCGCCGCCAAAAGCTCCAAAGCCATTGGTTTGCCCACAATATTCGAAGCCCCAATCACTACTGCCTGCTTCCCCTTAAATTTCTGCCCAATTGCCTCCAACAACAACATCACCCCATAAGGCGTACAAGGCCGCAACTGCGACCGGTCCAAAGCCAACCGCCCCAAGTTAAAAGAATGAAACCCATCCACATCTTTCAAGGGATGAATTTTCTCCAAAACCACTTCACTTTGAATCTGCCTAGGCAAAGGCAACTGCACCAGAATCCCATTGACCGTCTTATCTTTGTTTAATTTTTGAACCAAATCAACGAGCTTTTTTTGAGAAATATTTGCAGGCAAAGAATAATCAACCGACTGGATCCCCACTTCTTCACAAGCCGCATGCTTGTTCCGCACATACACTTCAGAAGCCGGGTCGTTTCCCACCAAAATTACCGCCAATTTAGGCGGCCGCTTACTCTGTTTAGTCCGCAGGCGGATTTTCGCGCGAATATCTTTACGTATTTTTGCAGCAATTGCCTTCCCATCAATGATTTTGGCGGTCATATAGTCCCTTATTTAATGCGGTGCGCGTATAATCTGCGCGCCTGGCAGGATTCGAACCTGCTACCCTCGGCTTAGAAGGCCGATGCTCTA
>CAYVBZ010000023.1:0-30559 GCA_964449835.1 uncultured Coxiellaceae bacterium | reverse complement strand
AAGACCCATCCATTTGTGAGTTATCTGGCTTACGCATTGATATTACTCGAAGAGGCGGGTATTAATGATGATAAAGCATTTCTGACGATATTTAATTCAGAAAATTTTAAATATGATGCTAAGGCCCTGGCCAATCTCAAAAAACACAATATTTATCACTACTACAACTATTTTCTATTTCAGGATAGTTTCAGCCCATATATCGAAGGAAGGAGAGGCATTAACAAGAAAAAATATAGATATATTATTTTCATGTCCGAGGGCATCTATAGATCTGAGCATCATGATCGTCCGATTTTCTCAAGTTGGAATCGATGATCAGGAAGTAATTGACAGCTTGATTCAAAACCCACAATTTATCTACCGTATTGGAAACAGCCTCCTGAGACTGGTAGAATGTGATGCATATACAAAAGAAAATCAAGAATATATTCTTGCCGATCCGAAAAATGCAACAGATACTTCTCTGGATATAATTGAAAAAAACAGACTCTTTTTGAATGAAGCCTCTCTGAATGGCACGCAACGGAATATTCTTGAGGGAACATTCCAATTTATTCTTGATGATATTTCTGACAATCTCCCTGATCTTTTTTACTTGGATCAGGCATTTTTCGATATTACAAGAGAGACTGTATATTGTCGCAATGTTGATCAGTATATTAAAGCTGGAATTTGGGAATCCATTCAGCAAGCAAGAGCTATCATGCTTCATCCTTGCCCACAAAATAGATCTGAGAGTTATCCTTATTTTGTTCAACCGAAAGATCCTGATTACATCGTTTACAAAGATGCTTCTGGTCGTCCTGCCATTGAACGACGTGGTTTGCTTGGTCTCACTGCCCGAAATGATGATACTGCACGTCCTGTGACAAAAGATGCTATCGTGCATTATGTGGGAAAACTTCTCAAAGAAAAACGCGAAGAGGCAAGAGAAAAATTTATAAAAAAACGGGATGCTGCCAGAACCATTCAATCCTATTTTAGGATGTGGCAGGAAAAAAGAGCGGCAGCTGCGAGTATTCCATCAGGTGAACTTTCAATTCAGCGTTATAACTCCCAGCGCCTATAATCGCATTTAAGGGAAAAGAATGGATTTACAGCAGGAGATGGTCCATGTGGGGGAAAATTTGAGAAGGATGCCGAGTTAAACGCCCATTAAACTATTGACCTTGAATCAAGAGGATATTAGTATCCTCACGATGTACTTTCCCCGGTAGCTCAGCTGGTAGAGCAGGTGGCTGTTAACCACCGTGTCATTGGTTCGAATCCAGTCCGGGGAGCGGGATATTCAATTTCGTTGTCCCGCGGCGCGTCCGCGGGAGCCGAAATTCGGGTCTTTCCCATTTCAGGGGGCAGTACCTTTCAACCGCACAACACTCTAACTCGTAACCGATAGTTCTCAAATTTCATATTCTTATCGATGGACCCTGCGGACAAGCCGCAGGACGACAGCTTTAATATGGATTTATTCAACAAAGCCTAAAATCTCTGAGAAGCGGGGCATGGAAAACTCCTGGGTAACCCGCTGATAGCCCTGGGAGCTCCATTGGAGGCGTTTTTCTGAGGAGAGTCGGTAGGCCCTAAGCATTTCGTTCGCTAAGGAATTAGGGTCTGCTGGACTGACTAAAACGCCGGTATTTCCTAAAACCTCTGGCATGCCATTGACGCGGGTTGCGATGGTGGGGACCTGGGCGAGCATGGCCTCTAATAAAACACGGCCAAAAGCCTCCTGGATGGAGGAAGAGACGTAGACGTCAAAAGCCTTCATATAGCGGAAGCCTTCGGGGACAAAACCGGTAAAGAGGACTTTTGAAGTTAAGTGAAGAGAAGCGACTTCTTGTTTTAATTCATTTTCTAACTGACCGTCTCCGAGAATAATCAATTTAGCTGTCGGGCAAGCCTCGTGGATTTGAGCAAAAGCACGAACCAGTGTTTTTTGATCTTTGTTTTTGGCTAAGCGTCCGACTGTGCCAAAGACAAAATCTTGCGTCCCCAGGCCAAGCTTTTCCCGAGCTTCCGCGGCGCTAAAGAATCGAGGCTCGGTTAATTCCACGTCAATCATGTTGTAAAGCGTTAGGACACGCCCAGGCGGCAGCCGCCAAACCGAGCGCCGTAGATCATCCCGGACTGCGTTTGAAACACCGGCTAAAATGAGGTTTTTGGGGGCAAGGCAAGCCAAAAGCAACTTCCGGGCCCAGGAACGCAGGGTGCCCAACTCATGCATCACCATGATGAAATTTGGAATACGGTAAAAAAGTGCCACCCAGAGCATGATATAGGCCGGTTTATACCGATGGCAGATAACCACGTCAAAGGCCTTCTGGGCCTGTAGACGCAGCATTTTTTGAATGGCAGCTAGCTTTAGACCTCGGGTCACCCGGGGCGGACAATCAAGGAAAATGACCTCTTTGGCCAAGGTTTTCTGGCGGGCCCCCTCATCGGCCTTGCCCGTCAAATAGACCACCGTGACCTCATCCCCCACCCTGGTAAACTGGCGGGCGTACTGGTTGGCAACATCGATAAACTGGACGGGGTAACTATGGTTAAAAATGAGGACCCTTCTAGGACGTGCATTTTTAGGCCTGAGCATGATAAGATTCAGTCTCTTTTGTTAAAATCTCGTTAAGTTATATCATAAAGGAGCCAGCTTAAAAACTATGCCAAAAGAAGATCAAATTGAAATGGAAGGGGTGGTCGTCGACACACTTCCCAACACCACATTCCGAGTCCAGCTCGATAATGGACACCTGATTACAGCCCATATTTCGGGGCGCATGCGGAAAAATTACATCCGAATTTCCAAAGGGGACCGGGTCACCATCCAAGTGACCCCTTACGACCTAAGCAAAGGCCGTATCACCTACCGCGGAACGAAGAAGGACAAAGAAGAAAAAGCGGCCGGTGAAAAGGCCGCGAATGGTGGAGAATAAAGTCTTCTCTTAGGGGAAGACTCACTCAATCTTTAGCCATGGCTCGCTGGTCGGCGAATTCTTCTTCAATCACAAAGCGCAGTTTATTGGCTTTCTCATCTTCCGTAATGGTCACATGACCGCCATTGCTTAACTTGCCAAAGAGCAGCTCCTCGGCCAAAGGCTTTTTGATTTGCTCTTGAATCAGGCGGGCCATGGGTCTTGCGCCCATTTTGATGTCGTAGCCGTTTTTCGCAAGCCATTCTTTGGCGCGCTCGTCAATTTCCACTTCGACGTTTTTCGCCTGGAGTTGGGTATCCAACTCGGCGATAAACTTATCGACGATGCTTAAGATGGTCTTGTGGCCCAAGGACTTAAATTGAATGATCGCATCCAAACGATTGCGAAATTCGGGTGAAAACACTTTATTCACGGTAGACATCACATCCGGAGAACTCTCATCAGAGGAAAAGCCGATCGTTCCTCTTTCAAGTAACTCCGCGCCAGCGTTTGAAGTTAAGATGACAATGGCATGACGGAAATCTGTTTTTCTGCCATTCGAATCCGTCAAAGTTCCATGGTCCATAATCTGCAATAACAAGTTGTAAACATCCGGATGGGCCTTTTCAATTTCATCCAAGAGCAGGACCGCGTGAGGATGTTTGTTCACAGCTTCCGTCAACAAACCGCCCTCGTCATAACCGACATAGCCTGGCGGCGCGCCGATCAATCGAGAAACCGTATGACGCTCCATATATTCCGACATATCAAAACGCAGTAATTCAACACCCATTAATTGGCCCAGTTGTTTGCAGACTTCGGTCTTACCGACGCCTGTTGGACCAATAAAGAGAAACGAGCCAATGGGCTTGTTGGAATCACGTAACCCCGAGCGGGCCAGCTTCACGGCGGCGCAGAGGGTTTCAATGGCTTCATCCTGCCCATAAATCAGCATTTTCAAATCACGCACCATGTTCTTTAAAGAATCCCGGTCAGAGGCGGACACGTTCTTCTCGGGCACACGTGCAATCTTTGCCACTACTTTTTCAATGTCCGAAACATCGATCACGCTCTTGCGCTTCTCTTCCGACTGTAAATATTGATAGGCGCCGACTTCATCGACCAAATCAATGGCCTTATCGGGCAGCTTTCGGTCTGTGATATAACGCGAAGCCAAACGTGCGGCGGCTTCCAGCGCTTCATCGGTATATTTGATGTGATGATGTGATTCAAAACGATTGCGCAAACCTTTCAAAATAGCAATCGTTTGCTCCACGGTGGATTCTTTCACGTCAATCTTTTGGAAACGACGGGCCAAGGCATGGTCTTTTTCAAACACACCACGATATTCCTTGTAAGTTGTCGAGCCAATACAGGTCAGGTCACCGGAAGCCAGCAGCGGTTTAATCAGATTAGACACGTCCATTAAACCACCCGAGGCGGCGCCTGCACCAATAATCGTGTGAATTTCATCAATGAAAAGGATAGATCCATTTTGCTCTTTAATTTGATGCAAAACTGCTTTTAAGCGTTTTTCAAAATCACCGCGATACTTGGTGCCAGCCAATAAGCTGCCGAGGTCAAGGGAGTAAATGGTGGACTGTGCTAAAACATCTGGAACACGCCCTTCGACGATCGCTTTCGCCAGGCCTTCCGCGATGGCGGTTTTTCCAACGCCCGCTTCGCCAACCAGCAAGGGATTGTTCTTGCGGCGGCGGCATAGGACCTGAATCACACGGTCGGTTTCTTCCTCGCGGCCAATCAGGGGATCAATTGAGCCGGTTTGGGCCTTGGCATTGAGATTCGTTGTGTATAGCTCGAGCGGACTGGAGCCGCCTTCTTCTTGCCCCCCCTCGCCTTCTTCTTGTTGGAAATGGCCGTAATCGCGATAGGTTGGAGGCAGTTTGGTATTCGGTTTCGTCGAGCCATGGGCGACAAAATTAATCACATCCAAGCGGCTGACGTTTTCTTGTCGGATGAAATACACACTTTGGCTTTCTTGTTCACTAAAGATGGCCGCCAGTACATTGGCTCCCATCACTTCTGTTTTTCCAGCGGATTGGACCTGAAAAACGGCGCGTTGAATCACCCGCTGAAAGCCTAGCGTAGGTTGGGTTTCACGGTCATGGATATTCAGGGGAATAATAGGAGTCGTACGTTCAATGAATTCGGCGAGATTATTGCGCAGGCGGCTGATATTAGCCCCGCAGCTTTTTAAGACTTCTCCCACCGAGGAATTATCTAATAGGGCTAGCAAGAGATGTTCCACAGTCACGAACTCATGGCGCTTCGCTCGGGCTTCTTTAAAAGCCACGTTTAGCGTGTACTCGAGCTCTTTGTCTAGCATGGCACACCTCCGTTAGTTCATCATATGAATTACGCCGCCTCCATACTCCATTTCAAAGGATGATCATGCGTCTTTGCATGTTCTGCCGCTTGATCAATTCTCGTTTCAGCCACTTCCCTACTATAGGTCCCGCAAACCGCTACTCCTTTTGTGTGCGCTTCTAGCGCTATTGTTTTTGCTTTTATCTCGTCCATGTGAAAAAACGTCCTTAAAGCTTCTATAACGAACTCCATGGGAGTGAAGTCATCGTTATGTAAATGAACTTCAAATAACCCTGGTTGCTGTAGTCTTTCCTTTTGTTTCTCTACTACAAAATTCATGCTCTCTTACCCTTTATATAGTCGATAATTTACAATTTTGCTTAAAATAAATTTTTTGGTCCTTTTCACACAAAGTGCAAATAGCAGCTATAATCAAGGGCATGAAACCCATTTTTTTTGCGCCATTTTAGGACAAGATTCGAATTCTAGTTCAAATTTAGGTCAATTTCAAGCCAAATTACCTGGTTTCTGGCCTTTAGGTGCCACCCAGGTTCTCTATTTTTACTGAGTTAAAACTAAGCAGAGTGTTTTAAAGCGGCACCTTCTTTCATGTGATGAATGATTGCTTCCCCAAAGGCGGAGCAGGTGAGAAGCTTTGCGTCCTTCAAGAGGCGAGCAAAGTCATAGGTGACGGTTTTTGCGGCAATGGCGCCTGCCATTCCATTGATAATCAAGTCAGCGGCTTCATTCCAGCCCAGATGTCTCAGCATCATTTCGGCTGAAAGAATCAAGGACCCGGGATTTACCTTATCTTGGCCGGCATACTTGGGGGCTGTTCCATGGGTTGCTTCGAAAAGGGCAACAGAATCACTTAAATTAGCGCCGGGCGCGATACCAATGCCGCCGACTTGGGCCGCAAGGGCATCTGAAATATAGTCGCCGTTCAAATTCAGCGTGGCCACAACGCTATACTCGTCAGGGCGCAATAAGATTTGTTGTAAAAAGGCATCTGCGATGACGTCTTTAATAATAATATCTTTGCCATTCTTGGGGTTTTTGATGACTTGCCAGGGACCGCCATCCAAAGGTTTTGCGCCAAATTCTTGACGCGCCAGCTCATATCCCCAATCTCGAAAAGCCCCTTCCGTGTATTTCATAATGTTGCCCTTGTGCACCAAGGTCACGGAAGAACGCTCTTGATCAATGGCATATTGAATGGCACGCCTTACTAGACGTGAGGTCCCTTCTTGAGAAACCGGCTTGATACCGATGCCGCAATGTTCTGGAAAGCGGATTTTTTTCACCTGCATGTCCGTCTGCAAAAATTGAATGACTTTTTTAGCTTCAGGACTGTCCGCCGGCCATTCCACTCCCGCATAAATATCTTCTGAATTTTCACGAAAGATCACCATGTCCGTCAACCAAGGTTCTTTCACAGGACTGGGAACGCCTTGAAAATAACGCACTGGCCGCAAACAGACATAGAGGTCCAAGTCCTGGCGTAAGGTCACGTTCAATGAACGAATACCACCGCCGACGGGCGTTGTTAGGGGGCCTTTGATACTCACCACATAGTCGCGCAAAACCTCAAGGGTTTCTTGTGGAAGCCACACATCTTTCCCATAAACTTTTGTCGCCTTTTCCCCGGCATAAATTTCCATCCAATGGACCATGCGTTTATTTTGATAGGCGGCCTTGACGGCGGCATCCACAACCTGCTTCATGACAGGGGTGATATCAATGCCAGTTCCATCTCCTTCGATATACGGAATAAGGGGTTGATCAGGGACATTTAAAGAAAAATCGGCGTTGACCGTAATTTTTTTGCCTTTGGCTGGCACCTGAATTTTTTGATAAGTCATTGACGCCTCCTTTTCTTTAAATTTGGTTTTCGATCCTCACTTTGGCTTTGTGGGTAATGCTTTGCTTATACAATTCATACTCCAACAAACCATCGCTGTTTTGAATTTGCTGCGCAAATAAGGCGAGTTGCTTTTGATCTTTGACCACGCCATTTCGCACAGCATGCAAAACAATCACAGCGTATCCCGTTGGGAGTTGCACCAGACCAAAACTGCTGCCATTCACTGGGGGACGAGGCAATTGGAAAGCTTTTTCCAAGATCGCAGAGGTAACTTTCTCAGAGTAGCGCCCTAGATAACCCACTTCGGCCCAGTTTACATGATATTGTTGAGCGAGTTGTTGCTCCGTTGCGCCCGTTTGCAATTTTTGAAAAATTTCTCTGGCCTCTTTTTCCACCAATACTTTAGTCTGTTCGGACTGCAAGCGCGCTTCAATTTGCTGGGTGACAGAAGCTAGCGGTAAAAGCGCTTGAGGCAGATGTGATTTGACCCGCAAAACAATCAAGGTTTCCGGAGTCACTTGAATCACGTCACTGTTATTTCCTGAAACCAAGACATCACCGCTAAAAGCAGCATCGCGCACTTTTTTATTTGTGCTGAGGTCCTGGCCGCCTTTATCACGTGTAAAAAAGCCGGAGGATTTTATGGGAAAGCCGAGGGCCTTGGCCGCGGGTTGCAAGCTATCGGGGTGTTCATAAGTCATATCAGCCAATTGATCACGTAAGTCCGCCAGTTTTTCCTCTCCTTGCTGCCTTGCCAAGGTTTCCATCACTTTCGTTTTCACTAAGTCAAAAGGTTGGACCTGGGTTTCTTTAAGATCAAGCAGTTTCAGAATCACATAACCCTGCTCGGCTTGAATCAGATCGGAGAGCGGGTTGGCCTTAGTTAAGGCCAAAACGGGCTTTTGCAACGCCGCTGGCATTTGATTGATGCTCACCCACCCACCTAAATCTGCTTGCAAAGTGGGGCTGGTATACTGGCGGGCATATTTTTCAAAGTCCTGGCCCTGACGAATTTGTTGAAGAATATCCTTCGCTTTGCTCTCTGCGGCCTGCACCTGCTGCTTGTTGGTCTTATCTTCAACAGGAAGAAGAATAAACTCTAACTTCCACTGGCCTGGCTGCGTAAAATTATTGATGTTTTCATTGTAATAATTTTTTACCGCTTCTGGTGAAGGTTGTGAAGCCGCGATTAAATCTTTTAAGGACAACTCTAAATAGTCGATGCTGACTTGTTCCGGTGTTTTAAACTCATCTTCGTGCGAACTGTAATAAGCCGAAATTTGCTCTGGCGAAACGGGCGTTTTGTTGTTGTTTGGCAAGGATGAGGCAGACAGGGCCAGATAACTCAGATTGCGTTCCTGATTCACTAAGGCGATGGTTTGCTTGGTTTCATCTTGGAAGGCAATCGAGGTCAAGATAATGCCTAATTTCGGTTGTGCAATGAGTAAGTCCGTTTTAATTAAATCCAGTAAATCATTCGCTGTGTATAAGGAAGCCGCCATGACTTGCTGAAACCGTTCCAAAGAAAAACGGCCATTTTCTTGAAATTCAGGAATGCTTTGCAAATAGTTGTCAATTTGTAGGGAAGAAATATAGTAGTTTCTGGCGAGAGAAGCCTGTTTTAAGGCTTCGATTGAGATCAGCTCTTTTAGGACTACATTTTTTAAATCGGCTTCCTGTTTGCCGGTCATAGGTGAACTAGGGCCTAATTGATTTTGCATTTGACGGCGCGCTTGTTCGTAAGAAAGTGTGAACCTTTCTTTGGTAATGGCGCTGCCATTGACTTTGGCAATGAGATTGCCCGCGCCGCCACCAGTAAAGTAGGCGCTAATTCCCCAAAGGGCAAACATGAGAATAAGGATAGAAACAATGGTACCTGCTAGCCAACCTTGCGTATGATCGCGAATCGTTTGCAGCATATTGCGTATAATCCTTATGGGGACACTGGCCCTTTTTAAAATTGGCGGAGTGGACGGGACTCGAACCCGCGACCCCCGACGTGACAGGCCGGTATTCTAACCAACTGAACTACCACTCCTAACCAGTTTGACTGAGCACCATGGTGGGTGCTGAGGGATTTGAACCCCCGACCACCGCCGTGTAAAGGCGATGCTCTACCGCTGAGCTAAGCACCCTTAATGAGAACCACTAGGGTCCGCTTTAAACTTCTTCCCGTTCTTTCAATTTTTCTGTTTTTACATTTTCTTTCAACGCTTTGCCAGCTTTAAAGCCAACCACTTTCGCGGCTTTAATTGTAATTTTCTCGCCAGTTTGCGGGTTACGGCCTTCACGGGCCGCACGCTGTTTGACGGTAAAAGTACCGAAGTTGACCAAAACAACTGGATCGCCCTTTCGCAGGGAGACAGCAATACCATCCAGAATAGCTTCTAAAGCACGGGTTGCGGCCGCTTTGGTTAATTCTGCTTTTTCAGCGATCAATTCAATGAGTTCAATTTTATTCATAGTGGTTCCTTTTTATTAACGCTCTGCGATGCAAGATGTGTTTTATACCAATAGCGAGAAACCGGTGTCAAGCGAGAGGGTGAGAAATATTTTTTATGGGGTTTGATTTGGTGGATTACGAGGCATGCGGCGGTAAAAGGGGTAAAAATGGTAAGGTGGATTAGACGTTTTTTGCCGTAATCCACCAATCTAGAGGCTTAATGCGCTTGGAAATGCTCGCCTTTACGGGATTTGCCTTTACTGGCGATCAAGCCCTTGGTTTTGCCTTTTTTGGACTTTTTGTAATGCGGCAATTGCTCAGGGTAGCCTTTCAAAGCATAGGTCAGCACTTCATCAATCCAGCGGACAGGTTTGATATCCAAGTCCTGTTTGATGTTTTCAGGCACTTCTTTCAAATCCTTCACATTTTCAACAGGAATGATCACATTTTTGACGCCGCCACGGTGTGCGGCCAGCAGTTTTTCCTTAATCCCGCCTACCGGCAAGACCTCACCCCTCAGGGTAATCTCACCTGTCATGGCAAAATCTGCCCGCACAGGGAAATGGACCAGAACGGAAGCCAAAGCGGTGCACATGCTAATACCCGCGCTCGGTCCATCCTTGGGGGTTGCCCCTTCGGGAACGTGGATGTGAATATCATTCTTGTCAAAAAAGTTCTTAGGCACGCCTAGGAAGGGGGCACGCTCACGAATGACCGTTAAAGCCGCTTGGATGGATTCCTGCATGACTTCACCCAACTGGCCGGTATAAATCATCTTGCCCTTACCCGGGACCGTCACGGCCTCTATATTAAGCATTTCGCCGCCCACTTCGGTCCAGGCCAAGCCTTTGACTTGCCCAATTTCATCTTTTTGATCGCTAATGTCATAACGATAGCGTCTAGCCCCGAGATAATGCTCCAGATCATCGATTCCCACACTGGCATCATCCGCATGTAACTGGGCTTTCATTAGAATGCCTTTCACCACTTTGCGGCAAATCTTTGAAATTTCACGCTCTAAATTACGCACGCCGGCTTCGCGGGTGTAATAACGAACGATATGCTGCACGGTTTGGGCTGGAATTTGTATTTCAGAGGTCTTCAAGCCCCCCGCCTCTAATTGTTTGGGAATTAAATGGCGCAAAGCGATATTGATCTTTTCATCCTCGGTATAGCCGGGGATACGGATAATTTCTAAACGGTCACGCAGTGCCGGTGGAATATCCAGCGTGTTTGCGGTTGCGACAAACATGATTTCCGAGAGATCGTAGTCCACTTCCAGATAATGGTCGTTGAAGGTGTGGTTTTGCTCCGGATCCAGGACCTCTAACAAGGCCGCGGCAGGGTCTCCACGAAAATCCATGGCCATTTTGTCGATTTCATCCAGTAAAAAGAAGGGATTAGAAGCATCGACTTTGGCAAGCTTTTGGACGATCTTTCCAGGCATTGCCCCGATATACGTGCGGCGATGTCCGCGAATTTCAGCTTCATCGCGCACGCCGCCAAGAGACATGCGGAGAAATTTACGTCCGGTTGCATGGGCAATGGACTTCCCTAAAGAGGTTTTGCCCACCCCAGGCGGCCCAACCAAACAGAGAATGGGGCCCTTGAGTTTTTTGACCCGCTTCTGCACGGCCAGATATTCCAGTATGCGTTCTTTGACTTCTTTGAGGCCGTAATGCTCGGTTTCCAGAATTTTTTCAGCTTGGACTAAATTGTTCCGCAGGGCCGCCCGTTTGTGCCAGGGCAAAGCGAGCATCCAGTCTAAGTAATTGCGCGAAACCGTCGCTTCGGCGGACATCGGCGGCATCATTTTAAGTTTATTCAGCTCAACATCGCATTTTTCTTTGGCCTCTTTGGTCATTCCCGCTTTTGCAACGCGCTTGGCCAGGTTCTCTAGCTCATTGCCAGGACTGTCCAGCTCACCCAGCTCTTTTTGAATCGCCTTCATTTGTTCATTCAGATAATATTCGCGCTGGGTTTTTTCCATTTGGCGCTTTACCCTACCCCGGATCTTTTTCTCAACTTGCAAAAGATCAATTTCGTTTTCCAGGAAGGTCATGAGCTTTTCAAGACGCTTGGTGATGATGGTCTCTTCCAAAAGCTGCTGTTTGTCTTCCAGCTTGAGGCCCACATGCGCCGTGACAATATCGCCGAGCCGGCTGGCGTCTTCGATTGCAAGCACAGAAGCTGCAATTTCACTGGGGATTTTGCGGTTGAGCTTCACGTATTGATCAAATTGGGATTTGATGGAGCGGATTAAAATTTCATTTTCACGGCCCTGAGCGCCGCTATCTTCAATGATTTCAACATCGGCCAGGAAATAAGCTTGCGATTCTAAAAAGCGGAGGATTCTGCCTCTGCGCACGCCTTCGACTAAAACCTTCACGGTGCCATCTGGCAATTTAAGCAGTTGCAGCACCGTCGCAATGGTGCCAACTTGATGCATGGTATCTTGGGTGGGTTGATCTTCGGTCGCATTCTTTTGGGTGACCAGCAGCACTTGTTTATCAGCCGCCATGGCAATATCCAAAGCTTTAATGGACCGCTCGCGGCCAACGAAAAGAGGGACCATCATATAAGGGAAAACAACAACATCTCGCAAAGGTAAGACAGGAATTCCAGCCGCTGTTTTTTCTTTTTCTGATTGTGCTATCGCCATTTTTTCACCCCCACCACAGATTCATGAATTGAATAGACGCGCTTTAAAAGCTTGCCTACTCGCTCGCGCTCGCCGTCGTCACTTTCACTGTTGGCGGAGCTGATTCTTGCTGTTGATAGACCAATATTGGCTTGGAACCATTCGTCACAGTCGACTCATCCACAATGACTTTTCTCACTTCACTCTGCAAAGAGGGCAATTCGTACATGGTGTCCAGTAAGGTTTTTTCTAGGATAGAACGCAAGCCGCGGGCACCGGTCTTCTTTTTTAAGCAAGAATCGGCAATGGCTTCTAAAGCTGCGGGACGAAATTCCAGGTCGACCCCTTCCATATCAAAGAGGCGGTGATATTGTTTTAGCAAAGCGTTTTTGGGCTGCACTAAAATATTCACTAAAGCTTTTTTATCCAACTCTTCCAAAGTGGCCATTACCGGCAAACGACCGACTAACTCAGGAATTAAGCCATACTTAATCAGATCGGAAGGTTCGACTTCACGATAAAGCTGGTCCAGCGACTTGCTGTCTTCTTTGCTGCGAATTTCTGCCGCAAAACCAATGCCGCTTTTTTCAGTGCGGTCGCGAATAATTTTTTCAAGTCCTGCGAAAGCTCCGCCGCAGATAAAGAGAATATTGCGGGTATCTACTTGCACAAACTCTTGCTGCGGATGTTTGCGTCCGCCATGCGGGGGCACAGAGGCAACCGTTCCTTCAATCAGTTTCAATAAAGCTTGCTGCACGCCCTCCCCTGACACATCACGTGTGATGGAGGGGTTTTCGGATTTGCGGGAAATTTTATCAATTTCATCGATGTAAACAATGCCCGTTTGCGCCTTAGAAACATCGTAGTCACATTTTTGCAGTAACTTTTGGATAACGCTTTCCACGTCTTCACCGACATAACCCGCTTCGGTTAAGGTGGTCGCATCCGCAATGGCAAAAGGCACATTCAAGAACCGGGCCAAAGTTTCGGCCAGCAAGGTCTTGCCGCTGCCAGTCGGCCCAATCAAGAGAATATTACTCTTTCCTAATTCAACCTCATGGTCCTTATGATGACCTTGGTTGCTTCTCAAGCGTTTGTAATGATTATAGACAGCAACGGAGAGAATTCTTTTCGCAAAGATTTGTCCGATGACATATTCGTCCAAGGCATGAAAGATTTCGGCAGGGGTCGGCAAAGGCGGTGTGCCGTTCGCTGTTGCACCGCGCTCATCGTGTCCTTCCTGGAGAATTTCATTGCAGAGCGCAATACACTCATCGCAGACATAGACCGATGGCCCTGCAATTAATTTCTTTACTTCATGTTGGCTCTTGCCACAAAACGAACAATGATACATTTTGGTTCTGCCCTCATTACCTCTACGATTAGGTCCCATAATCCACCCCAGCTGCCTTAGTAATGAATATGGTGATCGCTCTACAACTTTTCAAGTGAGACCCTTTAAATTAAGCAGAACCTTTCGGTTTGCCCCCGGAGCGCGCACCAGCGCTTGCCTTTCGATGCTCCGTAATGTGGTCCACTATATGATATTCTCTCGCCCTTTCGGCTGACATGAAATTGTCCCGTTCCGTGTCACGCGCAATCACTTCTTCGGGTTGGCCTGTGTGCCTGGCCAAGATTTGATTCAAACGCGTCCTGATCTTCAGCGTTTCTTCCGCATGAATGGCAATGTCCGTTGCCTGGCCTTGGACCCCGCCAATGGGTTGATGGATCATGACACGCGCATTTTGAAGACAATGCCGCTTTCCTTCTGTGCCCGCCGCCAAAAGAACGGCGCCCATACTGGCTGCCTGCCCAATACATAAGGTGCTGACATCCGGCTTAATAAATTGCATGGTATCATAAATGGCCAAGCCTGAAGTCACAACGCCTCCCGGAGAGTTAATATACATATAGATATCTTTATCCGGATTCTCAGACTCTAAAAACAACAACTGCGCGACGACCAAATTTGCCACATAGTCGTCGATTGGGCCGCCGATAAAAATGACCCGGTCTTTTAAAAGACGGGAAAAAATATCGTAGGCACGTTCGCCTCTTGCCGATTGCTCTACGACAATTGGCACTAAATTTGCTTGAATCCTTGCTGCGTCGTTTTGAGTTCCCATTAACGTCATTATATCATGCTCCTTACTGAGTAATAGTGCTATTTTCTTCAGGGTTTGTGTCAGCTTGCGAGATCAGTTTTTCATAGCTAACTTCTTTTTCAACAATTGAAACGTTCTCAAGCAATTTTTCAACGATCTGGTCTTCTAAAACGAAGGTTTCAATTTCTTTCATCCCTTGTTTATTGGCCTTCAGACGACGGAGATAGTCCTCTGAGTCTGCATAAACACTAGCAAATTCAGTCAAATAAGCATCCACACGTTCTGGCGTGGGCTTGATCTGGTGTTTGGATGCCAATTCTCCGACTAACAACCCCAATTGGATTCTTTTTTGAGCTAGAACCTTCATTTGGGCTTCCTCTTCCTTGCTGTGGTTGTGACGGCCTTGGCCTTGATGCTGCTCCATCGAGCAGTTTTCGTCATGCAGATGTTTGGCTTCCCGTTCGACCAAGGAACGCGGGATTTCCAGCGGGTTTTGCTCGAGCAACTTTTCAAAGACCTTTTCTTTTAATTGTCCCCGAATGCTGCGTTTCAAGTTTAATTCCAATTGCTTGCGAATTTCAGAGCGGAGCTCTTCCATTTCACCGCTTTTGATTCCTAATTTTTTGGCGAAGGCCTCGTCCAAGGCAGGTAAGCAGGGCTGAGAGACTTCCAAAACCTCAATGTGGAAGGTCAGGGTTTTGCCAGCCATGCCTTGCAGGAAGGTTTCTTCCGGCAGGGTATGCGTGAACTTCTTTTCCTCGCCCGCTTTCGCGCCGGCTAATTGCTCCAATAAATTCCAG
The DNA here is from genome assembly GCA_964449835.1 of uncultured Coxiellaceae bacterium. Taxonomy (GTDB): domain Bacteria; phylum Pseudomonadota; class Gammaproteobacteria; order DSM-16500; family DSM-16500; genus JABDGC01. The sequence goes on along the minus strand of CAYVBZ010000023.1, from coordinate 15,466 downwards.
CCAAAAATGGAGGCTTCATTTTTCAAAACAAACTCTAAGGGCATGCTTTCCGGCGTTAAAGGCTTAGCGTCTTCAGCGAACATTTGGATTTTACCATTAATCTTATCTTTTTCCTGCGCCGGACGTTCCACTTTCTGCCATTGCACATGCTGTTCACGAACTCTTTCCAGCGTTTGCTCAAGGTCTTTGTCACTGATCTTCGCAGTCAGTTTCTCAAAATGGTCCACATTAAAATGTACTGGGCCGGTTTCCGGTAAAATGTCGAAGGTGGCTGTATATTCCAAATCGGTGTTCGCAACGCCGGACTTCGTCTCTACGCGTGGGGTACTAATTGGGTGTAGTTTTTCTTGGCGGATTGCCTCGTTTAAGGTCTCTTGGATCAAAGTGTTAATTGCTTCATTGCGCACTTCTTGACCAAAGCGTTGTTTCACATAATCCAGGGGCACTTTGCCCGGACGAAAACCTTTGATATCGACCTTTTTGGCAAAAACAGCCAACTGGGCGTCAAAGGCTTGCGCAACGCGCTGGGAAGGAACCACAACCGTCAAACGTTTTTCCACTTTACTGAGATTTTCAACTGAAACCTGCATATCGACTGCCTCGATTAAAAAAATTGATACGTTTTGCTAAAGGAGAGACTCGAACTCTCACGGGGGTTGCCCACTGGAACCTAAATCCAGCGCGTCTACCAGTTCCGCCACTTTCGCTTTGGCTCAGGATACTACAATAAAAAACGGGGTTCTGCGAGGGGCTATTTAACCAGATATTTTTACTTGCCTTAAATGTGTTTAGGCATTAGACTTGCTTTCCACTTCTAAGCTTTTCTTAAGTTTTAATTCATTAATCATTCGCTTGCAATAATCCCCTGAAACAAAGCAAAGATTCAGAAAAACCTTGCAATTACAATGTTTTTATATTAGAATGCGCCGACATCAGCTGTTAAATCGCATTTATAATACAAAAATAACCCTGCAGCTCTAAATTTATACAAAACAACGAGGAACAACCACATGAGTATTAATAGACCCGTGAAAACCACGTCAGAAAATGAAAATAAAGTTTCAAATCAAACCAGTGCCCCCGTTATCTTCGCAAGAGAACTCGGTAGAATTGGCATCATTGGTGTCGGTGTCGGCGGCGGACTTTACCCCATTGTTGTGGTAAGGCAATTCTTGTACAGCAATCCGAGCGGTGTACGTAGCATATTGTTTTCAGGCGAAATTAAAGGGCTTTTTTCTTTTGCTGGACTGAAAAGTACTCTAAAAGGTTCTGTCTTAAAAAATGGACCGCTGAGCCAAAGAGAGAGCCTTGCCAGGACCGTTGAAGGTAAAATTGAGGAACAGCCTGTGGTCACTGGCGCAGTGGTTGCAGGAACAATCGGGACCCTCGATACAACCTTTTCTCATTATCATGATAACCAAGGCACCTTAAATAACTTTAAAGCGGCAAAAGACGCTGAAGCCAGACGTCAGGGGCTTGAAAAATCTACTTATGAAACTCCTAAACCTAAATCCCCTAAAGAGCATGTGAAATTTTACTATAATGGCTTGCCGCTCCGTCTCTCCAATAATATTTTGGGAGTGAGTGCTTTTTTAATCAAGCCTGTAGTTCAAAGCAAATTAAAAGACCTTCCTTTCACTGGAAAGGCTTTCCCAGAAGACGCCAGGGCTTTGACAGCTTCTGTTCTTGTTGCACTGCCTATCAGCCTGATACAAAATATCAATGGTATCGGTTATGCCAACAAGATCTCGGCAATGACACCAAGCTTCGAAACACCCTCCTTGCAGGAAACTCTTAAAAACTTATACAAAATAAATGGGTTAAAAGCATTTGGACGAGGCTATGGCTTTTCTTTGGCCACTTCTGGTACGGCCCTCTTTCTTGTTGGCAAGATGGAAGGCGTTTCTGAAAAAGTAATTCCAGCAGTGGAAATAAAAATTTCTGGCCTTTATAAGTCTGGAATGGCCCTCTTTAGGAAGCCGAAACAAGAAAAACCGAGCACTGCCAATGCCAAACCGGCAGCGAAAAAGAAGCGTGACTATCGGGCGCCTTGTGCTACTCGTTAAGTCAAGGAATGGTGCTGTAAGACAGGAGTAATTTATGACAAATGCAATAAAAATGTTAGCAAGGGGCTTAGCGAAAGAAGCAAGCAAAAACATAAGCGCGCCGATTTTGTCACCCGCCCCTTCCTTGAAACTGTCTACAGCTTCATTGACGTTGAATACGCGGGGCCGCGAGCTTTTTCAATTAGGCGCAGCTTCATTGAATACGCGGGACCGCGAGCTTTTTCAATTAGGCCTTGAAGTAAACGGTGAAAGAGCAGCCCCTTCTGATAACAAAGCACGCCGCCTCATGACTGTGATGGGCCTCTTTTTCCAGGCAGGCATTATGACTTATGTGAATAAAAAGCAGGAAGAACGGCAATTATTAGAAAGATCAGGTAATCAAGGCGAAGAATTACCGACAGAAAATACGCCTATTACACCAAAGAACTCCGCAATTTAAAGGGCAAAGCTTAGGAGCTGTTGAGACAATTATTCATTGTGTCATCCTGAGCGCAGCGAAGGATCTTTCTACAAAAACGCTGAAGATTCTTCGCTTTGCTCAGAATGACACAATGAATTGTCAACAGCTCCTAATCAATGCATTACATCTTAATTGTCAACAGCCCTTTGGGTCTTTTGACATTGGGCTATAATGTGTTGATTAATTTTTTGAACTATTAATATCCTAAAACAATTCAATTTAACAATTTTTGAGCTATATTCCTCTCCTCTCTATGTAAACTATTTGGATGAAAGAAAAAGCGTGACAGAATGATTCGTCAGGCAGTCCAGATCATTCACACTTAAAGACAAGGAGAGGTGCTTTATGTTCAGAGCAAGTGCATGTGCTTTTTTTGGTAGAAATGCAACCCGCATTCTTACCGGTGTCAATGTAACGGCTCAAGCTGGTTTCCAGACTCATCTAAGAATGAAACACCAGGAAAGGGACCTTAAACAGTCACAGCCTAACCCTCAACATGTTTCTAGCTCTTTCTTTAATGTTCCTTCTATTCAAGCTGCTAAAAATGAGGAGCCTTCTCAAGAATTTTCTAAAAACTTGGGACTTCCTTCACCAAACACTTAATTCAAGGCCGCGGCATTCCAGCCGCCACCCAAGGCCTTGATGAGACCAACAGACGCGGTCATGCGTAAGCCGTCGATGTCGGCGGCGGTTTTTTCAGCCGTAAATGCAGCGGTTTGGGCGGTGATGACGCTCGCGTAAGCGACTGTTCCGGCTTTGTATTGATTGATGACTAACTTTAAAGCCAAGCGTGCACTGGCCACTGCTTGTTTCTCAACGACTGCCTGCTCGCCTAAAATTCTTAAGGCCGCTAAATTATCTTCGACATCTTGAAAAGCCGCGAGTACTGTTTGACGATAGGCTGCAGCCAGAGATTCAAAGTTCGCCCGGGCAGCCGTGACTGTTGCTTCGCGTAAACCGCCATCCAAAATCAATTGGGCTAGCTGCGGGCCGATGGCCCAGCCGGCGCCGGGCACAGAAAACCAATTGTTAAAATTGTTATGCGCATAACTGGTCGTCCCCGTTAAGGTGAAGGTGGGATAAAAAGCTGAAATTGCTACACCAATTTGTGCATTGCCCTGGGCCATGAGTCGTTCCGCTTGGGCGATATCCGGCCGGCGTTCCAACCAGCGTGTTGGCACTTGCAAAGGAATGGCTGGGGGTTGCGCCTTAAGCGGCTTAAAAGGCAGAGAAAAAGTTTCCGGGGGTTGGCCGATGAGTACAGCGATGGCATGTTCATATTGCGCACGTGAAACACCGTTATTAATAGCCTGTGCCTGCGCGGCTTCTAATTGGCTTTGCGCTTGCACAAGGTCCGCTCGGGCGGCGACGCCGGAATGATATTGATTACGCACGAGTTGGAGGGTTTTCTGATAATTTTTCACCGTATCGTTTAAGAGTTGTTGATCGGAGTCGAGGGCGCGGAGTTCGAAATAATATTGAGCGAGGGAAGCTTGGGCGGAGAGACGGGTTGAAGCGAGCAAAGCGGCGTTCGCTTGTGCACCGGCGACACTCGCCTCTACTGAGCGGTGGATGGCACCCCAGAGGTCGGGCTCCCAGGAGCCGCTGAGTAATAAAGAGTGAAAAGTTGAAACGGGGGAGCCACCGGCCGTGCCAACCCCGCCTGCTGTGGCAGCGCCCGTTGTGGTTGCATTGTTGGAAGAGGTGGAAACTGAGTTGAAAATCGATCCGCCTGGGGAGCGTTTTTGGCGGGTCAAAGAAACGGAACCTGTGAGGGTTGGGAAATAGCTGGCGCGGGCTTCGTCCACTAAGGCCAGGGCTTGGCGATAGCTGGCTTCGGCTTCGGCGACGGATTGATTGTGGGCGTTGAATTGTTGTTCGAGAGAATTTAATTCCGGGTTTTGATAAAGCGTCCACCAGGCGCCGCGACCCATGTCGTCTTTGGGCTGGGCGACTTTCCAGCCTTTGGGGGCTTCTTTGAAGTGGGGAGGGATGGATACTGTGGGACGTTTGTAGTCGGGGCCTACTGTACAGGCGGTGAGAAATAAAAAGAGAGTGAAAATAAAACTCCCTTGCGGGAGGGGCCTCCCAACCCTAGCCCTTCGCTCCGCTTCGCGGAGGGAAGGGGAATTTTGATTGAAGTTCATTTTCCTAATCTCCTGTTGGCTTTGGTAGCAGATGGCCTTTTCTGAATATATGAAAACGTTCGCGGCACCAGATGCTGGCTTTTTCGAAAACTAAATAAATAACGGGCGTTGTATAGAGGGTCAGCATTTGGCTGACAATCAGGCCGCCTACAATTGCAATTCCCAAAGGACGGCGCAGCTCTCCGCCAACGCCGGTATCCAAAGCCAAGGGCAAAGCGCCTAACATGGCTGCCATGGTGGTCATCATAATAGGCCGAAAGCGCAGAAGCGCTGCTTCGTAAATGGCTTCGCGTGCAGGCTTTTTTTCTTGGCGTTCGATTTGCAATGCAAAGTCGATCATCATGATGGCGTTCTTTTTCACGATGCCGATCAATAAAATAATACCGATCATCGCGATGACGCTCAAATCCGTACCAGTAAAAAGTAAGGCGAGCAGCGCGCCTACACCCGCCGAAGGCAGTGTGGAAAGAATGGTAATGGGGTGTATTGTGCTTTCATAAAGAATGCCCAAAACAATATAGACGGCAAGGAGCGCGACTAAAATGAGATAAGGCCCTGAGGCGAGCGAAGCTTGGAAGGCTTGGGCTGTTCCTTGAAATGCGGCCTGCACGGTCTCAGGCAGGTGCATTTTTTTAACTTCTTGCTCGATGCGTATCACGGCATCACCCAAAGCAAAACCGGGAAGCAGATTGAATGACAAGGTCGCGGCGGGCGCTTGGCTTTGATGATTCACTGATAACAAGGTATCGGAAGGAATAAAACTGGCAATGGCCGATAAAGGCAGGGCTTTGCCGCTGGGTGACACAATATAAATCTCGTCCAAGGTTTCGGGATTTTGCCAATAAGGGGGCGCCACTTCCATCACGACATAATATTGATTGCGGTCAGTATACATGACGGAAACTAGGCTTTGACCAAAGGCATTATAAAGGGTGTTATCAATTTGCTGTGTCGTGATGCCAAAACGCATGGCGCTGTCATGGTCGATGTTGATGAAAGACTGCAAGCCATGATTCAGTTGATCGCTGTTCATATCGGCAATGCCAGGCAAATGACTGATACGGTCGAAGACCTGCGGCGTCCACCGGTTTAAGTCCTGCAAATTATCCGCGGAAAGCGTGTATTGAAATTGCGCGTTCCCTTGACGTCCACCGATCACCAAATCTTGTACAGTTTGCATATAAAGATTAGCGCCCTGCACTACTTTGAGTTGTTCTCGCAAGCGATTTATCACTTGGTCCGCTGAGATCTTGCGCTCTGCAAGCGCTTTCAGCGCTATAAATAAAGAACCCGAATTGGTCGTGTTGCCGCCGAAGCCCGAGGTGCCCACAAAGCCGACGGCATGTTCCACTGCTGGGTCCTTGCGGACAATGTCAATGTACTGAGAAAATTTTTCTTGCATGGCTTGGAAAGAAATATTTTGATCGGCCTGAATTGAAGCGGAAATACGTCCGGTATCTTGTTGGGGAAAGAAACCTTTGGGAACGATTATAAATAAATACACATTGAGCAGGATTGCTCCCAACGTTAAAAAAGACATAAAAAGCGGATGATGCAAGGACCAATTTAAACTGCGCTCATATCCCTGCCTGATGCGTTCAAGCGAACGATGATAGAGGCCCGTTTCTTCGGCATTTTTTAAATCAGGCCTTAAAAAACGGGCGCACATCATCGGTGTTACTGTGAGGGAAACCAAGAGCGAAACCAAAATGGCCGTCGACAAAGTAACAGCAAATTCGCGGAACAGACGGCCCACGATACCGCCCATCAATAAAATAGGCGTGAATACAGCGATTAAGGAAAGACTCATGGAGAGGACGGTGAAACCCACTTCCCGCGTGCCTTTCAATGCAGCCTCAAAGGGTTTCATGCCTGCTTCGATATACCGCGTGATATTTTCCAAAACGACCACAGCATCGTCGACCACAAAGCCGGTGGAAATAGTCAAGGCCATGAGAGAAAGATTATCCAGACTATATCCACAAAGACTCATCACGCCAAAGGTCCCTAATAATGAGAGGGGAACGACAACACCGGGTATCGCCATGGCGCGAAAACTGCCTAAAAAAACATAAACCACCAAAATAACTAAAGTCATGGCAAGCAAGAGGGTCAGCTCGACATCGAATAAGGACGCACGGATGGTGACCGTGCGGTCAATTGCGACCATCATATTGATTGCAGAAGGAATAGAAGCTTGCAACTGCGGCATCACCTTTCTGATTTTGTCCGCGGTCTTGATAACATTAGCACCGGGCTGTTTAAAAATAATAATGAGGACAGAAGGTTTGCCATCCGCAAGGCCGGCGTTGCGTAAATCTTGGGTGGAATCCTTCACTTCAGCCACGTCCGAAAGGCGGACGGGACGGCCATTTTTATAGGACACAATGAGTGGTCCGTATTGATAGGCCTTAAAAATTTGATCATTGGTCTTGATTTCTGAGCTTAGAATACCGTTACTGAGTTGTCCTTTGGGACGGTTCACATTTGCGGCGGCCAAAGTGGCGCGCACTTGGTCCAGACTAATTTTATATTGATTTAAGGCGGTGGGGTTGAGTTCGACTCTTACTGCAGGCAGGGAGGAGCCGCCCACAGTGACCTGTCCCACCCCGTCTACTTGCGATAATTTTTGGGCCAGGATGGTCGAGGCATAGTCATACATTTGTCCGGTAGTGTACACATCGGAGGTGAGGGCCAGAATCAGAACAGGCGCATCGGCGGGATTCACTTTGCGGTAAGTGGGTGTCCCAATTAAATTGGCCGGCAGTTGACTGCCGGCTGCATTGATTGCAGCTTGCACGTCGCGTGCCGCGCCATTAATATCGCGCGTCAAATCAAACTGCACGGTGATGCGGGTAGAGCCCAAGGTGCTGGTGGACGTCATTTCTGTGATGCCGGCAATCCAACCTAGCTGTCTTTCAAGCGGGGTTGCAACAGAGGTGGCCATGATTTCGGGGCTGGCCCCGGGCAAAGAAGCTGAAACAGAAATGGTTGGGAAATCAATTTGCGGGAGAGGCGCAACGGGCAAAAGTTGAAAAGCCACGAGACCTGCGATCGCGATGCCAAAGGCCAGTAAGGTGGTTGCGATTGGCCTTTTGATAAAGGGCGCTGAAAGATTCAAGGCTAGTCCTCCTTCGGCTGAGCTAAGCCAAACCAGGATGCGCGCCAAGAAGAGAAAGACCGCGATAAGCGATCAAAAGCCAGATAGATGACAGGTGTCGTATACAAGGTTAGGAGTTGGCTCACCATGAGCCCGCCAATAATCGCAATACCCAAAGGTCTTCGCAGTTCCGCGCCCATGCCAGGCCCCAAAGCCAAGGGGACTGCGCCCAACATGGAAGCCAAGGTCGTCATGAGAATAGGCCGGAAGCGCAAAAGGCAAGCTTGAAAGATGGCTTCTTGGGGCGATTTTTGGTAGCTGCGTTCCTGTTCCAAGGCAAAATCAATCATCATGATGGCGTTTTTCATCACAATGCCGATCAGCAAGATAATGCCGATTAAAGCGATCACGGAGAGTGGGTTTCCTGTCAGCATTAAAGCCAATAAAGCGCCTACGCAAGCAGAAGGCAGCGTGGACAAAATGGTAATGGGGTGAATATAGCTTTCATAGAGAACGCCTAAGATAATGTAAACAGTCACAATGGCGGCCAGCAGGAGCCAGCCTTCATTGCTGAGTGAGCTTTGGAAAAGTTTGGCAGCGCCTTCAAAACTGGTTGCCACAGAATCCGGCAAATGCAATTCATTTTCCGCTTGCTGGATGGCAGCAAGCGCATCGCCTAAAGCGGCATGGGGCGCTAAATTAAAGGAAAGCGTCACGACCGGAAACTGGTCTTGGCGGTTCACAACCAAAGGACCAAGCTGCTGGGTGATTTGGGTGAAAGCAGAGAGCGGCACAGCTTTGCCAATCAGCGGCGGAACAGCCTTAGCAACAGTGGGGCTCCCATTATTATTGGTGTTAACGATGCTCGAATTCACATAGATGTTGCCAATGCCATTCGGCCATTGCTGTATTTTTGGCAAGACCTCGAGAACGACCCGGTATTGATTGCGCTGCGTGAACATGATGGATACTTGGCGCTGTCCAAAGGCGTCATAGAGTGTATCGTCAATCATTTGCGGGGTGATGCCTAAGCGATAAGCGGTGTCGCGGTCAAAGCTGATATAGGTTTGCAAACCTTTGCCTTGTTCGTCGCTCGCTACCTCGCGCAAAGCCTTTGCGGCTTTCAGTTTATTTAAGAACAAAGCAGACCATTTTGAAAGTTCGACGCTGTCGGGCGAATTGAGACTATATTGGTATTGCGTGCGGCTCACGCGATCGTCGATCGTCAAGTCTTGTACCGGCTGCAGATAAAGCGTCGCGCCCACAAGGCCCGCAAGCTTCGGCTGTAAACGTTGAATGACTTCACTTGCGGAAGCATCGCGCGCAGCGAGAGGCTTCAGGTTAATTAGCATGCGGCCGCTGTTTAAGGTGATATTGGTGCCATCGATGCCAATAAACGAAGACAGACTTTCGACGGCGGGATCTTGAAGAACAAGTTTGGCCAAGGCTTGTTGGCGTGAAGACATGGCTTCGAAAGAAATGTCTTGCGGCATTTCGGAAATGCCTTGAATCACGCCGACATCCTGCACTGGGAAAAAACCTTTTGGAATCACATAAAGGAGCAAAGCTGTCAGCAACAAGGTTAGCCCGGCGACCAGCAAAGTCAGAGGCTGATGGTCCAAGACCCAGCGTAAAGAAAGACGGTAACGCTCGATGAGACGAGCCAGTGCAAGGCCCGCGGCGCGCTCAAACCAGGTGGTTTCGCTGGCGGTCCTGCGGCGTAAAATACGTGCGCAAAGCATGGGCGTCAAGGTCAGTGAAACGAGCGCGGACAGGAGAATGGTAACGGAGAGTGTTAGGGCGAATTCCCGGAACAAGCGTCCAATCAGCTCTTTCATAAAGAGCAAGGGAATTAAGACGGCGATTAAGGAAACTGTTAAGGACAGAATGGTAAAGCCAATTTGTTCTGATCCTTTTAAAGCGGCCTCAAGCGGGGACTCGCCCTCTTCCACATAGCGTGAAATATTTTCAATCATCACAATGGCATCATCGACCACAAAACCGGTCGCGATGGTCAAAGCCATTAAAGTCAAATTGTTTAGGCTAAAACCTAGCAAATACATAAAGGCAAAACTGCCGATTAAGGACAAGGGGACGGCAACGCTCGGGACCATGGTGGCCGGCAAATTTCGCAGGAAAAAATAGATCACCATCACGACTAAAACGACGGCCAGCAAGAGTTCTGCTTGCACATCCCTCACTGAAGCGCGGATGGTGACGGTGCGGTCCGTCAAAGGCAGAACTTGGACCGAAGCGGGTATAACGGCGCGTAGGCGCGGCAACAAGCTTTTAATGCGGTCCACGACTTGGATCACATTTGCGCCGGGTTGCCGCTGGATATTTAGAATGACAGCGGGCACTAAATTCATCCAAGCGGCTTGTTTGACATTTTCAGCGTCGTTGATCGCGTTTGCAATATTGGAAAGACGGATGGGGGCGCCGTTCTTATAAGCGACGATTAGCGACTGATAATCTGCGCTCGTTAATAGCTGATCGTTCGCGTTGATGGTGTAAGACAAACGCGGGCCATCAAAACTGCCTTTGGCCGCGTTCACATTGGCTGTCATGATGGCGCTGCGTAAGTCTTCTAGGGTCAGTCCATAAGAAGACAGCGCATCGGGATTAGCTTGAATACGCACGGCTGGTCGTTGTCCTCCGCTGATGCTGACCAGTCCCACGCCGGGTAATTGCGCGATTTTTTGTGCGAGCCGCGTGTCGGCATAATCTTCCACCTCCGGTAAGGGCAAGGTGGATGAAAGCAAGGCCAGCGTTAAAACGGGCGCATCCGCGGGGTTGACCTTGGAATAAACCGGCGGATTGGGCAAATCGGTGGGCAAATAAGTTGCCGCGGAATTAATGGCTTCCTGCACTTCTTGTTCGGCAACATCGAGCGTGAGGTCTAAACTGAATTGGAGGGTGATGACAGAGGCAGAGCTTGAACTGCTGGACGTCATTTGATTCAAGCCGGGCATTTGACCGAATTGCCGTTCTAAAGGCGCCGTCACAGAAGAGGCCATCACCTCGGGACTGGCGCCAGGATAAAAAGTGGTGACACGGATAGTGGGATAATCCACTTCAGGCAGCGAGGAAACAGGTAACAGTTGATAGCCAACAATGCCCGCGAGCAAAATGGCCACCATCACCAAGGAGGTGGCAACTGGTCGCATGATAAAAAGACGGGAGGGGTTCATGCGAAAATGTGTCCTCCTAAATGAGGTAAAGCTCGATACAGAGGTGAAAAGAAGGCCCTGCGTGCGACCAAGGTATTGAGTGGTCTGGCATTCGAAGCCAGCACTTTGGCGCCGTCAGTCAATTTGTCGGCACCTTCGATCACCACAAATTGGCCGGGGCCCAAGCCTGTGACGGTGGTGTATTCCCCCATTGTGACGCCGACAATCACAGGTTTGACGGTGACGGTGTCGTTTGGATTCAAGAGATAAACAAAAGGATCTTTTGCTCCGTATTGAATGGCCGCTGTTTGTACTACGGTTGCATGATGCAAGACGTTTACCAACAGCTTCACATTGACAAATTGGCTGGGGAAAAGCTGATTTTTTTCATTCGCGAATTGTGCGCGTAATTTAACGGTGCCCGTGTTCGGGTCCACTTGGTTGTCCATAGTGAGAAGCACGCCTTCGGCCAGCAGGGTTTGCTGGCTGCGGTCATAGGCTTCTACAGCTAAGGGCTGGCCGCTGTCCATTTGCTGCAGAACTTGCGGGATATAGTCTTCCGCCAGAGTAAAAATCACAGTAATAGGGTTTAAGGTGTTGATCACAGCGAGGCCATTGGTATCGGAGGTCTGGACAAAATTACCGGGGTCCACCAAGCGCAGACCGATGCGGCCATCGACTGGCGCAGTGATTTCGCAATAAATTAAATTTACTTTGACGGTATCAATTAAGCCTTGATCTAATTTGACTGCGCCGCGGTATTGCTCCACCAAAGCTCTTTGGGTGGCCAAGGTTTGCTGGGAAACGGAGTCTTGTTTGTAGAGTGTTTGATAGCGTTTTAGGTCAATGAGGGCGTTTGCGAGTAAAGCGCTGTCCCGCTGGAGTTGACCTTCATATTCGAGTAACTGGGCCTGATAGGGGCGTGGGTCAATTTCAGCTAGTAAATCTCCTGCTTTGACCATTTGGCCTTCCCGGAAAAGCACACGTAGTAAAATGCCGTTGATTTGGGTTTTCACGGTCACGCTGTAGGTTGGTGTGACGGCGCCTAAGGCGGAAAGATAGACGGGGACATCCTTGTTTTGGGTTGGGGCGACGACAACGGGTAAAGGAGGAGCATGTGGACGTAATAGCCAATTGAATTCTTCTTTTTGGAAAATTAGGAGAATGAGAGCGAGGGCTAGAAGCGCTAGCCAGAAACGCCGGGTGTGTCGGATGGGGCGGCGTGGAGATGAAAAAGAAGCATTTGTTTGGGGTTCTCGGGGAGCTTTGATCATTCTCATCTGCTTTTGGCTTCCTTGCGTGGCTGAGACCGACCATTCCAATTAATCTTTCATTCTAAACGTAATTTTCCACATTTCCAATTAGGATGGAGTTTTATAATAAATCAGTGTATCGTTTTTTTATTACAACAGGGAGGTTATCGGTATGAAAAAAGGTCTAGTGGCATTGGCAGCTCTTCTTCTGAGCATTAATCTGGTTGGCTGTTCATCAAATACCCAAGAAGAAAATACTGTACTGGGGGCTGTGGCGGGTGCTGCGGTAGGTGGTGGCGCTGGTGCTTTCATAGGACAAGGTGTGGGTAAAGCGGTTGCCGTTGGGGTGGGTATTGTGGGCGGCGCTTTGCTTGGCGGCTATATTGGCAATCACATGGATAGCTCTGACAATGCCAAGATGAATAGCGCGATGAATAATCCAACGTATAAAGAAACCTCCTGGAAGAATGAAAAGACTGGGGCCAGTTATAGCATGCGTCCCACCAGTAATGTCGTGGCCATGAATGGTAATGCAAATTGCCGTCAATTCCATACTTCTGCTACGATTGATGGGAAGAAGCAGGAAGCGGATGGGGCTGCGTGTCAGCAAGCTGATGGGAGTTGGAAATCGATTCAGACCTAGGATTATTCGGTTAGAGGTTTATCTGAAAGGCGTCTCGGGGTACTGAGGCGCCTTTTTTATATCAATTCACTGTCGTCCGTTTTTAGGTAATGAGGGGTTTTTCTTAATAAATACCTCCTTCTCCAGCGTTATAATTTAAAAATGAGGGGAAGGAGCTTATTTATGAAAAGGAATAAGCTTAGCTGGGTCATAATATTATTAATTTTCAATTTCTTGGCGCTTTTGCCCTTTCAGGCCGTTGCGGAATATTATCTGGTTTATTCTTCGCCAGACTTTTATGATTTGTGTTCTAATTGTCAGCCTACTCATTCGCATCATTCACACAAAGCCAAAAAAACACGGCACGTGCATTATCGTTCCCATCGCCGTACCGGGCTTTATGTTTATTATACCGTTATGCAAGTTTGCCCTTGCAACAATATTTGGACGCTGGAATTTTGTAGCTGCTGTCCCCATCCCAACCATGTTCGGTCTCAGTGGGGGGACTATGTTGTTTTCACCACGAAGCCCGCTGATAGAACACATGGCATTTGGGAAGAGCAGGAATCTAGTTATAACCCTGATTTTGCGACGGGTGATGACGGCTACGCCGATCTCTTGGTGAACTGAGATGAATCGTTATTTAGGGGTGATGACGGGCATTTTCTTTATTTTAGCGGCGATTCAACCAGCGTGTTTCGGCGCAAGCAGCATTTATCCCCTTCCCCCGCCGAATGATACCAGTCTGGTTGATCGACACACCGTACACAAATCCAAGCCAATTCGTCATCATCATCGGGTGCACCATCCTGTAAAGAAAGCGCATAAAGTCTATTGTCGTCATCCGGCGCGGCGCGCCACAGGTCTTTATGTTTATTATTCCCTTTCTTCTCCAGCCTGTTGCGGGGATACTTGGGGGCTTAAGAAAACGCGGTGTTGCGCGCAAGAAGGGGATTGGCCAAGCAGCCGGTATGCAACCTTTAAATTAGCACCGGGAGATTTTATCTATAACGCCACGAATGATGATGAGTATAATTGGGACCCCTGGAGAAATTAAAGAGATTAAAAATGAACCTTGAGAAATTACATGCCCTCCACCGCCAAGGGAAAATTAAAGAGGCGAAAAAGGGGTATCTCGCTTTTTTAAAAAGTCACCCGGAATCGGCGGAAGCCCTGAACGCGCTCGGGCTAATTTTTGTCGAAGAAAAAAAATTAGCTGAAGCTGCTGAATATTTAAGCCTGGCCGTTCACGACCAACCTCAAAATCCGATTTATCAGTTGCATTTAGCCAATGTTTTGAAAATGCAGGGGCTGTTTAAGCAAGCAGCCACCTTGCTAGCCAAGACAGTGGCAGAACATCCCAGCTATGCACCCGCTTTTAATAATCTCGGCACCGTTTTGTACGCTCAGGGAAAATTCGCCGAGGCCATTCAGGCTTACCAAAAAGCCCTTGAACAAGAACCTCATTACGTTGACGCCTATTATAATTTGGGTCTCGCCTTCACCAAAACAGAGGCGCTGGAAAAAGCGGTGGAAACTTATCAGTGCTTACTGAAAGAAAATTCTGAGCATTCGGCCGCGCGTTATCAGCTTGCCGCCCTTTTCATGCGTCAAGAAAAATGGGCTGAAGCAACGCCGCTCTTTTTGGAGCTTGCGCTGACGCATCCTGAACATTTGGAAACGCTGGTGAATTTGGCTTCTTGCTATCTCAAGCAAGGTCTCTTGCGTGAAGCCGGACAATATTATTTAAAAGCACTCGCTTTAAATCCCAAAGATGCGCAAGTGCTCTTTAATTTAGGCGCGATCTGCACGCAACAGGGCAAGTTGGAGGAAGCCGTTCAGCATTATCAAACCTTGCTTCGTTTTAAGCCTGATGATTTTGCCGCGCATTATAATTTGGGCGTGATTTATTTTTCCAAAAAAATGCGGGGGCCTGCCCTTCAGCATTTGCAGGCTGCTTTGCGTATTCAACCGCAGGATGCTTCTGTTGCTCATCTCATTCAAATTTTAAAGGAAAACCAAAGTTTATTGAGTTCACCGCCGGAGTATTTGAAAACTTTGTTTGATTATTATGCGGACCATTATGAGCCGCAGCTTTTGAATATTTTGGAATATCAGGTTCCGCAGCTTTTGTTGCGGGGGTTTGAGGATAGCGGGAAGTTAAAGAATAAAAAGCTGGATATTCTGGACTTGGGTTGTGGGACGGGGCTTTGCGGGGAGGTTTTTAAGTTTCACGCGGCGAAGATGGTGGGGGTTGATTTGTCGAGTAAGATGTTGGCGATTGCTGAGGGAAAGAAAATTTATGATGAACTGGTTTGTGAAGATTTGCAGGATTACTTGAGCAAGTTTGAGGGGGAATTTGATTTGGTTTTGGCAGGGGATGTGTTGGTTTACACTGGGGATTTGCTGAAGGTCTTTCAGTCGGTCCATAAGGCTTTGCGGGCTGGCGGAGTGTTGGTTTTTAATACGGAAATTCAGGTGGGTGAGGATTATTTGCTGGGTGCTTCGGGGCGGTTTGGGCACAGTAAGAGGTATGTTGAAAGAGTTGCTGGAGAGGTGGGATTTGGACTAATAGGCTGTGAACGCGGCGTAACAAGATTGCAGGATGGGGAAGAAGTGAAGGGTTTTATTTATGTGTTAGAAAAGGG
>CAYVBZ010000022.1:0-31868 GCA_964449835.1 uncultured Coxiellaceae bacterium | reverse complement strand
TGTGTACTTTCATGATTTGTTCACGGCCGCGAACATCCGGCAAAGAGACCACAACTTGACGATCAAAACGGCCTGGTCTTAACAAGGCAGGATCCAGCACATCCGGACGGTTGGTTGCGGCAACAACAATCACGCCCTCATTTCCTTGAAAACCGTCCATTTCAACTAAGAGTTGATTCAAGGTCTGCTCACGCTCATCATGTCCACCCCCTAAACCCGCGCCACGATGACGGCCGACAGCATCTATTTCATCAATAAAGATTATGCAAGGTGCTTGTTTTTTCGCTTGATCAAACATGTCCCTCACGCGCGAGGCGCCGACACCCACAAACATTTCCACAAAATCTGAGCCGGAAATAGTGAAGAAAGGCACCTTGGCTTCACCGGCAACTGCTCTGGCTAAAAGCGTTTTCCCGGTTCCGGGTGGGCCGATCAAGAGCACGCCGCGGGGAATTTTGCCGCCGAGACGTTGAAACTTGCCAGGGTCACGCAGAAATTCGACTAATTCTTTGACTTCTTCCTTCGCTTCTTCGACGCCCGCCACATCCGCAAAGGTAATTTTGACTTGGTCTTCACCGAGCAAGCGCGCACGGCTGCGGCCAAAAGAAAAGGCGCCCCCTTTGCCAATACCAGCTTGCTGTCTTAAGACATAAATCCAAATGCCAATCAGGACAATCCAAGGCAGCAGATTTAATAAGTGGATCCAAAGACCCGGCTGTTCCGGCGGCTTGCCTTTAATCACCACGCCCTTGTCCAGGAGAAGCGGTAATAAAGTAGAATCTTGGCGCATGGGAAGATAGGTCGTAAAAACTTTATTATTATGAAAAACGCCTCTTAAATTCTGTTCCGTGATGGTGACGGCACGCACATTGCCTTGTTTCACATCGTTGATAAAGGTGGAATAGCTCAAGCGCTCTTCGGAGCTTTGTTGCGGCCCAAAGTTATTGAACAAGGTGATAAGAATAACCCCAATGACCATCCACAATAAAATAGTCTTAATTGTATCGTTCACTTGATGGACCCCTTATCACAATGGTTTAGCTGACCCTATAATTTGAATCATACCTGATCTAAAAGCGATAAACTACTTTCTACCAACGGCCACGATATAAACCTCCCGCGATCGCTCACGCGAAGCCTTAGGTTTTCGAATTAGTACTTTTTTAAAGCAGCCTCTCACCGCCTTTAGAAAATCTTCAAAACCTTCGCCCTGGAAAACCTTGATCAAAAAACCGCCAAAACTGGGTAGCACCTTGAGCGCGAATTCGAGGGCTGACTCAGCCAAGCCAATTGAACGCAGCAGGTCCACGCTATCAATGCCGCTAAAATTAGGCGCCATGTCCGAGATGACCCAATCTACTTTTGACTCACCTACCGCTTCCAGCACTTTTTGCTGTATTCCGGGCTCGCTAAAATCTCCCTGAATAAATTCCACGCGAGGAAGCGGCGCCATCGGCAATAGATCCATTGCAATGATTCGACCGTGTTTCCCAATGAGCTTTGTCACGAGCTGCGACCAACTGCCAGGCGCAGCACCCAGATCAATCACAATCATGCCGGGTTTAAAAAGCCGGTCTCGCTCCTGAATCTCCAACAACTTATAGACAGCCCGCGACCGATAGCCGCTTTTCTGCGCCTGCTTCACATAAACATCTGAAAAATGTTCTTTGAGCCACTGACGGCTGCTCGTAATACGTTTAGGGCACATTGAAATAGCTAACCGTTTGTTTAAATATGTTCAACTTTAACAACTTCATAAAGAACCACCATTTCCGCGGTTTTTAGCTCAATCACATCGCCCTCGTACTTCCCAACCATCGCACGGGAAATCGGTGAAGTGACCGAAATTTTATTCAGGTTTAAATCCGCTTCATCCTCTCCTACAATCGTATAAGTGACTGATTCATTTGTTTCCGTTTTAATGAGGCT
Organism: uncultured Coxiellaceae bacterium; assembly: GCA_964449835.1. Classification (GTDB taxonomy): domain Bacteria; phylum Pseudomonadota; class Gammaproteobacteria; order DSM-16500; family DSM-16500; genus JABDGC01. The sequence goes on along the minus strand of CAYVBZ010000022.1, from coordinate 29,939 downwards.
GACAGTTGAACCAAAAATAACGCGTCCGGTGTTTTCAATTTGAGTCACGTCAATCACTTGCGCCACGGAAAGTTTTGATTCAATTTCCATGATGCGGCCTTCAATAAAGCCTTGTGACTCACGGGCGGCATGATATTCTGCGTTTTCTTTTAAATCGCCATGCGCACGCGCTTCAGCGATCGCTTGAATCACACGCGGTCTTTCGGTTGTTTTTAGGTGCTCCAGCTCTTCGCGCAATTTCTTCGCGCCTTGCATGGTCATCGGCACTCGGCTTATCGTCATCATTTTCTTCCTTCCATTAAAACTTCATGTCTTCAAAAAACTTTTTGACCTTGTCAAACCAAGTGGTTGCCTTGGGATTATGCTTTTTACTGTTGCTGGTCGATAAAGTGTCTTCAAACGTTTTGAGAATTTCTTTTTGCTTGGCCGTTAAATTGACCGGTGTTTCTACAACAATCCGGCAGATCGTATCTCCTTTGCTCCCGCCACGCACTGACGGGACGCCCATTCCGCGTAAGCGAAACGCTTTGCCAGTCTGCGTTTCAGGCGGCACTTTTAATTGCACACGGCCGCTTAAGGTCGGCACATCCAATTCACCGCCTAAAGTAGCGAGTGTAAAGCTAATAGGTACATCACAATGCAAGTCTTTGCCGTCGCGCTCAAAAATAGGATGGGGTTTGAGATGAATTTCAACATAGAGGTCTCCTGGATGAGAACCGGCCTCACCCGCTTCCCCTTCACCTGCTAAACGAATGCGGTCACCGTTGTCCACGCCCGGCGGAATTTTGACGGATAATTTTTTATTTTGTTTACGCCGCCCCTGTCCACGACAACCCGGGCAGGGGTCTGTGATGACCTTTCCTTTACCTCGGCAGGTGGGACAGGTTTGCTGCACAGAGAAAAAGCCTCGTTGCAGACGAATTTGTCCATGGCCATCGCAATCGTGACAGGTTGCTGGACTGGAACCTTTTTTTGCGCCAGACCCCTTACAGTCGGTACAGGCAACGAAGGTGGCAAAAGAAATTTCTTGTGCTTTTCCAAAAACAGCGTCTTCCAGCGTGATTTCAATTTGGTAACGCAAATCCGCACCGCGTTCCGCTCCGCCGGCATTGCGCATGGCACCGAAAATATCGCCGAAGACATCGCCGAAAACATCGCTGAAATTGAAGTCGCCAAAACCGCCGGCGCCACCCCCGGCGGCAGCGGCGTGACCAAATTGATCATAAGCAGCGCGTTTTCGGTCGTCGGAAAGAATTTCATAGGCTTCCTTGACCTGTTTGAATTTTTCCTCTGCTACCTTATCGTGGGCATTGCGGTCGGGATGGTGCTTCATAGCCAAGCGGCGATAGGCTTGCTTGATTTCATCCGGAGAGGCATCTCGGGAAAGGCCGAGTGTTTCGTAGTAATCTGCTTTTGTCATAAAAAACTCATATAAAAATTGTCCCGCGGCTTAAGGACAAGCCGCGGGACGCTCCTCATTTAATATTAACCGTTTGCTTTAGCTTCCTTTTTTGTCGTCATCGCCTTTCACTTCTTCAAACTCAGCATCCACCACAGAATCATCTTTCTTCTGCGAGTGAGCGGCGCCTTCTTGTGCGCCTTGAGGGCCGCCTGCCTGTTGGCCAGCTGCTCCCGCTTGCGCGTATAAATGTTCCGCCATCTTGGAAGAAGCTTCTGTTAAGGCTTGCGTCTTCTTATCAATGATTTCCTTGTCTTCCGTCTTGATAGCTGCCTTCAAATCTTCGACGGCGCTTTCAATGGTTCTGCGTTCTTCCGCCGAGACTTTATCGCCTGCCTCTTTCAAAGATTTCGTGACGGCGTGGACCAAGCTGTCTGCTTGATTGCGGGCCGAGACTAAGTCATGGAATTTTTTATCCTCGGCAGCATGGACTTCCGCATCTTGCACCATGCGCTTGATTTCATCTTCGGACAGACCGCTTGAAGCGCGTATCACGATAGACTGTTGCTTGCCGGTGGCCTTATCTTTAGCAGACACATGCAAAATACCATTCGCATCCACGTCAAAGGTCACTTCGATTTGCGGCATGCCGCGTGGCGCGGGTGGAATATCGGTTAGGTCAAAGCGGCCCAGGGATTTATTGGCCGAGGCCATTTCACGCTCACCTTGCAGCACGTGAATGGTCACTGCCGTTTGACTGTCCGCCGCTGTCGAAAAGATCTGGTTCGCGCGGGTTGGGATCGTCGTATTTTTTTCGATGATTTTGGTCATGACGCCGCCCATGGTCTCAATCCCCAGGGAAAGCGGAATGACATCCAGCAGTAAAACGTCTTTGATTGCACCCGAAAGCACTGCGCCCTGCACCGCGGCGCCGATCGCCACCGCCTCATCGGGGTTAATGTCTTTTCGCGGCTCTTTGCCAAAAAATTTGCGCACGGTTTCTTGCACCATCGGCATACGGGTTTGACCGCCTACCAAGATGACGTCTTCGATCTTGTCAACCGGCAAACCAGCATCTTTGAGTGCCAAACGGCAGGGCTCAATGGAGCGTTCAACTAAATCTTCCACCAGGGACTCAAGCTTGGCGCGGGTCAACTTAATATTGAGATGTTTCGGCCCCGAAGCATCCGCTGTAATATAAGGCAGATTAACATCGGTTTGCTGCGCGGAAGAAAGTTCAATCTTCGCCTTTTCCGCGGCCTCCTTGAGACGTTGTAAAGCTAAGGGATCATTATGCAAATCAATGCCGCTGCTTTTTTTAAAATCTTCAATGAGATAATTAACTAAACGCAGGTCAAAGTCTTCGCCGCCCAAGAAGGTGTCGCCATTGGTGGCCAACACTTCGAATTGATGCTCGCCTTCAACTTCAGCGATTTCGATAATGGATATATCAAAGGTACCGCCGCCTAAATCGTAGACTGCGATTTTGCGATTACCAGGCTTCTTGTCCAGCCCGAAAGCTAAAGCGGCCGCTGTGGGTTCGTTAATGATGCGCTTCACTTCAAGGCCAGCGATCCGTCCAGCATCTTTGGTGGCCTGACGTTGAGAGTCGTTGAAATAAGCAGGAACCGTGATCACTGCTTCTTTGACTTCATGGCCGAGATAATCCTCGGCGGTTTTCTTCATCTTCATTAATACTTCAGCGGAAATCTGCGGAGGCGCAATTTTCTTGCCATGGACCTCGACCCAAGCATCGCCGTTCTCAGCCTTAACAATTTTGTAAGGCACCATTTTCTGCGTATGACGCACCATTTCTTCATCATAGCGGCGTCCAATCAGACGCTTAGCGGCATAAACTGTATTATGTGCATTGGTCACTGCTTGCCGTTTGGCGGGCTGTCCCACCAGCGTTTCACCGTTATCGAGGTAAGCCACCACAGATGGGGTGGTCCTGTCACCTTCGGAATTAACGATTACTTTAACTTTGTCACCCTCCATGACCGCTACACAGGAATTGGTTGTCCCTAGATCGATTCCGATAATGTTATTTGATGGCATATTGACTCCGCTTTAATTGTCTATGTTAGATATATGGGGACTCTGGACTTGATTTTCAATGCTTATTTGGAAACCACAACCATTGCCGGCCTAACCAGCCTATCGTTCAATAAATAGCCTTTCTGCAGCACAACCAAAACAAGACCGCTGGCTTTAGCAGCCTCAGCCTGCATAGAAACCGCCTCATGAAACAAGGGGTTGAAAGCTTCATTTAAAGGATTAATTTGCTGAACTCCGACTTTTTCCAAGACGCCATAGAGCATTTTTAGGGTCAATTTCACCCCTTCCAGAATGGCGGTAGCATCGGCCTTGCTTTCCTCGGCAGCTGAGATGGCCCGCTCCAAGTTATCAATCACTGGTAAAAGCTCGGTTAAAAACTTTTCAAGTGCATATTTATGCGCATTAGCAAGGTCACGCTCACTGCGGCGGGCAGCATTTTCGACTTCCGCTTGCATGCGCAAGATACGGTCCCAATATTGAGCGCTTTTTTGCTCTGCTTCGTTTAACTGCTTCATTAAGTCTTCATAAGCAGCGTGGTCCAGCTTGGGTGCTTCTGGATCTTCTAGGTCCAGCAAGGGCCCTTGCTGCTCGTTGCCCTGATTTTTGTTCTGCGCTGCAAGCTTGGCTTCAATATCTTCGTTCGATGACTTGGTTGTCATTACTTAACCTCCAACCTCTAAAATTGAGTAATATTATATATGCGGGTTATTTATCCTTGATTCAAGACCGCGGACAATAATTTTGATGTGACATCCACTGCGGAGATTGCGCGTTCATAAGGCATGCGGAGAGGACCAATTACCCCAAGGCTGCCGACACCTTTTCCGTCGATGGAATAAGGCATGGTCACCAGACTCCAATCATCAAAAATCTCATATCCAGCTTCTTTTCCAATAAAAATTTGAATCTTCTCAGCTTCAATGGAGTGACTGAGCAACTCGAGAATTTCTTGTTTTTGCGTAAAAGCATCAAACAAGTTTCGCAAACGAAGGATATCAATTTCATTGGAATATTGGAAAAGGTTGGCTTGGCCGGCAATTAGACAATCTTGGCTAGGCGGCTGCGTCGCGGGGAAAGCTTTATCCGCCATGGCGATGGCTGTTTGAATCAGCTCGTTAATATTTTCCTGATCGGATTGAATGGCAGCCGTGAGTTCCTTACGGATTTCTAATAAATCCTTTCCAGAGTAATGTGTATTCAAATAATTAGCGGCCTGCTGCAGTTCAGATAGGGAATAAGAACGATCGGTATAAATAATTCGGTTTTGGACTTCACGGTCACTTAGCACTAAAACAACCAGAACACGATTCGGTGTGTCTTGGTTCGCCAGAGATAAAAACTCAACCTGACGTAGGACCACACGATCTCGGCGGGGCAAACTGACAACGCCAATCAATTGGGTCAGCCCCGAGAGCAAAGAAGAGGCGCAATGGAGTAAGTCCGGCATGGTCAAATCGGGATCAAGATGTTTGCGTAGTTCTTGAACTTCTTGGGTTTCTAGGGGCTTCGCTGAAATTAAAGCGTCTACGAAAAAACGGTAGCCCATGCCCGTTGGCACACGTCCGGAAGAAGTATGCAAGGAAGTCAAATAGCCATTGGCCTCCAAATCAGCCAAAATATTGCGGATGGTGGCGGAGCTCAACTTTAAAGAGGAATCCTCGGCAATGGTTTTCGAGGCCACAGGATGTCCTTCTTGGATATAGCGTTCAACCAGTACTTTGAGTACTTGCTGCGCACGCTGATTAACTGGCAGTTCGTTCATAGGTGAAATATATCAAAGTTTTGCCTCATTCGGTATACAATGTCACAATAGGTTGAGATATCCGAAAGAGACTATAAATTTATGTCAAAAGCCATGCATACCATCGGCATCATTGGAAGAGTTGCGAATCCGGGGGTCAAAGAGACCCTTAAAACGCTTATTGATTACCTTCATCATTTAGGTAAAAAAACGCTCGTCGACGCAGAAACCGCAGCTCCTTTAAAGGACATTTCTCTCTCCACCCTCAGCCGGGAACAACTGGGCAAAAAATGTGATTTAGTGATCGTTGTCGGGGGTGATGGCAGTCTGTTGAATGCGGCGCACACGCTGGTTCACGATGAGGTACCTGTTTTGGGTGTGAACCGGGGCAGTCTTGGCTTTCTGACTGATATCCATCCAACTGAATTAAGCAAAATTAAAGCTATCTTAGAAGGTCACTTTATCCTGGAGAAACGGTTCCTATTAACAGCGGACATTGTCTTGCATGGCCAACCCCTCAATCCTTCAACTGGCCAGGGCCTCGCGCTCAATGAATTTGCACTTATTCCAGATGCCAATCCTCATATGTTGGAGTTTGAAGTTTTTATTGATCAACGTTTTGTTTCCAGCCAACGTTCCGACGGCCTGATTATTGCGACGCCTACCGGCTCGACAGCCTATGCTCTTTCAGGAGGAGGTCCTATTTTGCATCCCGGCTTGGATGCCATGGTTTTAGTGTCAATGTTCCCGCATACACTCAGCGTTCGTCCTTTAGTCATTGGCGGGCACCAAGAGATCCAGCTCATCATCACACCCAATAACACGACCTCTCCTCGTCTGGCCTGCGATGGACAAACCTATATCAACATGCCGCCAGGCAGTCATATTCACATTAAAAAGAACGCCAAAAAACTTCATTTGGTCCACCCTGAAGATTATGATTATTACGAGACTTTAAGAAGCAAATTGCATTGGGGACATAAACTACAATACGCCGACTAAGGGAAGAGATCTATGTTGACCCAAGTACATATCACCAACCTCGCCACCATCGAAGAAGTCCATCTCGATCTTTCAGGCGGCACGACGGTCATCACAGGTGAAACGGGGGCAGGAAAATCTATTTTAATTGACGCCATTGAGCTCGGGCTTGGCGGGCGGGCCTCGCCGCAACTTATTCGCGCCAATCAAGAGAAAATGGACCTTCGCCTCTGCTTTGATCTAAGCGGATTTAAAAGTTTACCCGGGGCCCTTAAAAACAGCGATTTTGATATAAGGACACAGGAATGCATCATCCGTCGCACCGTCTTCCGCGATGGCCGCTCCCGAAGCTATCTCAATGATTTACCCGTCACCTTGCCGGTCCTGCGGGAATTTAGCACTGCTTTAATTGACCTACATGGGCAGCATGAACACCAATCTCTGCTTCAAGCAGAAAAACAACGCGAGCTTTTGGACCGCTTTGGCAATTATCTGGAACTTGCAAAAAACGTTCAGCAACGCGCGGAAGAATACCGTAAGCTCGCCCAGACCATTCAAAGCAATCAAACCTCTACGCAACTGCGCGATGAACGGCGTGACTTTTTACGCTATCAGCTGAATGAGCTGGAAACCTTGCAAATGCAACCGAATGAGTGGTCCTCTCTTGAAGCTGAACATCAGCAACTGGCGCATGCCGATAGCTTGCTACAAAATCTCACCCAAGCATTGGAGGAGCTTTCGCTGCAAGAGGAAAAAAATATTTTGGTGCTTTTACATCGTATTCTCAAAGCTTTGGAAGCTGTCCGGGAAGTCAGTCCAAAGATTGCTGCCTGGGCGGCCGCAGTCAATACTGCGGCAATTCAACTGGATGATACCGCGAATGAAATCCATCACTATTTGGATACACTCGATTTAAATCCAGAAAGACTGCAATGGGTCGAGCAACGCATGCAGACCCTTCATGACTCTGCCCGAAAATATAAAATAACGCCGAATGAACTCCCTGCGCTCATCCAAAAAATCACACTTGAATTGAATGCCCTCGAAAACAATGACCAGGTCTTGGCTAAATTGAGACAAAAACAAAATGAACTGTTGCAGGAATATGAAGGTCTAGCCAAGCAACTCAGTGAAAAACGGCAAAAAGCCGGAAAAAAACTCGCGAAAGAAATTACCCAAACGATTCAATCTTTGGCCTTGCCGCATGCAGAATTTCAAATTCAACTGCAACAGGAGGACGAGGGGGAGGTTTCCCCTCAGGGGTTGGAAAAGGTCATTTTCATGGTTAAAACAAATCGTGGGGCCGCTTTTCATCCTTTGGCCAAAATCGCTTCGGGCGGGGAGCTTTCGCGGATTAGTCTTGCCATTCATCTTGCGACGGCAGAACAGCATACTATTCCTACTTTGATTTTTGATGAGGTGGACGTCGGCATTGGCGGGGGGACGGCAGAATTGGTGGGACGTTTAATTCGGCGTTTGGGTAAAACGCATCAAGTACTTTGTATTACGCATTTGCCGCAGGTGGCAGCTTATGGGAACCAGCATATTTCGGTGGAGAAGATTGAGAAGAAAGATCAGACCATGACACGGATTCAGCCTTTAAGTTTGGCTGCCAAAATTCAAGAAATTGCCCGGATGCTGGGCGGCGTGCAGATTACACAGACGACCTTGAAGCATGCGGAGGAAATGTTGGCGGGGGTGGTTTAGGGGGGAGGTCTCAATGCAACAAGTCCTTTACTTCTTCTGACACCCCACGCAAATTCCATAAACATTTAAACTATGGTCCGTAATACTAAACCCCGTTTCCTTGACCACATCATTTAGCCGCTTTTCAATAATAGGATCAATAAACTCATCCACCCGTCCGCATTTCACACAGACCAAATGATCATGATGCTCTCCATGGTCCAGCTCAAAAACCGCATGCTCTTCTTCAAAATTATGGCGAATAACCAAACCGGCCTCTTGAAACTGCGTGAGCACACGGTAAACCGTGGCCAAACCAATCTCTTCGCCTGCCTGGGTTAAAATACGGTAAACATCTTCAGCACTCAAATGACGTTCTTTCGCATCCTCAAGGATTTGCAGAATTTTGAGCCTGGGAAGAGTCACTTTAAGGCCCGCTTTTTTGAGGTTGGTGTCTTTCATCGTTTTTTCCTATTCCAAATTCTTTAATACTTCCTGTAAATCCTCATCCAGGGGAGCTTCCACATAAATAGGCTTCCCTCGGCCCGAAAGTGTAAATTCAATTGATTTTGCATGCAAAAACAATCTTTTTAAACCCTGTTTCTGCATTTTTTGATTAAACGCCTCATCGCCATAACGCTCATCACCGGCAATGGGATGCTCAGCATATTGTGCATGCACGCGAATTTGATGGGTCCTGCCAGTATAAAGATGGACCTCCACCAAGGTCGCTTGATTATAAAACTCAAGTGGACGAAAGACCGAAAGCGAGGCCTTTCCTTCAGGATGCACTCTTACAATGCGCTCTCCCCCTTTTAAATGGTATTTTTGCAGTGGCGCTTCAATCCGCCGTTCTGCGGGTTTCCACTGGCCTCGGGTTAAGGCCCAATAGATTTTTCTAACCTGCCCTTCGCGCAAAAGCGTATGTAATTCGCGGAGAACAGAACGCTTTTTTGCCAAAATTAAACAGCCTGAGGTGTCTGCATCCAAACGATGGGCCAACTCAAGTTGAGGTAAACGGGGATATTTTGCACGCAGTGCCTCAATGACACCGACTCTGACTGTTGAACCGCCATGCACGGACATTCCTGAGGGTTTATTGATAATCAAAAGCTGCTCATCTTCGTACAAGATGCGGCTTCCTAAGAAAGCCTGCGTTTTCTCACTGGCTGGAATGATAGCGGCTTTTTCCCCCATCTGCACAGGTGGAATTCGAATACTATCTTTTTCCTGTAAACGATAAGAAGGTTCCACTCGTTTTTTATTGACCCTCACTTCTCCCCGCAGCATGCGATAAATGCGGCTTTTGGGGACACCTTTGAGTCTTGTTATCAAAAAATTATCAATGCGCTGCCCAGCAAAAGCAGAATCCACAGTTAAATAGCTTACTTCGGCGCGTTTCGCCGCCTTTTGATTCAATGGTTTTTGTTTCATGTTTGTGTTGTACATGATAAGTACCTTATTGATCAAGTTGTAAATTATTGTTATATTCCTAAATGGGTGACTTTAATGGCCAGGATAAAACCTGAAGAGAAGTTACAGACCGGAACTAAGTAGTCTTACATGCTGTGGGAAAGGACATTTTTTCAAAGACTTATCCTTCCCCCATCTAGACCGGCGGTTCAAAGACTATTAGATGAATTTAATTAACGCTCGAAAGAAAAAAGAGCAGTGCTATAACGATGTAGAGAGCCATTATTTGCTGAATAAGATGGTTAAGGAATTCACATGAGATTGACCGCCGCACAAAAAGCAGCGTCAATAAAGGAAAAGCCAAGAAATTATGTCTATTTAAGGAGTGCCCGAATTAACATGATGGCTATTAAAACCTTAACACCGCTTCTAAAACCATAGAAGCCAGACTCTTTACATCTATCCTTGCATCTGCCACGAGCATTGTAAAAAGGATAGAAAGATGAAAAGAATTTTAATTAACGCAATACACGAAGAAGAATTACGGATTGCAGTAGCTAGAGGACAATATCTCGAAGATTTGATTATTGAATCCACGACGCGCGAACAAAAACAATCCAATATCTACCAAGGACGTATTACCCGTATTGAGCCTAGCCTAGAAGCAGCCTTTGTCGATTATGGCGAAGGACGCCACGGATTTTTACCTCTGAAAGAAATTGCCCGCCCCTGCTTCAAAAGCAGCTATTCCGATTCCGGAAGACGGCCCAGTATCCATGAGGTCCTTGAAGAAAACCAGGAACTCATTCTGCAAGTCAAAAAAGAAGAGCGAGATTTAAAAGGGGCAGCGCTCACCACCTTCATTTCTCTGCCAGGCTGCTATTTAGTCTTAATGCCCAATAATCCACGCGCCGGCGGCATTTCTCGTCGCATCGATGATGAGGAACGGAACCAGTCTCATGAAGTTCTGTCCCAGCTACGCGTACCGGATGGCATGGGGGTTATTCTCCGGACTGCCGGCAGCGGCAGAAATTTGGAAGAGCTGCAATGGGACCTCGACATTCTTCTGCGCCAATGGGAAACAATTCAATCTTTTTCAAGCGGCCGTTCCGCTCCCTTCCTCATTTATCAAGAAGGCAACGCGGTCATTCGTACAATTCGCGACTACCTCCGCAAGGACATTGAAGAAATTTTAATCGATGATCAAGTCGTCTACGAACAAGCCTTGACGCACCTGAAACTCATCCGGCCCGACTTTATTAATCGCGTTAAACCCTATAGCGACGCAACGCCTTTATTCACACGGTTTCAAATTGAAAGTCAAATTGAATCCGCCTTCCAACGGGAAGTCAGGCTCCCCTCCGGCGGCGCCGTTGTGATCGACCGCACCGAAGCCATGATCGCGATTGACATCAACTCCTCTAAAGCGACCAAAGGCGGCGACATTGAAGAAACCGCTCTTAATACCAATCTTGAAGCGGCCGATGAAATTGCACGGCAATTACGCCTACGCGACATGGGTGGCTTGATTGTCATTGATTTTATCGATATGACCTCCATTCGCAATCAACGAGAGGTTGAGGACCGTCTAAAACGGGCCCTCAGTATTGACCGGGCACGGGTCCAAATTGGCAGAATTTCACGCTTTGGACTCCTCGAGATGTCTCGCCAAAGGTTACGTCCCTCTTTAGGTGAATCAAGTCAAATTACCTGCCCCCGTTGTCAAGGGCAGGGCAGCATTCGCGGCATCGAATCCTTGGGGCTTTCCGTGGTCCGCTTAATTGAGGAAGAAGCCTTAAAAGAAAATACGGCCCAGGTAAGAGCTATTCTGCCTATTGAGATTGCAACCTACATTTTAAATGAAAAGCGCCAAGCGATCATTGACATTGAAAAAAGACAGTCCGTTTCAGTGATCATTGTGTCCAATCAACATATGGTCACACCCCAATATCATGTGGAACGTATACGTCAGTCTGATGCCACCAGCGAAAGCAAAACGCCGAGCTATAAATTGACGCTGGAATCCGAGACTGAAACCAATGTCACCGTGGCCGTCCAAAAGTCCGTGCAAGAACCTGCCATGAAAGGTTCCGCCGCACAGGCCACTTCCGCCCCAACGCCGGTCACACCTTATGCCGCATCGGTGACCAAACCTTCCCCAGGGCCGCGCCAAGGTGGTTTGCTAAAGCGGCTCTTTACTTACTTATTTGAAAAGGAAGAAGAACAGGCCCGCAGCAGCAGCGGCGCGACGACAGAAAAAAAGACTTTTAAAGGGAAGCACCACCGCCCCATGCGTTCACATCCGCATTCGCATCGCCGAGGAGATCGTGATCGTGATCGCCATCATCGAGGTGGACGCGGTGGGAATAGACGTCATCGTCAACATGGCCGCGCTTATGAAGGCCGTCCTTCAAATGAACCTTCTTCATCTGAAACACAGCATCATGAACGGAAAGAGCACAAGGGACATAGCGCGAAAAGGGATGAACAGCGAAACCTTTCGGCAAACAAAGACACCGTTGATCAACATCGCGAACAGCAACAACAGTACCATCAAGAACAACATGTTACGAAACCAGAGCAAGTCGCGACTCAAGATACCGGCGCAGAAAACAGAAAAACGGCGGCCCCTGAAAACACAGGTGTCGGTGGGAGCAGCTCAACAGAGAAAAGAATGCGGTTTTATCCCGGCCAATCTCGTCGACGCTATGAGCCTTCTAAAAAATCCGCGGCCATGCGGCGCTCGGGCCTCGAAAAACAAACGCCGACTTCAGAGGATAAAGGCAATCATGAGGGTGGCGACACATCAGGGAATAGCTAGTTATGGATAACAGTCAACTGATCACGACGCTTTACAAAATTGGCGCCATTAAGTTTGGTCACTTTACTTTGAAAAGTGGCCAAACTTCTGCGATTTATTTGAATCTTCGACAAGTTATTTCCTATCCAGAGCTTTTGAGAAGTATGTCCAATTTACTCTGGGACAAGATTCGCACCTGTCACTTTGATTCCATCTGCGGCGTGCCCTATACCGCCTTACCGATCGCCACTTGTATGTCGCTGCAGCATAGTGTTCCCATGCTCATACGGCGAAAAGAGAAAAAAGCCTATGGGACCAAGCAAAAAATTGAGGGTGTTTTTAAACCCGGGCAACGTTGTTTAATTATTGAAGATGTGGTGACAAGCGGCGGCAGCATCATTGAAACTGCAACTGACTTGGAAGAAGAAGGTCTCAAAGTTGGAGATGTCGCTGTTTTAATTGATCGTGAGCAAGGCGGTAAAGATAATTTGAATAAAAAGAAATATACAATGCACGCCGCCTTGACTCTCACTGAGGTACTGCAGGTTTTGTCCAACTCAACCCTGGTTAGTGAAGCAGAACGCCTCATCATTAGCCAACTGCTCGCCGAAGGGGCGCAGGCCTCTCATCAGCGACTGACTTATACGGCAAGGGCCCGCTATTGCAATAATGCTTTGTCCAAGCGCTTATTTCTTTTGATGGATGAGAAAAAAACCAACCTAGCGCTTTCAGCCGATGTCACAACCAGCAAAGACTTGCTGCAAATTGCAGACCGTCTTGGACCGGAAATTTGTATTCTGAAGACCCATATCGATATTATCAGCGATTTTAGTCCAGAACTCACCGTGGAATTGCAAAGGCTTTCGCAAAAGCATCGTTTTTTAATTTTTGAAGATCGTAAGTTGGCTGACATTGGCCATACTGCCAAAATGCAATATCAGGGCGGCATTTATCATATCGCCGACTGGGCTGATATCATCAATGCCCATAGTTTGCCGGGCATGCGTATGATTGCTAGTTTGGCAGAGGTTGGCTTAAAAAAGCAGCGAGGTTTACTGCTGCTTGCACAAATGAGTTCTGCGAATAATTTGCTGACGCCGGAGTACACGGAGAAAACGCTCGCGATTGCCAAACAATTTCCTGAGTTTGTCATGGGTTTTATTTCGCAGGAGAAACTTTCTTCAGATCCACATTGGATTTATATGACGCCAGGCGTCCATCTTTCTACGGAAGGGGATAATTTGGGGCAGCAGTATGTGACGCCGCAGCAGGCTATTTTGGAACATGGGAGTGATGTGATTATTGTAGGACGGGGGATTATCAAGGCAACGGACCCCTTGGCAGAGGCCAAGCAATATCGCGCGGCGGGGTGGGAGGCTTATGAGGAGAGTGCGGGAGAGGTGTCAGTCTCTTCCTAAGGAATACTTCATTATATGTGTTACGCCTTAATCAAACCAATTCTGTTCCGTATTGACCCTGAAAAAGCGCATTATCTAGCTTTAAATGGCTTAAATCTTTTACATACACTCAGACTTACCAAACTCTTTCCTTCCCCCCCTTCTCTTCCCCGCAAAGTCCTAGGCTTGACCTTTCCTAACCCCATCGGCCTTGCTGCAGGTTTCGATAAAAATGGGGATTACATCGATGCTCTTGCTGCGCTGGGTTTTGGTTTTATCGAGGTCGGCACAGTCACGCCAAAGCCGCAGGAAGGTAATCCACGTCCGCGGCTTTTCCGCTTGTCTCAGCAGGAGGCGATCATCAACCGGCTGGGTTTTAACAATAAAGGCGTTGACTATTTGGTCGAGCGACTACGGAAAAAACGTTTTCAAGGCATTGTGGGTGTGAATATTGGGAAGAACCGTGATACCCCGCTTGAGCAGGCAGTCAATGACTACCTCTACAGCTTTCGCCGTGTGGCGCCCTATGCAAGTTATATCACGATTAATATTTCTTCGCCAAACACACCTGGGCTGCGAAACTTACAGCATGGCGAATTATTAGGCGAACTCCTGCGCGTCTTAAAAAAAGAACAAGCTCTTTTTTTTGACAAAGAAAAAAAATACCTGCCTTTGGTCGTTAAAATTGCGCCTGATTTAACTTTTGATGAATTAAAAATAATCGCTGAAACCTTGGTTTCTGAAAAAATTGACGGCGTCATTGCAACCAATACGACGATCACACGCCCGGGCATGAACGAGCTGCCCAGCGCGAAAGAAACAGGCGGCTTAAGTGGAAGGCCGCTCTGCTCTCTTTCCACCACTGTGATTCAAGATCTAGCTCGACTTTTAGAAAATAAAGTTCCAATCATTGCTTCGGGTGGTCTACTGTCTGAAAACGCGGTCCAAGAAAAATTTACTGCAGGCGCCGTTCTCGCGCAAATCTATACGGGTTTAATTTACCGGGGGCCCTGCTGGATTAGAGTCTTGATCAACTGCCATAAACCGAGGAGACAGGCGAGACTTCGAGACTACGATCGGAACCACTAGAGAAAGAGTCCTCACTTAAACTGCGTTTATCTTCGACACGATTTTTGTTCTTCTGAGAAAAGGTGCAACAAGATAAATTAGACATACTCCACTGTGACTTCTTAGAAATAATTTCCGTTGACTGGGCATCATTAACAGACTTAAAGCTAGGCGGTGTTTTATCAAGCGGATCCGAATCCCACTCTAAACTTATGACTTTGGCAGCAGTACTCCGTTCTCGAGGAGGAGAAACAAAAGCAGGGCCTGGGGATGCGAAGGGATTAATAGCTTGCCAGATTAGTGTTCGCGCCTGCTTATCGTATAAAGCACCCACGCAGCCACCCACCACTGCGCCAATGGCGCCGCATAAACTGACAGCAAAAATAACACCGGCAGGGCCTGCCAAAAAGAGACCGGCGAAGCCAAGACCTACGCCAATACAGCTGCCAATGATGGAACCCACATTTGCACCTGTCGTAATGCGCTGCGTCCAGGGCAAGGTGGCTGCCTTTTTTTCTTCAGCATTACCGGGCATACGACGGGCGGCTTTCATAATTAAAATACCCACGATACAGCCGATCGCGCTTGCAACAGCAGTCCCAATAGGGACCAACAACAAAGCTGCGGCGGGATTAATCGCGCAAACCACCGCGGCGCCAACATAGCCAAAAACAGAGGCCGTGCAACGGCTCACATAATCCCAGGAGTTTTCAATGTCTTCATCTTTCTCCGTTTTACCGGGGGGCAAGGGATGCATCATTTTATGCAGCTTGTGACCATAAATAGAAAACAACACGCCGCCAACAACAGCGCCAAGACCTGAGAAAATGGTCGCCGCCATAATCAAACCAAAGCACCAATTGCCGATGACAAAGCCCAGGAGCACGCCTAAGGCAGCCCCGAACGTAATCCCTAAGCGCGTATAATTATTGCGATATTTATTTTTATTGTTAGAAGTTAAGATGCCTTTGCCATCCCGTGTGAATTTCGAGCTGATCCAATTGATCAAGGGGACCGCGATGATACTCAGGACAAAACTGCCCACACCAACAACGCCACCCCAAAATGAAATACTAAAAGAAGAAACCATTGCCGCAGCGCTACCCGCTTTGTGAGTAATGCCGACGATTAATCCACCAATGCCCTGCCCGATGGCTGTACCAAAAGTCAGCGCTGTTTTGCCGTATTTGCTCCATCCTTCCAAACCCGTCACAGCATATTCATGTTTCGTATTTGGCGGGATTTTTAAAATTTTATCGCGAACCAGAAAATAGCCGACCCCAAATAAACCAAAAACCACACAAAAGATGTCCGACAAAATAAAAGAAAGAATACGTTTTATGTTTGGATTATCAGAACCCACCAGAATGCTGAGCATAGCACCACAGCGCGCGCCAACTGTGGACAAAGTTTTGACGGCACGGTACAAGGGATTGGTCGAGGTTTTTCCGCTATAGGTGTCGCCCTGTTTGCTTGTATATCTAAGAAAAGCTCTTTTCATTTTTGAAGAAATAGGCTGATCAGGCAACTTCACCAACTCATTTTGAAGTAAGGTCTGGATTTCTTCTTCATCTTTTAATTTAATTTGGCCCCGTACAAGCTCGCTCGAAAAAAAAGGAAGGAGAGGCGCTCTTTTGACAACATAAGCTAAACAGTTTTTCTCGGAGTCATGATAGAGAAAGATCTCATTCTTTTTCAATTCTGTTATGTTTTCATCTGAAAGAGGTTGTTTCTTTAATATAACTTGATAGTTTCCCGTGCGATAACTGCTGCGGAGACAAAAATGGGCCACAATGGCTGTGATAAGGCCCGTGGCATTTCCGATAGCGGCACTGACAACAGCGCCCTCGGTCACCTCATCACTATCTAAATCGTCGTTTCCCAGGCTGTGATTTAAGACCAGTGCTTGCTCCGCTGAGCCAAAAAGCGGGGTCAACTCCATGCAACGGCTGAGATTATTGGATTCAACTTGTTTTCTAGTGGGATTTTCTGAGGTCAGCGAACTGCTGGTCGGATGCTCCAAACCAGAGTCATCAAAGCCCGGCACAGCAGCATCTGGCGTGACGCCAATAACAGAAAGGTCTTGTTCATATGACATCATACTGGTTTGGCTACCTACTCTTCGTTAAAAGCCGTTAGACAAAAAACAGTGTGTGTTTTGAGTTGGCATGATAATACTTTTATAAAAAATTTACAATAGCCTTAAAAAAGCATATAATGATGCAAAAAATGAATTAATCGATTTTGAGGTTCCAATAGAAAATTTAGGTATAAGTTGCTGATATGTCTAACATTATTATAAGAGATGCCTTAACTTTTGTCACGGTCGTTGAGGAAGGCAGCTTTGCAGCTGCTGCTAAAAAATGGCTTATTTCCTCCTCGGTTGTCAGTAAAAGAATCAGCCGCTTGGAAAGCCATTTACATGCTCAATTAATCCAAAGGACCACACGTAGCATGGCCTTGACCGAAAGCGGGCAATTATTTTATGCACGCTGGAAAAGAATTAAGGCTGAAATCTCAGACGCTGAAATGGATGTAATGCAGCACCATGAACAACCGCGGGGCCTGCTGCGCATCAACTCCCCTGTAAGCTTTGGGCAAGTTCACTTGGTACCAGCCATTAATGATTTTATCCAGCGTTATCCTGAAATTAATGTGGAACTTATTTTAGGCAGCCAGTATGCAGGATTTATCTATAATGGCTTAGATCTCACTATTTTTATTAAAGACTTGCCAGACAGCTCTTTGTTAAGGTCCCGCAAAATCACACAACGGAGCTCAGGGGTTTACGGCGCTCCCGCTTATTTTAAACAGTTCGGAATGCCTGAAAAACCGGAGGACTTGATTAATCATAACTGTCTTATTTATCAATCGGAGCCGGGGAATGTTTCCACGCTGGGACAGACCTACGAATGGTCGTTTTTAGACCGCCAGCGGAAAGTTAAAGTCGCAGTTAAAGGGAACCTGCGGATTAATAGTAATCCAGCTTTGGTTAAATCGGCGGTAGCGGGGATTGGGCTAGCGAAACTGTCTAGTTTTTTGGTAACGGAGGAATTGAAGGCGGGGAGGTTAGTGGAGACTTTGGCGGCCTATAGTGAAAAGGGAATTGATATTCATGCGGCGTATCCTAAGCAGCGGTATGTGCCGTTTAAGGTGAAGCTTTTTATTGATTTTTTGATTGAGAGGTTTCAGGAAGAGGCTTATTGGGACAAGCGGGGTTAATTTGGGGCCCCAATCACAACCCTTTCCTTCAGCAGCGAACTAGCGGACCGTCGTCCCGCGGCTTGTCCGCAGGACTCAGAAACAGATACGACCGAGGTTTCTGTCCTTGGGCCCTGCGGACAAGCCGCGGGACGACGATAGGGACGAATGAACTACTTTAATTTTAGTCTCAAGTTCGCTAGAATCTTTTTCAAACCAATTTTCGGACAAATTCTATGCCCTCATTCGACGTTGTGTCCAAGCTAGACCACCATGAAGTCACTAATGCCATCGATCAAGCCAATCGGGAACTCAATTCGCGCTTTGATTTTAAAGATACCAATGCACGATTAGAGCAAGATAAAAATAAAATTACCTTATATGCGCCAACAGATTTTCAGCTAAAGCAGGTTGATGAAATCTTTCGCAATAAACTTGCAAAACGACAGGTTGATGCAAGAGCACTGGATTATAAAAAGCTGGAGGTTTCTCTCAGTGAAGCACGCCAAGAAGTGGAAATCAAAGAAGGCATTGAACAGGAAGTGGCAAAAAAAATTGTCAAGTTAATTAAAGATGGCAACCTGAAAGTGCAGGCCGCCATTCAGGGCGACCATGTCCGTGTGACGGGGAAGAAAAAAGATGACCTGCAGGAAGTCATTGGCCTGCTGCGGGAAGCAAAATTAACTGTGCCTTTGCAATTTGAAAACTTTAGGGAGTAAGCTGAAAGGATGCGTTTTTTTACTAAGCTAGCCTACAAAATCAAACAGCCTAAGCTCAGGCAAATTTGTTATGCGACACACATCAAAAGAGAAACCCCCCAGGAGCTCGCGATGGGAGGAGATGAGATTTATGAAATCACTTCCGATAGCCCCTCAAAAATAGGAAAGGAACTTGAAATAAACCGGCTTAGTAAAAAGCTAAATGAGAAAAATATTTATTTTTTAAAGTTTAACTATTCTGAAAAAAAAGGCCAGGGGCTCCCGGCCTTATTGATCGAAGAAAAACAATTATTTAAACTAAAAAAATAGTCTTTAATTTTTTAGCTTAATGCCGCCCTCTTCTTCCCTTGTTTTTAGGTCTTGTTGTTGTTCCTTTCCGCCATTGGCTTGCGCAACCTGTTTGACGTTAAAGAAAGCTGCTTTAGCGTCAGCATAAGAGTGAATGGTTTTCAGCGGTTTCACATTGCTTTCTTTCATTAAGAGGCGATAATCGTCACAAATAATTGCAAGCGATTTTCTGGACTCAACGATTGGCCCCACTGTTAAATGAGGACTGTCGAGGTGTAACTTGTAAGTCAAAGATTCCTCTTTCAAGGCTTCGGCGATTTCTTTTGCGGCCTCTAAACTAAGGGCCTTCATCTTATTTTCTGGATCTTGAAAATGTTCATGACTAAGGACAAATTCAGCTTCATCGGCAGAGGCGCTCAAAATTTCACAAGAATAGTTTCTAAGTTGAAAGTCAGGGTTCTCGATGCCCTCACCCAAATACATCCGAAACGGAAGCATTGGAGGAGAAAAAACTTGCCGAGATAAAAGAACATCTGTCCAAGGAATATGTTGAACAGCTGAAACCTCACGTTCACTCATAATCGCCTGGCCAAGAACTTCATCTTCATCAGGAATGGGTGGTAAATAGGGGTGGACGTTGGGAAGATAAACATAGATTTGAGGCAGTTGCATCATATGTACCCAGCCATAGCCCGCAAAATCAGCAGCCTGTGATTCAGAAAGAGTGGTGGGAATATAGATGGTGCTATTTGCTGCATAGCGATGAAAGCTAATACTATCATCCGTCCCTCTTCCATAAAAACCATTGGCCTCTTTTAAAGCGTCTGGATTTGAGAAGGAATTATTTTTTCCGCGCGTGCCTCTGAACACGGTCTTTATCCCGCTTTTTTCAGAGGTAATCTGGGAATAATTTTTAAGAACAGCTAAGACTCTGGAATTCATTGTAAAAAATCCTCGTTTTCTGGTTTAAAGTGATTTTTGGGCATTATATATACATATAAAATTAAGTCAATCATTTTTTATACTATACATATAAGAATGGTTATAAAATAATAACTTAGGGGGAATAGACTCTTAAGAAATTCGAGGTTGAAAAGCAGGTTTTGATGCTGATGAGGAGAAACACGTGTATAAATAAATTGAAGACCCTCATCCCCTACCCTTCTCCCACGTGTGGGAGAAGGGAGTTTAGTTAACTCATTTTATATACGGAGGGCCGCATACCTTAGATCATGTCCAACCAAAGTTTGTTCATACGTTGCACAAAGGCGGCTGGGTCCTTTAGCTGGCCACCTTCTGCTAGAACGGCTTGGTCATAAAGCAGCTTGGTCCAATCACTAAACTCCGTCTCATTTTTCTCCGATTGCAGTTTTTCAATCAATTTGTGATGTGGATTGACCTCAAGTATCGGTTTAACTTCAGCGACTTCCTGGCCAACGCTTTTTAATAAGCGCTCTAATTGCGGCCCCATGTCATGCTGTTCGCGCACTAAACAAGCGGGTGAAGAGGTCAAGCGATGGGAAATACGGATATCTTTCACTTGTTCGCCCAATACCCCTTTAATATGCTTCAGCAGCGGTTCCATGTTTTCTTTGGTCTTTTCATCTTCTTGTTTAAGTTGTTCTTTATCTTCGCTCACGGCAATATCATCGAGACTTAAGTCCCCTTTCATCACAGATTGCAAAGACTTCCCTTCAAATTCTGGGAAATGCGCCACAAACCATTCATCGATACGGTCATGGAAAAGTAAAACTTCAATCTCATTCTTTCTGAAGATTTCGAGATGGGGGCTGGACTTGGCTGCATTGTAGCTGTCAGCGACGATATAATAAATTTTCTTTTGCTTGGGTTTCATCCGGCCCACATAAGCCTCGAAGGAAACATTTTGCGCCTCAATCTCACTAGCTGTAGACGAAAAACGCAAAAGCTTCGCAATCCGCTCGCGGTTAACAAAATCTTCGCCAGGGCCTTCTTTTAATACATTGCCAAACTGTTCCCAAAACTTGGCGTACTTTTCAGGTTCGTCCTTGGCCAAGGAATCCAATAGATCGAGTGTTCGTTTAATCAAAGCAGCTCGAAGCTTGGTCACGGCTGGATGATCTTGCAAAAGTTCACGCGATACATTTAAAGGCAGCGCGTTGGTGTCTACGATGCCGCGGATAAAACGTAAATACATTGGCACAAATTGCTCAACTTGATCCATAATAAAGACCCGTTGAACATATAATTTCAAACCACGCTGTTTTTCTCGGTTCCAGATATCAAAGGGGGCCTGTGCAGGCAGATAAAGAAGACTAATATAGTCCAAGTTACCGCCTTCGACGCGATTGTAAGCCCAGGCCAGCGGATCTTGAAAGTCGTGGGCCAGATGTTTATAAAATTCTTTATATTGCTCCTCTGTAATTTCATTTTTAGGGAGCGTCCAGAGCGCAGTCGCCCGATTGACCTGTTCCCAGCTAGGAGACGCCTTCTGCTCCTCCTTTTCTTCTTGCTCTGTTTTTAGCATTAAAATGGGAAGATTAACGTGGTCCGAATACTTGCTAATAATGGAGCGCAACCGCCAATCATTCAGGAATTCCAGCTCGCCTTCTTTGAGATGCAGGACTACTTCTGTTCCCCGGTCTTGCTTTGCGACATTATAAATGGTGTAGTCTCCAGTCCCAGCTGACTCCCAGCAAACCCCTAGCTCAGGCGCAACGCCAGCCCGACGCGTGCGAACGGTGACCTTGTCTGCCACCACAAAGGCCGAATAGAAGCCAACCCCGAATTGCCCAATAAGATGAGCGTCTTTCTTTTGATCGCCTGTTAAGCGGGACAAGAATTCCTTGGTGCCGGATTTTGCAATGGTGCCCAAATTATCGATGACCTCTTCACGGCCCATCCCGATGCCATTGTCTTTGATGGTGATGGTCTTGGCTTCTTGATCAAAGCTGACCCAAACTTTAAGCTCAGGACCGGATTCATAGAGGGCTGAATTGGACAAAGCTTCAAAACGCAATTTGTCCGCGGCATCGGAGGCGTTTGAAATTAATTCGCGCAAAAAAATTTCTTTATTGCTGTAGAGAGAGTGAACGACTAAATGAAGCAACTCTGTGACTTCTGTTTGAAAATGCAATGTTTCGCGATGAGCATCCACTGACATGAAAAAATTCTCCTCTTGTTCATTTCGAAACCGCGATAGTACCTTAAATCTCCTTCCCCTTTCAACTTACCCACAGAAACTGTGGATAAGTTTGTTAATAAGCTATCGACAACTATTCTTTAGTCCATAAAAATGGGATATTGGTACAAATGTCACAAAATGAACACAAGTAAATACTAATATAAATTCAAATAGTTAAAAGGAGAAATCGCTCAATAACCGTTCAGTTCTATTTTTTTTCAATTTTATCCTCAAAAAAAAAATTTTTCTGGGGCTGTGAATATCAATTTAAAAGAGAGGTCTGTTTAAGCTCTGGCCCATAGAACTGTTTTAATGTGTAGAAGAGATGCTTCGCCGGGGATTTTTGTGCAAAAGGAAGTCTCATGTCCAGAGTCCATTTCCCTGTGCTGAGTTGAACTAAAACAGGAATTAATTTTCCTTGGTCTTGTGGGTACAAAGCCAAGACCCAATCTTGATCGATCACCGCATATTGTTTGCTTGAGAGAATTAGCTTCCCCATGGACTCTTTGACATAGATCTGGGTTGTTTTAGGGTCAATTTTAAAAAGCTCAATGCCCTCAAAAACAAGATTGCGTGTTTCAGGATGCACTGAGCGGACCGCTTCTGGAGAAAAATCACTCTCTAAAAAAATGACGCGCCGCGGGAAACGAGGGCGCTTTGCTTTTGCTAAAATAAAATCCTTTAAAGAGATGCCGCTATTCTTATCTGGAATTTTCAAAAAATGAAGAATTGTTGGTTTAATATCCAAAAGCAAAGCAGGGACAGCTATTTTTTTAGGAGTCTGTTTTTCTAAGCCATAGAGTTTGAAAGCCAACAAGGAACGATATTGGGGAAAACCTAAAACATCTGTTCCATGTCCCCCCGATTGATCAACAGCCTCTTCATCAGCGCTTGGTGGATAAAAACGGGGAATTTTATGCCCCTGACCTTCCTCTGGCGTAACAAAATCTAGTGGGGAAGTGATCCGGTCCCCGGAAAGCTCGAAGGCCTCGCCATGATCAGAAAGCAAAACCACCAGGGCATGTCTTAAGATTTGGTAGCGCGCCAGCATGGCCATAAAATCACTAAGCTGTTGATCGACCCTTAAAATGGCTTGTTGATATCGATGGATATTATTTTTGTCGAACTGCCCGGGATAGGAGGCCCAGATATAGGGCCAATGCGGCAAGCAAAAATGGACTGCCAAAAAGAGCGGCTGCTGCCTCTGCTGCTTCAAGTAAGGCTTTAAGAATGCTAAAAAACTGTCTGGTTCATAGGTGACCTGCACTGGACGGCTAGCATAGCTATGTGGAAACAACCATTTTCCAAGACTAGTATTGATCACTAGATTCGAGAGCGGGAAATCATTAAATGAACCTAATAAAAAATCGTTTAAGCCGACGGGAGGCGTTAGCACCTGGTCAAAAGCAAACCGTTGGTCAATATTGCTGAAGCGCGTTTCATCCGTCGCAAAAATGGAATGATAGCCTTGCTGCCTTAAAATGGTGGTCAATAAAGACACCTGGTGATTGGGACTATTCTTGGATAAATTAAAACGAATCCCAGATTCCTTGGGATAAGCACCGCTCAAAATCCCTGTCCAGGAAGGGAAGGTCCTCGCCAAAGGAGTAAAAGCATTTGAAAAAACCGTGGACTGACTTAAAAAAGAATTAAAGAACTGCGTTTTTAAGGGGGCCCCAAAATAGTCTAAGAAATCGGGGCGCAAGGAATCGACGCCAATCAGGATAATGTTGGGTCTTTCAACTGATGAGGCATCCTGACTTGGGCGTAAATAGTTTTCATAGGCCCAATAACTAAAAACGCAAAGACTGGCTAAAAAAAAAGCTGCCTTTCGTTTCCGATCAAGAAAATGAAACAAGACGGCCCCGGTGAAAAGGAGTACAGAACACCAAAAGAAGCTTAAAAAAAATAGAGGAACAATCACCAAAGTATCCGGGACCAAAAAGCGTGATAAGTAAGAAAATTTTGAGTTTGGGTAATAAAATTGATTCGCGAAAACGACCGTTACTAATCCCAAAAAGAACAACAGCATCCCCAATTTTTCTGTCTTCTGCGAGGAGAGCTTTAAAAGGAAGGCCAAAGCCAAGGTCGCAAGACAAATGAGCAACACAAAGCTTAAATGAAGCAAGATTTGCGAAAAGATAAAAAATAAAATTCCCGGGAAAATACTGGCAGGGACCTCCAGTTTATGCGCGATAAAATTGAAATCATCAAAATAGAAATTCAGGCTTTGAATAAAAAAGCTAATTTGAATAAAGAGAAAAACGAGCATTAACAAAAAAAGTTGGCCAAAGAGTTTCCATCCTTGTTTGCCAAAAAAAATCATGCCCTTTTTAGCTCCTCAGGAGAAAAATCATCCACTGCCAATATTTTTTGTCTGGCTTCATCAGCTTGTTGAACAATGTCATATTGTTCCGTAGAGATGATACCCTTAGCTAGGGCCATTTTTATTTGCTCCTGATAAAAGCGCCCCGAAATGTCGCCGCTCACAACCGCTTTACGGATTGTTTTTTCAATGGGCTCGGCCTCGATCGCTTTTAGCAAAGCCACGTCCATTTGAAAGAAAGCGTTCTTTTCCGTTGGTGCGGCAAAAAGACCCGCCGTCAAGCGTTTGCGCGTATCGCTTGGCGCCATAAAAAGTTGTGCAACCTGCTTGCTCAGCCGTACACGCGGTTTTGAAAGTCGCCGACCCAAAGGAAAGATGATCCATTTTAAAACATAAGCCAAGCTTTTTAAAGGAAAGTTCTTCAATAATTCCTCAAAGGCTTGTTGAATATTATAGAGACAGGTTTGGCAGGCCCAGCGAACCAGCGGTAAATCCTCAGCAAGGCTACCCTCGTTATGATAGCGATTTAAAGCAGCCGATAATAAATACAAATCACTTAAAATGTCCCCCAAGCGGGCGGAAACACTTTCCTTTCTTTTTAAGTTTCCGCCATAGACCATCATGCAGAGGTCCGCTATGAGCGCAAAAGCAGAACTGAAGCGTGTCGCTTGTTGATAGTAGGCCTTCATTTTTCCTTGGGGTGCTGCTACCAACTTCGCACCGCTTAGCCCCAGGAAAAAGGCCCTGACTAGATTACTGATGGTAAAACCAAGATGCGAAAAGATGGCTTGATCAAAAGCAAGCAAGGCCTGGTTTTCATCCTTCAAACGTGCGGCTTCATATTCCGCTAACACATAGGGATGACAACGAATCGCTCCTTGTCCAAAGATAATCATGTTACGCGTGAGAATATTAGCGCCTTCAACGGTAATGGCGATGGGAATGGCTTCATAGCCGCGCGCTAAATAATTTCTAGGGCCCATGATGATGCCCTTGCCGCCTTGAATGTCCATGGCATCATTACCAATACAGCGCGCACGTTCTGTGATGTGATATTTAGCAATGGCAGAAGCCACAGAGGGTTTGTCCCCTCGGTCCAAGGCACCGATGGTGAAGCGACGCGCTGCATCCATCAGATAAAGATTCCCCGCCATGCGTCCCAAAACTTCTCCAACGCCTTCAAAGCGGCCAATGGACTGCTTGAATTGTTTTCGGATACGGGCATAAGCGCCAGTGAAAAAAACCGCGGCTTTAGCGCCGCCTGTGGTCACCGAAGGCAAGGAAACCGCGCGGCCGCCGGCCAAACATTCCATTAACATACGCCAGCCTTGCCCGGCTCTTTTCGGACCGCCTATGATCCAAGCTACGGGGATAAAAACATCCTTGCCTTGTGTCGGTCCATTTTGAAATTGTGCGCTTAAAGGCAAATGTCGTCTACCAATTTGAACGCCCGGCGTGTGACGCGGAATAAGTGCGCAGGTAATGCCAAGGTCTTCTTTATTTCCTAATAAATGATCAGGGTCATAGAGTTTGAAGGCCATGCCAATGACGGTTGCAACCGGGGCCAAGGTGATATAGCGTTTATTCCAATTCAGGCGGATGCCCAGCACTGTCTTGCCTTCATGCTTGCCTTCACAAACCACGCCCCAATCAGTCATGGCAGTTGCATCGGAGCCCGCATCGGGACTGGTCAAAGCAAAACAGGGAACTTCCTCGCCTCGGGCTAGACGGGGCAAATAATAGTCTTTTTGTTCTGGCGTACCATAATGTAAAAGCAGCTCGGCCGGCCCCAAGGAGTTGGGTACACTCACCGTTGTACCTGCTGAAACGCTGCTCGCTTGAATCTTAATTTGCACTTCGGAGCAAGCATAGTTTGAAAAACCGCGTCCACCATACTCTTTGGGAACCAGGAGACCGAAAAAACCTTCCTTTTTAAGAAAATCCCAAACCGCGGGCGGCAGGTCCGCACGTTTATGAGTGATATCCCATTCATCTAGCATGCCGCAAAGGACTTCCACAGGGCCTTCGATAAAAGCCTTTTCTTCCTCGGTCAACTGCGGCAAAGGCAAGGCCAATAATTTATTCCAGTCCGGTTTACCCGTGAATAAATCGCCTTCCCAACTCACCGTGCCCGCATTTAAAGCTTCACGTTCTGTCCGTGACATCGTCGGCATGATGTTTTGATAAATTTTGAGAATAGGTTTGGTGAGATAGCGTTGCCGGAAGGAAGTAAAAAGAAGCGGACAAAAAACAAGAAGGAAGAACAACCAAAAAAAGCCTGAGAGGGCTAAAGGGCCATGACTCAAAGTCGTAAAGAATAACAAGAAGAGACCCATGCCGAGTGCCCAAACCGTTAAAGAAGCTTGGTGATAAGCTAAAACGCCAAAACAGACGAGACCGGCTACAAGCCATATTAAAATCATGTCAACTTTTCCTCTAAGTTCAGATTTTTTCTTTTATCGCGTAAATTTCAGGTAGATTGCGAAAGTAGCCATGGTAGTCCAGGCCAAAACCAAAGATATAACGATCTTCTGCTTTAAGTCCCACAAAGTCAGGCTCGAAATGAACGCCAGGCTCTCTGGTGCGGACTTTATCCACCATGACGGCAGAATAAACTGCTTTGGCGCCGGCTTGTTTGCAATAATCAAGGATAGCAGACAGCGTTAAACCACCGTCCATTACATCATCGACGACCAGTACTGTTCTATCCTTTAAATTGATGCGCGGTTCTACCAGCCAATGCAAATCCCCGCCGCGCATCGCGCCCTGATAACGCGTCGCATGTAGATAATCGATCTCCAGGGGAAAATGAAGTCTTGTTAAAAGATGGCCCATCGGAATCATCGCGCCCACCATGACCCCTAAAATTACAGGGCAACTATCTTTCAGTTTTTCAGTAATGCTGTCAGCTAACTTGTCCAAGGCTGCGGAAATATCAGCAAAGGAATGTAAAAGTTCAGCTGTTTCTAAAACATTTTCAATATGATTAATGGTCACCATAGTTACCCCGTTTTAGCTAACTCACATTGTTCCAAGAGAAAATTACGCCGCTCCCGCCACAAAGGATTTTCAGCTGTCTGGCTGCTTTGGGTGGGGAAGCGACCGCGTAGTAATTCATATTTTTGCAGGTCGACCTGATGAGCGCTGGCAGAAAGCCGGTCCAACACTTGAATGACCGCCTGGCGATTGTTACAAAGCAATATAAGATCGCAGCCTGCTTCGCGGGCCAACTTCATTCGGTCGGCGTGGTCGCCGACGCGCTCAGCCCCCTTCATGTCCAAATCGTCGCTCATGATGACGCCTTCAAAGCGCAGGCGTTCACGCAACACCTGTTGCAGCCAGTAAGCGGAAAAACTGACGGGCAACTGATCTATTTCTGGGAACAAAATATGCGCTGTCATTAAGGCAGGGATTTTGGCGGTGATGAAGTGCATAAAAGGCTGTAAATCGTCCTGGAAAACTTGATCCAGGGAGCGGGGATCAACGGGGAGTTCTTTATGGGAATCTGGCGTTACAGAGCCGTGGCCTGGAAAGTGTTTGCCTGTTCCTGCCATGCCCGCGGTTTTCATTCCCTTTAGATAAGCTGCCGCTAATTGGATGGCGACGGTGGTGTCTGTGTGAAAAGCGCGGTCGCCGATGATAGAAGAAAGCCCTTTGTTCAAGTCTAGGATGGGCGCGAGACTTAAATCGATGCCGTGATTTAAGAGCTCATAGGCCATGACCCAAGCGCCTGTTTCAGCTAAGCGTAAGCCGAGTTCTGGATTCTCGTCATAGCACTTGCCATAAAAGGCTGCGGGAGGGATGCGGGTAAAATCCTGTCGAAAACGCTGCACTCGACCGCCTTCTTGGTCTACCATGATCAAGAAGGCAGTTTTGGGGATTTGGCGGACGTTGTGAATGAGGGTTTGTAATTGATCTGGGGACTCGTAGTTACGGGAAAAAAGGATTAAACCACCTACTAATGGATGGGCCAACAGTTCGCGCTCTTCAGGCTGCAGTTCAGTCCCCTGCAGATCGATGATTAAAGGCCCCCAGTTGTTTTTCATTGAATGTCTCCCAAGCGGTAGCGGCATCATACCTTTTATTGTCAAATTTGAGAAGTAGGAGAGTTTTCCAATATGAAATGAGTCTGAACGAGAGGCCAGTTTCCAGCATGAAATGAGTCTAGACAAATTATAGGCAGCCTTCAATGCCTTCCCGTTTTATGCAGTGCCTGACCGCATTCATCATACCATCAGCAGAAAGATGTTTTTTTATAAATCCCATAAGCGCAAAAAATATCCATTCCGATCCATAATAGAATGATAGTTTGCGAAAAAATAATTGATTTGTCACCTGAAAACCGCTCTATGACTCACTTTTTCGGAACGCAAGGAATTGCTGAATATAATAACCTAGGTTACCTACTATAAATCAGAAAGGTTCACCAGAAAAAGAAAAAACTTGTTCTGGTTGCCTGAGCCAAAATGGCTCCAAAAGGTTATGAATGTACGCAAGGATCCATCCTGATCAGAACAATTGAAACTCGTATATTTATTGCCATAATAGGATCCAGTACCACCATTTACAGAGAAAAGATACCAACGATTGGCAAGACCCGCACTGCCTTGAGTGAGGGCAATATTGTTGCATGTATAGGTTGATCCAAAGTAGGTGAACGTTAGAGTTCCAAGTACAGCGAAATTCAATTCCATTCCACTAGGAACATTTGATACATCAACATCCCATTGTTTCAGATCATTAAAGACTTGTGGTGATTTTTTTCGGCCGGCGCGAATAGTGAGATCAGTGCCATTACAATGTTGTTGATGGACGCTACAATGTTGTTGGTGGACAGGTAGAAACGTATTGTCTTTATGGTCAAAGGGTTGTCCGCTGGTAACACTGTGACGTGTCACCAGAAATGATGCTTTCATTGGAGGAGAACCCCCGTCCTCCATTCCGATAAAAACGTTATTGTCATGCGTTATCGTTGCAAAACTTTTTGAGCAGACGATTGCCAAAAACAGCAGGCATAAAACATATAATTTTTTCATTTTAAATACTCCAGGGAAAGCGTTTTGGAAAATGTCAATCAACTGCGCCTTTTCAGTAAGGCTAATAATATAAAATATATAATAAGAACCTTATTAAAATCTTAAGGCCGTGAAATTTTTTTATATACCAAATAGGCCATCGAGTTTTTAGGCATAGCCTGCTCCCAATATGAGGTAAATCGAGCACTCCCCACAAAATATCTGATCAAAAATATTACAGACCTACACTCCAACCCAGAAATAATGACAATGCCGCTCTACTCATTTCCATGCATTAAAGTCCTGATAGCAATGTCTTCGTCTATAGTTGGCCAATGAACTCCAATTCCATGTCCTATGAGACGCCAATTATTACGATCATTTTCGCTCGCATCGCGTAGTTTTGGAAACCATTCTAGCGGTGCAGAAATTTCTCTGCCATCAGCTAAAACAAAATGCAATGATGTTTGAGTAAAACTGACATCAACTGCGTGGTCATCAAATCTAACTGCCAAAGAACTCATACCACTTCTCCAATTATTGGTTCCAAAACGCCTGAATTTCGGTTTGAGATACTGGTTTTTGTAATCTAAGTCCACTGAATTGCAGTAAGGGTTGGGGTTGGGAGGCAGGGCTGTCCCATTAAAAAATGATCCCCTCTCCCGGAGCGCGTAGCGCGAGGGG
>CAYVBZ010000021.1:0-31897 GCA_964449835.1 uncultured Coxiellaceae bacterium | reverse complement strand
TGGGAAGGTTTTCTAAGCGGTGGGTTTTGTTCATCGGCTGGGAAGGTTTTCTAAGCGGTGGGTTTTGTTCATCGGCTGGGAAGGTTTTCTAAGTGGTGGGTTTTGTTCATTCATGTTGCTTAGGAAGCCTTCCCAGCAGGGGAAGGTGGCGAAGCCGGATGGGGGAAGTCTAAAATAACAGAGCTTCTTGAGTTATAATAAAAGACCATGCAAAAAGGAGTTTGCTCGTGGACCACTTTCAAGGGACCTTGTCTGAGAGTATCTGGGATTATAAATACCGTTACTGCTATCGCGGCAAAGTCATTGATCAAACCATCGAGGACACTTGGCGTCGCGTTGCTAAAGCTGCCGCCCAGGCGGAAAAAAAAGAAGTTGCTGCGCA
Organism: uncultured Coxiellaceae bacterium; assembly: GCA_964449835.1. GTDB lineage: Bacteria > Pseudomonadota > Gammaproteobacteria > DSM-16500 > DSM-16500 > JABDGC01. The sequence goes on along the minus strand of CAYVBZ010000021.1, from coordinate 31,515 downwards.
TTGGCAGAAACAATTTTATCAAATTTTCGACGATTTTCGCTTTTTACCCGGCGGCAGAATTTTAGCCGGTGCGGGAACACGCCACAAAGTGACCTTGTTTAACTGCTTTGTGATGAATATTCGTGAAGATTCCATTGCCGGTATTTTTGAAGCCTTAAAAGAAGGTGCCCTGACTTTGCAACAAGGCGGCGGCGTGGGCTACGATTTTTCCGTTTTGCGTCCGCGGGGTTATTTTGCGAAAAAAACCGGGATTTCCTCTTCAGGTCCTGTTTCCTTCATGCAAATTTGGGACAAAATGAGCGAGGTCTTGCTCTCAACGGGCGCACGACGCGGCGCGATGATGGGCATTTTGCGCTGTGACCATCCCGATATCGAAGAATTTATTGCGGCAAAAGAAGACCGCCATCAATTGCGTCATTTTAATCTGTCCGTCCTTGTATCCGATGATTTTATGCAGGCGGTGAAAGAAGGCAGGGATTGGCCCCTGATTTTTCCCTTGTCAGAAGAAGAAAGCAAACAGCATGAAAGTCAGCCGCTGACTCAAGCCTTGCTTCCGGGGCTGGGCGAGCGTGAAGATGTCATTTATCGTCGTTGGAGTAATAGTCAAACGGCCCTGCCCTGCCGGGTATTTAAGCGCGTTAAGGCGAAGCTCCTCTGGGATAAAATAATCCGTTCCGCATACGACTTTGCGGAGCCTGGTGTTTTATTTGAAAACACCATCAATCGAATGAATAATTTATGGTACTGCGAGCATATTTCGGCGACCAATCCTTGCGGTGAAATTCCCTTGCCGCCCTATGGCGCCTGTAATTTGGGGTCGATTAATTTAACGCGCTTTGTGCATGCGCCTTTCACCGAAGCCGCGACGCTAGATTGGCAGGGCATTGAACAAACTGTCGCGATTGCCACGCGCTTTCAAGACAACATTGTGGACATTTCTCAATATCCTTTAAGGGCCCAACGTCAGGAAGCCTTAGCGACGCGGCGCATTGGTCTGGGTTTAACGGGCCTCGGAGATGCTTTTGTGATGTTGGGCTTGCCCTATGGCAGTCCTGCGTCATTGAAATTGGCGAGACAAATTATGAAGAGCATTGCCGAAACGACTTGGCTCACTTCTGCGGAATTGGCCAAGGAGAAGGGTGTGTTTCCCTCTTATCAGGCCGGTGCTTATGGGCAGGGACAATTTCTTGGCGGCCTGTCTTCAGAAGTCCAACAGGCCGTGGCCCGGCAGGGTGTCCGTAATAGCCATCATAATACGATTGCACCGGCGGGCACGATCAGTATCTTAGCCAGAAATATTTCCAGCGGTTTGGAGCCTATTTTTAGTGGAGAATATAAGCGGGTCATTAGAACGAAACAAGAAGAGGCCGCCCAGTTCAATGTGACGGACTATGCTTTGATGCTTTGGCGCGAGCTGAAACATCCCGAGGCATTTCCGCCCGCTTGGCGGGACACCCAGAATATTCATCCGCAGGACCATCTTGAGGTACAAGCGGCGGTCCAGCCCTATGTCGATAATGCTATCTCAAAAACCATCAATATTCCGGAGGATTTTCCTTTCAAAGATCTGGTGGAAGTCTACAGCCAGGCTTTCGCGCTGGGCTTGAAAGGCTGTACGGTTTTTCGCTCCAATCCGATCACAGGCTCTGTTCTGGAAGCGAAAAAGCCGGAGGAGTTAATTGACCGTTGTTGTCCTTATGTTTGAGATCAATGGCGCTGACCTAAAAAATTGCATTTTAAATGATCCTCTGTAAATGATATTTCCTGCGTGTTTAAAATCGCCAATAGGTCTAATGCTATAAAATTCTGGTGCTTAGGTTAGTGACATTGGTGCTTGAGATCAGCTAAGCCTAGGCCTGGTTTATTCCCTTCATTTAATCAACAAAACCAAAATATCCTGATCTTCAATTTTATAGATTAAACGAGTGTGATTAATGGCCTGCGCATACAATCCCGTCATCCCTTCAATTTTTTTTGCAAACTCCGGCCGTGGATTAATGGCCAGTGTTTCCAGCAACCGAAGAATCAATTTTTGCTGCTTTAATGCGAAATTTTTTAATTGCAAATAAGCCGCCGGGGCCAGCTTAACATGATAGGGGGTTGTCATGTTTAAGCGCCTACTTCTTCTTTTACTTTTTCAAGTGAAATGCCGCCTTTGGTCCTTGCTTCTTTAAGCGCATCCAGCGCTTCCTGCAGGTCATGTTTATTTTGCAAGTCTTGCAATAAAGCCAAATCTTCCAAAGGAATAATGGCTGCGATTTCCTTTCCACGGCGCGTTAAGATAACTTGGTCTTTATTGTGCACCACTTGATTGATCAGTTCAGAGAATTGATCTTGGGCTTCAGCTGTGGTGATAATGGTTGGCATGGCGTTTCATCCTTAAAGAGTCAATAGTAAAAAATTAGTTTCACCCGGGGATTCGTTCCCCGGATGAAAGCTAATTTGCTTAGGCCACTAAAGCTTCTTTTTCTTTGTCGATAGTATATTTGCCCATCGCGGCCAGACTATTCAATTTGGCCCGTTTATAAAGGGCTTTTTGAGCGAGGTCGGTATTTTTGGCCTCACCCACCCAGGTTTTCATGCAGTCATCTTGCAGTGCGCGCGCATAGGAATAGCTCAGGTTCCAGGGCAGACTGGGGAAGAGTGTGTGCATGGTGTTAAGATGCGCGGTTGCCTCTTGCGGCGTTTGGCCGCCGGACAAGAAGTTAATGGAAGGCACGGCGGCTGGCACGGTGCGGCGCAAAATCTTGATGGTTTCAGCGGCAACCTGTTCGACACTGGCCTTGATGGGACAGGTCTTGCCGGAAATGACCATGCTGGGTTTGAGGATAAGATGTTCCAGGCTGACTTTGTTTTTGTAAAGCGCTGAAAATACTTTGTGCAAAACTTTTTCCGTGACCGCGGCGCAGGTTTCAATTGTATGGTCACCCTCCAGCAAGACTTCCGGTTCGACAATAGGAACAATGCCCTGAGCTTGACAAAGTGCGGCATAACGGGCCAGCCCTTCGGCGTTTGCGCGAATGGCTAAAGCACTGGGTGTCTGGGTTGAAATATTATAAACCGCGCGCCATTTCGCAAAACGGGCACCCTTGGCTTTGTATTCGGCCAAGCGGTCCGCTAAACCGTCCAGACCTTGGGTGGTATTTTCTTCTTGGGTGTTTGGCAAGAGCACCAGACCTTTGTCCACTTTAATGCCGGGTAAAATGCCGGCTTTTTGCAAAAGTTCCGGGAAGGGCAGGCCGTCCTTGCTCTTTTGTCCCAGGGTTTCTTCATAAAGAATGATGCCGGCAATGGCTTCATTTAAGCCGGGGGCCGTGAACAGCAGTTCGCGGTAGGCACGGCGAGTTTCTTCAGTGCAGGCGATTTTTAAGGCGGTAAAGCGTTTGGTAATCGTTGCTGTGCTTTCATCAGCGGCCAAGATGCCTTTGCCTTTCGCTGCCAAGTGTTTGATAGTTGATTCTAAGAGGGCTTGATTGTTCATGGTGAGGGTCCTTCTATCGGTTGGTTTCTTTGCGGGAAGGTTAGCATAAAAAGATGCGGGCTGATAGGAGAAAAGAAGAACTCCCTTCGCTGCAAAGTCAGGAGGTCCTTCACTTCGTTCCCTAGTTTTTAATAAGCTTTCGCGAAAATAACCCGCTGCTTACTTTTTTCTCCCGTAAAAATACATTTTCCTTCCACTGGTTTTTCCTCAAACGGAATACAGCGAATCGTCACGCTCAAATCCTCTTTCAGTTTCGCCTCAACCTCGGAGGACCCATTCCAATGCGCCAAGGCAAAACCACAATCCGCTCGTTCAAAATAGTCATAAAAATCCTGCTTAGACTCGAGAGTGACGGTATGCTTCTGTTGAAAAGCTTTAGCTCTAGCCAATAAATTAGCTTGAATTTCATCCAAGAGTCCCGGCAAGCCGCTAATAAACTCCGCGCGACTTTGCGAATAACGCTCTTTGTAGCTCTTATCGCGCCGGCCAACATAAACGGTTTGCATATCACATTCTTTTTTGCCGACTTCCACCCGGAAAGGCACACCTTTTTTGACCCAGGACCAGGCTTTTTCGCCGCCTGTTAGTTCACGGGTATCTATTTCCACGGCGATATCTTTTTTATGATAAGTCAGGTCGCGCAGCGCTTTCGCAAGATTTTCGCAATAGGCCAAAATGTCTTGCCGTTCTTCTTCTTTGCGCAGAATAGGCAGAATGACCACGTGTAGCGGTGCTATTTTCGGCGGCAAAATTAGTCCATCGTCATCACTGTGCGTCATGATCAGTCCCCCAATCAGACGTGTGGAAACTCCCCAGGAAGTCGTCCAGACAAATTCTTCCTTGCTTTGCGCGCTTAAAAATTTAATGTTGAAGGTTTTAGAAAAATGCTGGCCCAGAAAATGAGAGGTACCGGCCTGTAGCGCTTTGCCATCTTGCATCATGGCTTCAATGCAATAAGTGGAAACTGCGCCCGGAAAACGTTCGCTTTCGGTCTTCTCGCCTTGGATGACCGGCATGGCCAGGTAGTCTTGCGCAAAACGGGTATATACTTGAAGCATGCGTAAGGTTTCTTCCTGTGCTTCTTGCGCGGTAGCATGCGCGGTGTGGCCTTCTTGCCACAAAAACTCAGTGGTGCGCAGAAAGAGCCGCGTGCGCATTTCCCAGCGGATGATGTTGGCCCATTGGTTAATTAAAACCGGCAGGTCACGATAGGATTGAATCCAACGGGAAAAAGCTTCGCCGATAATTGTTTCGGAAGTGGGGCGCAGCACATAAGGTTCTTCTAAGGGGCCGCTTGGAACGAGCCGTCCTTCTTCGTCAGCCGCCAAACGATGATGGGTCACAATGGCGCATTCTTTGGCAAAACCTTTAATATGTTCGGCCTCTTTTTGAAAGAAGCTTAAAGGAATGAAGAGAGGAAAATAAAGATTTTTATGGCCGGTTGCCTTGAACATGACGTCGAGAATATCACGCATATTTTCCCAGATGGCGTAGCCCCAGGGTTTGATGGTCATACAGCCGCGGGCGGGGGAATTTTCGGCAAGGTCCGCCGCTTTAATGACTTGCTGATACCATTCTGGATAATTTTCAGCGCGTTTCGGGGTAATGGCCGTTTTGGTTTGGGTGTTGGTGGAAGTCATAGCGAAATAAACCTGTCTTAGGTGAGTTGAGTCAGTTGTTTAAATACGGCATCGGCATGCTCGGAAACTTTGACTTTGCGCCAAATTCCTTGGATGAGGCCATGTTCATCAATTAAAAAAGTAGAACGTTGGATGCCGAGAAAGGTTTTGCCAAAAAGGCTTTTGGGATTGATGACGCCGTAAGCTTCGCAAACCGCGGCATCTTGATCTGTGAGCAGCTTAAAGGGCAGCTCATATTTTTGTTTGAATTTTTGATGCGTGGCGGGCTTATCTTTTGAAATGCCTAAAATAACCGCTTCTTCTTGCGAAAACTGAGGGAAACGATCGCGAAAATCGCAGGCTTCTTTTGTGCAGCCGGGGGTGTTGTCTTTTGGATAGAAATAGAGAACGACTTTTTTGCCGTGAAATTGCTTCAAGGAGATGGCTTCATTGTTATCGGCCATCAAGGTGAATTCCGGCGCCTTATCACCGATGTTTAATGTCATAAAGGGTCCCGTCAAAGAAAACCAAAGTATTATAATAGGCGGGAAAAGGGAAGGAAATGATTTTAAGGCTGAGAGGCCCTTATTAACGCGAATTCCGGATAAGGAATTCGCGTTAATAATATTTTAGCGGCGGCCGCCAACATGGGGGTGGCTGGCTGCGTCCATTGCAGCTCGGTCTGATTGCTCTCTCACCATTTCTTGGTAGTTTGTGTCGTTTATATTTTGATCGGAAGGAGTGTAGTAATTCGTGTTTACGGCGTTGTTGTCTTGATTTTTAACACAAGCGCCCAGGCCAGTAATGAATAAAAAAGAAACAATTCCAATAAAAATAAGCTTTTTCATAAAGGCCATCCTGTCTTGGAAGGAATGCCTTTATTTTAACAGATAAACACGGAAAGCGCCTTGCTGGCTGACAGCCAGTGTTTTCCAAAGCCAGGGGAAAAGGTCTTTCATTTCTTGGTCAAATTTCCAGGGTGGGTTAATAATGGCGAGACCACAGCCATTTAAATGACTCGGTAGATCTTCAGGATAGAGGCTAAGCTCAAGGACTAAGATGGGGCGCTTAATTGTGTCTTTTAAAGTTTGATGAAAGCGCTCAATCGGAGGCCGGTCTTTAATGGGATACCAAATAGCGTAAATTCCCGTTTCCCAACGTTTGAGCGCTAGCGTCAAAGCGCCAGCGATCTGTTTCAACTCTTCCGGGTTTTCATAAGGGGGATCGATGAGGACTAGGCCACGTCTTTCCTTCGGCGGTAAAAAAGCTTTAAGTCCCTGGTAGCCGTCCAGTTGATGGACCGAGATTTGCCGGTCAAAACCGGCGACGGTTTTAAGCGCCTGATAGGTTTGGGGCTGCAATTCGGTCGCGATGATGCGATCTTGCGGGCGTAAGAAGGGCCTGACAATAAAAGGGGAGCCGGGATAATAACGCAGAGAGGAAAAGCGTGATTCTGATAGACGATTATTGATTTTTTGCACGCAACCCAAATACCGCTTTACCAGCGGAGGCGGTTGGTTTGCTGCTAGGACCTTCATGATGCCGGCTTCATGTTCTTTGCTTTTTTTGACGGAATCCGAAAGCAGATCATAAAAACCTTGGCCGGCATGTGTATCGAGAAAACAGAAGGGTGTTTCTTTGCGCAAGAGCGAGGAAACGAGGCCAACCAGTACGAGGTGTTTAACAACATCTGCGAAATTGCCTGCATGATAAAGATGGCGATAATTCATTGTGAGTGCTTAATCCCAGAGCGGGTAAGGTTCGAGGGCCAGGTCTTCATCGAAAAATAACTTGGTGCCGGCGAGGAAGGAATCCAGGTTATTGTCCGAAATATAAAAATTTCGCTGACCTTGTTTTTCGGGGTTTAAAAGCTTTACTGCTTCCAGTTGGTTTTTCACCGCTTGTGCCACGATGTCCGAGGAGTCGATGATGTCGATTTTGTGCTTGTAAAAAGCGGCGATTTGCTCTTTGACGATAGGATAGTGGGTGCAGGCTAAAATAAGAGCTTGGATATTTTTCAAGGAAGGATGGTCTAAGTAAACACGCAAGAGTTCATCCACCACCGCATGTTTGCCAAATTCTTCGATTGCAGAAGCCAGTAAATTAGTGGGGTGAGAGCTTAAGTCCACACCGGCTTTAAGTTCATCCACTTTCTTTTTGTAAATATTAGAGTGGACCGTGGCCTTGGTGCCAATCAGGCCGATTTTTTTATGCGGATAGTTTTCACCGAGCCAACAGACCAAGGGATCAATGACGTTCATGACGAGCGCTTTCGAGCCGACATATTCTTTCAAGAGCTCATAGGCGGCGGAAGACGCTGAATTGCAGGCGATAAGAATGAGTTTGCATTGGCGCTGCAAAAAGAGATTGGCAATTTTGACGGCATAGGATTGAATGGCCGCGGCCGATTTTTCGCCATAGGGGTGATGGGCGGTATCGCCAAAGTAAATGATATTCTCATTCGGCAAAAGCCGGATAATGGAGCGTGTGACCGTTAAGCCGCCAATGCCGCTGTCGAAAATGCCGATGGGTTGAGCTGCTGTGTTTATAGTCGTCATGATAATACAGGGATGATACTGGCAGACCCAAGAAAAAGCCAGATTTTAAAAACACCCGCTGCAACCCCTTATTCCTTTTGTTTAATGGGCCCTGGCTTTGCTTTTTTCTTTAAACCAAAAGCGTTTCTTTTTATCTTTCCCAAACTTTTTATCTTTTCCAAAGCTCTTTCCTTTGGCAGGACGTTTGGCCGGCGGTTTATTTTGGAGCATGCGTTTACTGGGTTCCAAACCTTCCACCGTGCTCTGAGAGAGCGTCTGGCCGATGTAGCGCTCTATTTGGCGGAGATGGCGGTTATCATGCGGCAGGGCAAAGGAGATGGCGATGCCCGTTTTGCCGGCACGACCTGTGCGGCCAATGCGATGGACATAATCTTCCGCAAACTTAGGTAGATCGTAATTAAAAACATGCGTGATATCGCTCACGTCAATGCCGCGGGCCGCAACATCGGTTGCGACGAGGAATTGGATCTTGCCCTGACGCAATTGGTCCAGGGTGCGATTGCGCACATTTTGCTTTAAGTCGCCGTGCAGTGCGGCGGCTGAAAAGTTTTTATCGCGCAGTTGGCGCGCCAACTTATCGGCGTTCACTTTGGTTGCGGTAAAAATAATGGCTTTGAAGACATTCTGGTCGTTCATGAAGTGTTGCAGCAGGCGGCCTTTATGCTGTTCATTGTCCGTCAGATATAGTTCCTGCTTAATTTTGGCGGGCGCCATTTTTTGTTCGGACAAATCAATGCGCACGGGATTTTTTAAAAGCTGTTTAATGATGCTATCCAGTTTATTGTCGACAGTTGCGCTAAATAAAAGGGTTTGCCGATTGCTGGGGGTGGTTTTGGTAATGGCTTTCACGTCCTCGACAAAGCCCATGTCGAGCATGCGATCGGCCTCATCAAAGATGAGGATTTCAACTTGGGACAAGTCAACCCGGCGGCTGCGCATGTGGTCTAACAAGCGTCCTGGTGTTGCGACAATAATATCGACCGGCTTTGAGAGATTGCGGATTTGTTGGTAATAGGACATGCCGCCGACCAGGCTGATGATTTTGAATTGCATGAATTTTCCATAAGTGGACGCAGCCTGCGTGATTTGGCTGGCCAGCTCGCGGGTGGGCGTTAAAATTAAAATGCGGGGTTTGGCCTTGGAAGAAGGAGGCGTTTTCGCAAACCCAGGTTTCTGAACGCTGAGACGATGCAAGGAAGGCAAGACAAAAGCGGCTGTTTTTCCCGTTCCGGTTTGGGCGGAAGCCACCATATCTTTCCCACCTAAAATATCGGGAATGCAACGGGCCTGAACAGGGGTGGGCTGCTTGTAACCACAGTGGTCCAAAGCTTTAAAAATTTTCGGATCTAAATTTAATTGTGCAAATGACATCGGTTTTACCTCAGTAAAAAAATAATAGAAAGCCGTTGAGCTGGCGCATCGATCATCGCCAACATGGCCTCCATTTGAGGCAGTACCCCGATTGAAAAGAAAAAAAATTCTCGGTGGGACAAGCTATTGGAAATGATTCTGTTTAAAAAACAAACGTAATTAAAACATGGTTATGCTTTTAAAGCAAGGCTTACTCACTCCTCTGGAATGGGCTTATTCGCCATGAGGGCTGTTTTCAAGAAGTTGCTGGTCATTTCGTCCACGCTGCTCTTCGAGGTTTTTCGCGGAGAAACCTGTTTTTTCTTTTGTTTTTCAAGGGGATGAACATTTTGGGCTAATCTGGGTTTCCTTGGCTTCAAGGGCTTTTGGACTTCTGCCAAGAGGTTCTTTGGCTTCAAGGGCTTTTGGACTTCTGTCAAGGGGTTCTTTGGCTTCAAGGGCTTTGAGACCTCTACCAAGTGTTTCTTTGGCTTAGAAACAATTTTTTTCTGATAAGCTTTGCGCGGCCCAAGCTGAGCTAGTTTTCGCTGTTTTATCATAGGCAAAGTCTTGTGTCGCAGGTCTCCTATTTTCTTGGTTTTGACGAAAGGGTGAATTTTCTTTTTCTCATGCTTTGCCAGCCGATGCTTTTTGTGCCTGTGTTTTGCATGCACAGCTATTTTTAATGGTTTTTTTGCTTTGAAAGCGGTTTGAATTGTCTTCGCAAGTTGATGTTCTGGGTTTGTGAGCAGCGGATCTTCCGGGTGCAGAAGAGGCCGGATGCTCGGCTTGGCAAAATGGGTCTCTTTCAGAGCGGGGTCAATTTTTGAAGGGCCTTGTGCTTTCGGGGCAGGCAGGGGCGTTGTGGGGCTCGGTTTGATAAAAAGACCGTTTTCCTGCTGGCTGATCATGATCTGAGAGGCATCGACTTGTTTCACGCCGGCTGTGTTTTGGGCCAGTTGCTTGATTTCTTGGGCCTGGCTTTCATCGCTCACGATGCCATTCAAAGTCACTTTTCCGCCGGTGGTGCTGATATCGAGGTTGGTAGTGGAAAGATTCGGATGAGAAGCCAATTTAGCATAAATATAAGTGGTAATAGCGGTATCTTGCGCCATGGCCAGGGTGGAATGCGCGATGGAGGCAGTATGGGTAGCGAGTGAGGAGGCTAAATGGCCCGCAGCGGTGTCTGCGAACACCGGCGGGAAGGTCCCGCTTAAAATGACGGCCAATAAAAAAAGAAGTTTTTTCATTCCAAGCTTTAGCCCTGTGTTTGATAAAGCAGGCTTCTATTTTATACTAAAATGAGCAGTAGAAGCCATTGATAGGAGTGCGCTATGGAAACCCGAGTCGAGATCCGTCCCGGAAGACGAATGAAGCTTGTGGTCCATCAAGGGAATCCACAGGCGCCTACGGTTTTTATGATTCATGGGATGGGTGGCAGAGGGCAGCAATGGCGCGAGCAAGTGAAACATTTGAAGGGCCGCTATACCTTGATTGTGCCCGATTTATTGGGGCAGGGCGACAGTGAAAAACCAAAGCCAGGCAAGGCGAATCTTTATCGTTTCGAAGAATTAAGCAAAGACATTCAACTGCTTTTTGATCGTTATAGCGGAGAGCGGAACTATGTTTTTGGACACTCTTACGGCGGTACCTTTGCCACTTTTCTGGCACAGAACAATCCAGCGAAAATTCACAAACTCGTTCTGATAACGCCTGTGAGCTGTCAGCCTTTTAAGCAAGTTCCCTTCGTTTACTCCCTGCCGGTATCTGTTTTGGAGCTGGTCCGGCCTTATATCGACCGGTCTTTTGAAAAACTGGCTTTTGCACCCATGGACAATCCGGCGCTCCTCGAAATGGAAAGGAAAGGACGCGATATGAATCATATGGAGGTGATTCAAGCTTTGCTGCAAGGGATGAAAGGCATTCCATCTTTGGCGCTGGGCCGCATGATGGTGCCGGGCTTGATTATTAGCGGGGAATTCGACCGGGTGGTTCCACCGGAAGGGGTGAGGACTTTTTATTCGCAGTTGCCGCAACATCAGTTTTTTTTATTGGAAAACGCAGCGCATATGGTCCATTTGGAAAAAAGTGAGGAGGTGAATCGCTTGCTGGATGTGTTTTTGACTAGATAGTCCTGCAAACCCCAGCCTTTCCTTCATCCATCTATTTTCTTAAAGGCCTCTGCTAAAGATTTTTGTTTGCCCTGCGAAAGATATTTTTCCGCAAGCGGAAAAATAAAATTCTCCTCCTTCAAGGTGTGCCGCGTATAAACCTCTTTTAAGTCCCTCAACGTTTCAAGCAATTTATCACGCATGAGTTTTTCATTTTTTTCACAAAGCGGCACCAACTTTTCCAAAGTGGACAGCAGGACCAGACTGGTTTCATGGTCCTGCTTTAAAAGGTCCAAAGGACAGTCTTCCAGCGGCGCGCCGCTTTCCTTTAAGGCGGGAAGCAACAAGGCTTCTTCTTTTTGATAATGGATTTTTTCCACGAACTCACGCAAGAATTCCACAATAGAATTCAACACGGTCCTTTGCGCGGGTTTGTTTTCTTGAAGCCGCTCCATCTGTTCATGAATGAGATAAATAACTTTCATCAGGGCCTGATGTTCTTCTTTCAAGATAGCGAGAGGGCCTGCTGCCGTTTTTCCAAACGGTCGAGCTGCCTGCTTTCTCTCCCAGCCTGCCCAGGCAGGCGGGTCGCTGGCTGGAAAGGACTCCTCCAGCGCTTCATCGACGCGGTCCAATTTTTTGGGGAAAAAATGCAAGAGTTGGGCAAGCCAGGCTTTAAGCGTTTTCATAAGGCGCTCCTTGCAATCTTTATTATTTATTGTAACACTTTTTGACAGTCTCTTTAAGAGGAAGGCGGGCCATGTGTTATCTTGCGGTGCAATTAATCAGCATGCTTTTACTCATTTTGCTTGCTTCTCATTTATTTACCAATGCCTTGGAGTATTTGGGACATCGGGCCGGATTTTCAGCGGGCGTGACCGGGTCAATTTTTGCAGCCGTTGCGACGGCCATGCCTGAGGCCAGTGTGCCCGTTATTGCACTGCTGGCGGGCACGGCAAGCCAGTCGGTCAATGAGGAGGTCGGTGTTGGAGCGATTCTCGGCGCGCCCTTCATGATTTCAACCTTGTCGACGACGCTCATGGCCTTGTTCGCGATGAAAGCGCGCGGCCTGCACGGTTGGATCCAACCAGAACGCGCCGGCTTTGTGCGCGATCTCCATTTTTTTATGCTGGCTTTCCTGCTGGCCTCGGTCGCGATGTATTTACCGCTAAGTCCTTTTTATGGACGTGCAGTCATCAGTTTACTTTTGGTCGCAATCTATGTGTTTTATCTGCGGCAGACCTTCAAGGCGTCCAAGCAATTAGTCGCCGAAGGCAAGGGCGTGGTTCCCGATGGGCCTTTACTGTTGTCTAAGTTAGGTTTTAAAGGAGACAGGTCTGCGATTGTGCTGCAGTTGATTCTAGGATTTGCATTGTTGATCTTGGGAACAAAAGGATTTATTCAGGGTGTGGAAGCTTTTTCCAAGGTTTTACAAGTTTCAACGCTGGTTCTTTCTCTGCTGATTATTCCCGTCGCGACGGAATTGCCGGAAAAAGTAAACAGCATTTTGTGGGTGAGAAAAAAGAAGGACACTTTAGCTTTTGGCAACCTCACCGGGGCCATGGTTTTTCAGGGAACGCTTTTGCCGGCTTTGGGTGTACTGTTGTCACCTTGGCAGCCGTCCAAAGAAGTGATGCCGGTTATTCTGCTAACGATGGCAGCGGCGGTTTGGCTGCGCTTGAATGCTAGGAAAAATGGACTGCGCCTCTCAGCGCTTATGGTGAATGGCTTGTTTTATCTGGTCTATTTTTATTTGGTTTTAGGTTAAGAGGTTACTCTCAATGACAGCCGTTTCCAAAGCCGCCCTTTTTTGTTTTTTCTGGACCTGTGCTAAAGACCAAGCCGTGCCAAAACTGACAAGCATTGGCCAAAGGGCCAAACTGCTAAATTGATGATTGCGCTGGTAAAGGTAACTTTCAATGATCGGCGTTAACCCGCCAAAGAAAGACAAGCCCACACAAAAGCTCAAAGCGCTCGCGCGGTAACGGTATTGCATTTGGAAGCAGCGCTTGTAATAAGTGTGCATGGGGCTGAGAAAACATTCGCTAAGCATGAGCATCAGAGCGAGTGAGATAAAGAGCGGATAAAAATGACCGGAATCCACAGCCCGTAAAAGCGGATAGGTCAGTAGGAAAAAAGCCCAAGCACTCCAGGTCATAATACGTGAGGGCACGGCGCGGTCTGCAATAAAACCCACACCCAGCAGGGTCACGATAGCGATAAAAATCAAAAACGTTTGTACCAGCATGAGTTGATGATGTGTAAAATAGCCTTGCGTCATCAGCACCGGGTTAATAAAAAGCAAAACAGTGGTTGCAGGAACTGTCGCAAAGCCCCCGATAAAGACGCCAGCCAGCAGTTCTTGTGGCTGCTCTTTCAGCAACTTTTTTAACCCCTGTTTTTGAGGATTGGCTCTTTCAAAGTTAGGGGATTCCATCATATTTTTCCGGTAAAGAATGCCAAATACCCCAATTAACCCGCCGAGAACAAAGGCCACACGCCAACTCCAGTCAGGCATGAAATCATAGGTGGCGAGCACCCCAAATAAAGAAGACAGCAAGGAACCCAATAGAGTCGTTGCTGAGAGCAAGCTCCCAATCAGTGTTTCTCGATGGTTCTGTGCATGTTCCACCACATAAATGCCCGCGCCTGAGAACTCGCCGCCAAAACAAAAAGTTTGCAGGGCTTTAGCAAAAATGATGAGGCCGGTTGCCCACAAGCCTATAGTTGCACAGGAAGGAACCAAGCCGATCAGCGTGGTTGCGAAAGCAATGCCATACATGGAAGTGAGCAGCGCTTGCCGACGTCCGAATACATCGCCCAGATAACCAAAGACCAGGCCGCCCAGAGGCCGCGCCAGCACCGCGATGAGTAAAACGAAATAACCTCTGACCAGCGACTCATAGCGTGTATGCGCCGGAAAAAATAACGGCGAGAAAATGGGCATGAAAATCGTGAACAAAGCGTAATCATAATATTCGACGAAAGTGCCGACGGCAGCCCCTAGAAAAGATTTTTTGGATAAAGTTTTATGGGGCGCGGCGTTCATGTTATTTGCTCAGCGTTTTAAACCAGTTTTATGGGATTTCTGACGAAGAAAGCGGCTAACGAGTTCAAGATATTTTTTAGGCGCATCAACACCCATAGCGTGACCACAATTTTTTAAGATGTGTAATTTGGAGTGTGGAATTTCTTTCGCAATTCGTTTGGACTGCTCGGGACTACAAATCCAATCTTTTTCGCCAGCGAGAATCAAAGTGGGACAATGAATTTTTTTCAACTGAGGAATAAAATTCATACGGCGCAAAAAACCGCTGAACCCTTCGTTCAAAGCCTCATGAGACCAAATCGTTTCGGATTTATTAGCAGCTTTTGTCCGCTTTTTTTGGGGCCGGACAGAATACATATTTTCCATTTCCTTGAAAAAAGCCTCAGCATGTTTCGCACTTTTAAAAGTGCCATTCCACAGATGTTCCGCAAACGCAATTTGCCGGGGCGTGCCACGTTCTTGCAGATTTTTTTTCGCTTGCGTCTCGAAATGATAACTTGGGGCTGTCACTACCAGAACCAGCTTTTCCACATTCTGCGGATAGCGAGTGGCATAGCCTTGCGCGACCATGCCGCCGTAGGAGGTACCAAGAACAGTAATTCGTTTGAGACCCAAGTGTTTGCGCAAAGCCTCGATGTCCTCGACATTGTTTTTCAAAGTGTAATCAGCCTGCTTGGTCTTTTTGCTGCGCCCACAACCCCGGTGATCAATAAAAACTAACTGAGCGACTTTCGCCAACTCTAGAGAATGTTGCTTGAAACGCAAATGGTCCCCTCCTGGCCCCCCATGCAAGAGAAACACGACGGGCCTTTCCTCAAAAGTTTCCCCCACTGGTGCAAGTTGCATACCGGCGATATCAAAATATATTTCAGTGCCACGGAGGTTTGCTTTCATTGAGGGTTCCTTAGTTCGCTAACAAAAAATATAGAAACGAAAAAATTACAGGGTGACAGGGCCCCGACCAATTAAAATGAACTATAATTCAATGGCACTAATTCGACCAGGCCTATTGCCAACTTTTTTCGGGCAATTGACTTCAATAATATTGCATAAGCTGCTTCGTTACAATCAGACAATATTCCAGAATCACGAAATGATTTTAGAATATGCAGAGCAAGCTTGAAACTCAGTTTACGTGTATTTTCTCCAGAATTATGCACCATGACTTCGGTTGTTGTTCCGTGCATCGCGTAATTCTGAGTGGCAGATGTATGACGTGAGTTTTGTGTTTCAACGCCATAAATTGATCAGGCGCCAATTTGTGTATTTCATATGCTAAATATTTCATTGACCTATCCCATTATTTGGGATATCCTAAATTTATAGTTAAGGGATCCACATGAAAGTTGTTATCACTGTCACATAGTTTCTGGCAAACCAACTTATGTGGTTTGTTGGGAAATTCAAGGCAAGAAGTTAAAAATTTTGGAGGTTTACTATGTCGGCACCCATGAAAACTCCCCCTATTAAAAAAGGAATTAGAGTCCAGGTTGGAGACAGAAAAGTAAGGATATTTCTTGTGCCAAAGGACCGGGCCAATGGAATCGTTCGCCTTCTTCAAGATTTTGAAATAAATGAAGACCAGCAAACAACTCCTTGGAGAGAAGCTATCGCTGATCTAACACAGAAATATACTGAGGCAGGGGCCGCATTAAAGGGAGCTCGAATCAAGGAAAATTTGTCCCAAAATGACCTTGCAAATAAGATCGGTATTCCACAAAGTCATATTTCTGATATGGAGCATGGCCGACGAACCATTGGCAAAAACATGGCTAAGCGGCTTGCCAAGGTATTAAATGTGGGTTACAAAATTTTCCTTTAAATACAAGGCGTTGCTCTATGAATAACTTGCCTTTTCCACTTTGTTCCGAAGTGCCTTTCCAAGACCCCTATTTGGTTTTTTCATCTTTGGGCGCGAAAGAAGGGGCTGTTTTTTTAGACAGCGCACAACAAAGAGAAGCCTGTGGGCGTTATAGTTTTATTGCACTGGATCCTTTTCAAATACTCACCAGTAAAAACGGTAAAATTCAAATCAGGGGATCAACTTTTGAAGGGAATCCTTTTGAGGTCTTGAGAAAAGAAATAAGTGTTTTCGCTCAAAAAACCCTGCCTGGTCTGCCCCCCTTCCAAGGCGGAGTCGCGGGCTTTTTCGGCTATGAATTGGCACAACATCTGGAAAAAGTTCCTCTGGCCCCAAAAGATGAACTCCAATTTCCAGATTTAATCTTAGGTTTTTATGACCTGGTTTTAGCATTTGATTTACTCCAAAAACGCGCCTGGATTTTTTCCAGCGGTTTTCCAGAACAGGAAATGAAGGAAAGACAAAAACGCGCGGAAACACGCCTGCACCTAATGACGAGCAAGCTCGAGAATCTGCAGGTTTCAGGAGCACAAGCTTTAAAGCCAAAAGAGCAAAAAGAAGTGCAGGCCAGTTTTTCTTCGCAAGCCTACCAAGCGCAAGTGCAAAAGGTGATTGATTACATTTTAGCGGGCGATATTTTTGAGGCCAACCTGTCGCTGCGTTTTTTGGCCGACTTGCCAAAGCAGCTGACGCCTTTTGAGTTATATGGCCATTTACGGACAATTAACCCAGCGCCTTTCGCGGCCTATTTACATTTTGAGGCTGCGGTCCTCGTTTCCGCCTCGCCGGAACGCTTTCTCAAGCTTACCTTAGGCCAGGTCGAGTCGAGACCCATTAAAGGAACACGCCCCCGCGGTCCGACTAAAGACGAGGATGAAAAGTTAGGCGAGGCCCTCCGCTCCAGTGAAAAAGACCACGCTGAAAATGTGATGATTGTGGATTTAATGCGAAATGATTTGTCCCGTGTCTGCGAAGCGCACTCCGTCAAGGTGCCGCAACTCTGCGGTCTGGAAACATATCCCAGCGTGCATCACCTGGTGTCGGTGATCACGGGAAAATTACGGGGAGACCAGACAGCCATTGATCTTTTAAAGGCAACCTTTCCTGGCGGGTCTGTCACGGGCGCGCCAAAATTACGCGCCATGGAAATTATCGCAGAGCTTGAGCCCACCCAGCGCGGTCCCTATTGCGGCTCCGTCGCCTATCTCGGCTTTGACGGCAATATGGATAGCTCCATCGTGATCCGTACCTTTTGCGTTAAAAACCAAAAGGTGAGTTTTCAAGCGGGAGGTGCTGTGGTTGCAGATTCAGATCCGAGGCAAGAACATGCAGAGGTGTTGACTAAGGCGGCCGCGTTGTTTAAGGCCCTGGGATATCAAAATGATTTTACTCATTGATAACTATGATTCTTTTGTTTATAACCTGGCCCGCTATGTCGCGGAGCTTGGTTTTGAGTATCAGGTGCACCGCAACGATCAACTGACTCTTGCTGAAATCGAAACTTTACAACCTTCACACTTGATCATTTCGCCAGGGCCTCTTACACCCACTGAGGCCGGTATTTCTATGGCGGCCATCAAGCATTTTGCCAAGGTCCTGCCCATTTTAGGCGTTTGTCTTGGGCATCAAGCGATTGGCCAGGTCTATGGCGGTCAGGTTGTTCGCGCCCGTCGTCCCATGCATGGTAAACTTTCCAAAGTGAGACATCATGAACAGGAATTATTTGCCGGATTAAAAAATCCGATGTCAGCGGCCCGTTATCACTCTTTGGTCGTCAGCGAGGAAAATTTTCCAGCAATACTCGAGGTGACGGCGCGTTGCGAAATAGGAGAAATCATGGCCTTAAAGCACCGTACCTATCCTCTCTTTGGTCTTCAGTTTCATCCTGAATCGATTTTGACACGAGATGGCCATGCCTTGATGAGAAATTTTTTAAGTCTTCGTTCTTCACATCATCCGAAGGTAAAAGTGTAAATTTCAAGTTGTGGCGCGGCAGGTTGGACTTCTAAAATGCCTTCTCCAAAGGCGGGAAGCGTTAAAGCTTCATAAAGACGGGGCTTTGTGACCTGGATGCTGCTTTCGACGACATCTTTTCCAGAGGAAGGGCCAAGCGGCTTACCATTCAAAAGTAAGTGAACGAGGATGGGCTGCCCTGTTGTGCTTCCCAGGACGATGAAAACCTTTTGCGCTAAAAAATGCAGTCTCAGCGAAGAATTCGTCGAAGCAGAGACAATCCCTTCCGCGGCAATCGTCCATAGGCCCTGCAAGGCCCAGTCGTTTTGCCTCAAGTCTTGAGGAAAGTGGTATAAAGCAGGGCGATCGGTCGTGATTGTTTCGGGACTGGCAAAACGCTGCGAACGCGCATAACCAAAATAAGTCTCCGGTGTGAGCAGGCCTGAATTTCCGTTTGCGAGTGTTGTCGTGCCGCTCAATCCTGCTTTGAGTCCTAAAAGATAGCGGATATTATTCTCCGTGACTTCATAGTCCCCTTCGCCAAAATGCGTGTAGACCACTTGACCTTCTTTGTCGATCAGGTAGTGCGCGGGCCAATACTGATTATTATAGTTTCGCCAGGTCACATACTGATTGTCCAGCGTGACAGGGTAAAGAATGCCGTCGGCTGCGACAGCGGCTTTTACATTTGACAGCTTTTTCTCAAAATCAAATTCAGGAGAATGCACGCCGATGATGATAAGGCCCTGGTCATGGTATTTCCGATACCAGTCCTTGAGGTAGGGAAGCGTGCGGATGCAGTTGATGCAGGAGTAGGTCCAAAAGTCGATTAAAACAACCTTCCCCTTGAGGTTGCTAAGTTGCAGTGGCTCTGAGTTGATCCAATCGGTTTTGCTGTCCAGGGCGGGCGCAGGGTAGGGCAGCGCCAAGCCTTTTTGCAATTCAAATGCGGCTGGTGTTGCCGGCGCTGCGGCCTCAAAGGCTGCACCTGCCTGCGTTAGACTGTTTTCAAAGTAAATCATGTAAGCGACTGTGGCGAGAATAATGAAGCCCAGCAGCTTTCTGAACAAAAGAGTACGTGTTTTAAAGAAGTTAAAATGGGGAAGAATACGTCTGCCAAAAAAGGCGATCAGGAGCATGGGAAGAGCAGCGCCTGTCGCAAAGGCGAATACGATTAAAAAACTCAAGACAGTCGTTTGTTGCGTCACCGTCTGGACGATGACAGCGGCCAAGATGGGGCCGGCACAAGGCGTCCAAATGATGGCAACCAGTCCCCCAAAGAGCAAGCCACCCAAGAAATCTTCCTGCTGGTTGAGTCGTTTCCAATTGGCCCCAATTCCAGCAAATCGCGCCGTGAGTTTGGCAAATTTTTCTGTCAGAAAGTTTGAAACCATGATGCAGCCGAGCAGAAAGAGCAGTGCATAAGAAAGATGCCGCAGCAGATTGAGATCAATACCGGAGTATTCAACCAGTTTGCGCGAGAAAAAGGTAAATAAAGAAAAAACGAGGATAAAGCCAAAAATAATGCCTAGGGGCCGTTTTTTGCTGCCAGTAAGAGAGCCCGCCAGCATGATAGGAAGAATGGGTAAAATACAGGGAGAGATAATGAGCGCAAACCCCTCAAGAAAACCCAGTCCAAGGTCCCAGAGTTCGTACATCATGATTTCCTTAATTGATGAGTAAAGTCCTTTCGTCCAGTATAAGGGCCTTGACCTTCTTGTCAATTAAGGAGGGAGGCCCCAAAAATCCAAAACCTGGGGTGACAGGGCCCTCCCTTGCTCTTTCAGGCTAGCCAACTCATTGAAAAAAGAGCTACAATCAAAGAGGTACACGCAATCTTGCGGTCAGGGAGGGCGAAGGGTGCAAAAGCGAAAGAAGCGTTCATGGAAGGGCCGCTTAGTCGAGGCCCTGGCTGGTTTTATTGGTGGGTTGGTTCTGATCGTTGGCGCCTTTACCCTGATTTTTTGGAATGAAAGTCATGGCTTGCACGATGCCCAGGCGCTCCTGGAAACCGAGCAAGTCCTGGTGAGCGTTTCCAACGCGCCCATTGACCCTAAAAATGATTCACAACCCGTTTATTTCAGCGGCTTGGCTACGACAAGCGAGGTCTTACGCGATCCGATTTTAGATGTTTCTCAGCAAGCCATTAAGCTGGTCCGCACCGTGGAAATGTATCAATGGCAGGAACATGCGGAACAAAAGCCACACGAGAGTCATTACGTTTATACCCCGATTTGGTCCGATCAGCTCATCAAAAGCAGCCAATTTAAGGAACCCGCTCTCCATAAAAACCCCTCTAAAATGGCAATGCAATCACGGATGGTGCAAGCGAAAACCGTCAAGGTGGGCGACTTTTACTTGCCGGATGGATTTGTGGATAAAATGCAGGGCAGCACGATCTTAGATTTGTCGCGCTTGGACCTTGGGCCCTTGCAGCAGAAACTAAATAAACACGTGCAGCATGCCGAATATCGGATCTATGTCGGGAAAAACCCGCAAGCACCTGAGATTGGCGATCTGCGAATCACAGTCACTCAAATTTTACCCCAAACCGTGAGCGTGATTGCCCAGCAGACCGGCAAAACAGTAAGGGCCTATATGACGCCGATTGGACATTCCGTCGGCCTACTGGCCATGGGAGCACAGACGCCTGAACAAATTCTTTGTCAAGCCAAAATAGAAAATAAGGTGCGGATTTGGTTGTTGCGCCTTTCGACGGTATTGATGATGTGCCTGGGCGTCGCCTTACTTTTACGGCCCGCAGTGGTTTTGGCGCAGGAGGTCCCCTTATTTGCAAGACTCGTCCGCTTTGGCGTGGGTTTATTGGCGATGACCAGCGGACTTTTTTTATGGACGACCGCGACGGCCATTGCCTGGTTTAGTGTCAGGCCAGTCTGGTCCTTTGGCTTAATGATGATCGTTCTTTTATTTGTCTACATCATTTTTAGCCATCGTGACCAAGAAACCTATTAAGCTGCGGGTAAATTGGATGCCGAGACGCGAGACTTTTTTAACGTTTCCCTGGGGCCTTCGTTTTTTTAATGTTTTTCTTATATTTCCTGTTCCGGCTGCTAAACCAATCATCGCCGTAGGATAAAAATATTTCTTCCCCTTTTTGAATGGTTCTGTCGGCGCGGATGGTGGTGGTCCGTTTCTTAAGGTTAAGTACGTAGTCGGCATTCGCGTCATCTGAATGATTATAGATGCTTCCATACCCCAGGAAGAGGGCGTTTTTACCTTTGGCGTCAAAGTAAAAATCGTCCATGGCTTTGTCGCCGCCCTTGGAGAGAATAAAATAACATTCCTCAATCAGCTCGCCTTTTCTTAGTTTTTTTCCAGCAAAAACACCATAGCCTTGTGGAGGAGATTTTTTTACATAAATCTTATTCAGAAATAGTTTGTTTTTCATTTTGAGGGTAAATTGCTCGGTTGTTTGTAAAGTACGGCATTATATATCAATATTGTTGGAATTTGTAAATTGACAGGATCCTTCCCTGCGTTCAGGATGACAAAGAGGTCAGCAGGATGAGCTATTTACTAGCAATTGATCAAGGTACCACCAATAGTCGCGCGATTCTTTTTAATCAAGAAAGCGAGTTAGTTTGCCATTATGATATTTCCTTGGCGCAGTCTTTCCCGCAGCCGGGCTGGGTTGAGCAAAATCCGGAGGAAATGTTCGATCATACTCTGCTCTGTTGTCGCGAAGTCCTCAAACAAGCGAAGCTAAGCGCCAAAGAAATTGCCGCGATTGGTATTTCAAATCAACGTGAAACCACGGTGATTTGGGACCGGCAGACGGGCCTGCCGATTTATCCCGCAATTGTTTGGCAAGACCGCCGCACAACAGCAATCTGCCAAGCGCTTGCCGCCAAGGGCTTGGCCGCACGTTTTCAAGAAAAAACAGGGCTCTTGCTGGACCCTTATTTTTCGGCCACTAAAATTTTATGGATACTGGACCGGGTGCCTGGGGCGCGTCAACGGGCGGAACGCGGCGAATTATTATTTGGGACCGTAGATACTTATCTTATCTGGAAACTTACACAAGGGGCCGTTCACGCGACGGACCCAACCAATGCATCCCGCACACTTTTATTTAATTTGAAAAGCCAGACCTGGGACGCCGAAATTCTTGAGCTGTTACAGATTCCGCGGTCACTTTTACCCGAGGTTCGTGACAATGCCTCCTCCTTCGGTAAAGTGCATCCGGATTTTCTCGGCGGTGCTATTGCAATCGCCGGTGTGGCTGGAGATCAGCAGGCCGCAGCTTTTGGACAAGCTTGTTTTTCCCCAGGAACAGTCAAGGCAACCTATGGGACAGGCGCTTTTCTTTTACTCAATACCGGGAAGGAGATTGTTAGCTCCAAAAATCAATTGTTGGCGACTGTGGCTTACCGTCTTGCGGGCGAAGTCAGCTATGGTCTGGAAGGCAGCATCTTTTGCGCCGGGACCACCATTAAATGGCTGCGTGATACGCTGCATCTGATTTATACGGCGGAGGAAACAGAAATCTTGGCGCAGGAGATTGAAAACAATGAAGGCGTTTACATGGTGCCTGCTTTCACGGGCTTGGGTGCACCTTATTGGGACCCGGAAGCGCGCGGCGCTATAGTGGGTTTGACGCGAAACAGCGGGCGCGCGCATTTGGTGAGAGCAGGGCTTGAAAGTGTGGCCTATCAAACGCGTGATTTGGTTGAAGCCATGCAGGGCGACCTGGCTGCACCGCTCCATACACTGCGGGTGGATGGCGGCATGGTCGCCAATCATTGGCTGTTGCAATTTATCGCGGATCAACTTTCTCTTGAAATTGAACGCCCTCAATGTATTGAAACGAGTGCTTTGGGGGTGGCTTATCTCGCGGGCTTGACGATTGGGCTTTACTCATCTTTAGACGAGGTCGCCCGTTTAAGAAAAATTAATCGTACCTATAGGCCCCAATTACCAGAGGCCGAACGAAGGAAGTTATATGAAGGGTGGCAGACAGCAGTAAAGCGCACTTTGCTTAAGTAAGGGGCCTGCTCGCAGGCCCCAATGATGATGCCATGGTCCGTCAGTTTCTTTAGTAATTGCAAAAGGATGGCAAGTGAAAAAATATTGGATTTATTTAGTGGGGGCGGTTATCTTTTCTAGCGGCGTCTGCGCGCAAACAAAAAAGGAACCGCTGCTTAAAATTTCAGGCTATGTTGACGGCTCCTATAACAATCTACAAAGAAATTATTTTACCAGCGGGCAGTTTGACCGTGTTTTTGATAATGCCCAAAATGGCTTTACTTTACATCAAGCGGCGATAACTTTTGCTTATCAACCTTTGCAAGGTTTTGGCGGCTTGCTGGACCCAGTCTTGGGTTATGATACGAATATTTTCGCACCCTATGGTTTTCAGCCGATCACTGAGTTTCACTCCCAAACCATTAGCATCGATGTTCCGCAAGCGTTTTTGCAATATGTAAAAAATGGGCTGACTTTAAGCGCAGGTCGTTTTGTCGAACTGGCGGGAGAGGAGGCCTTGTTTCCGACTCAAGATTCTAATTTTTCTCGAGGGATTCTTTATGGATATGCGGAACCTTTCACGATTATTGGTGTTCGAGGCAGCTATTTCGTCAATGAGAAACTAAGTGTTATCGCAGGCCTTAATAATGGTTGGGATAATATTCGGGATTGGAGTCGGTCTAAGACTTGGGAATTCAACGCGAACTATCAAGCGAATGCTTTCTTCAGTTTTTCTTCCACAGTCTATACTGGACAAGAGCGTGCCACACCACAAACGGACACAGGGCCGACAGGCTGGCGTACCTTGCTTGATTTGGTCGCGGTTTTTAATCTCAGCGAGCAATTGAGTTTTATTGCGAATTACGACGGCGGTTGGCAAACAAATGCGGCTTTACTGAATGGCAGCGATGGAAAGGTTACTTGGCAGGGCCTCGCGGTTTATCTTAACTATAAGTTTAATGATGACTGGCATGGCTCTTTACGCGGCGAATATTTTAATGATAAGGAGGGTTTTCGCACCGGTGTTAGACAAGTTTGGAAAGAGGCGACCCTGACCTTGGGGTATTTACCGCTTTATAATGTTGAAGTGAGAGCGGAACTGCGGCGTGATTTTTCAAATGTGGGTGCATTTACAAATAAAGCTGGGGTGACTGTGAAAAATAATGCGCAGTCTTATGCGGTGGAGGGGTTGTATAAGTTTGGATGAGCTAAGGCTGCCTAGAGTGAAGATTTGAAGCCCAGAGTAAAAATTTTGGTAGAATGAAGGTATAAATCTATCACAGAATAGCACAGCAACCGGGTGCGTTAACTGGACTGATTTTACAAAATGATTATGAGGTGAATATGAAAAAAATTCTAGCGTTGATTTTGTTGTTAGGACTCAGTATTGCCTGTCTCTCGGGTTATTTAATTTTAAACAAACGGATTCTGGAAGGCTCTGTCAAAGTCATGGCCGGCGAAAAACAAATCGCAGAAGGCGAGCTTAAACTCGCACGCGGGAAGAAAAAATTGGCGTCGGGGGAAAAGCAGTTGGCGAGCGGCAAACAGGCTTATCATCATATGAGCCAGGCCACGGTCTTCGAAGCCGCAACCCCAATTGGCGTGCCTATCCTGGTGGCAACGCTTGCTGCGTCTAAAGTAACCGGAGACAAAGTGTCCGAAGGCAATCGCCTTGTCGAGCAAGGGAAAGGAAAAATAAAGGCGGGAGAACAGAAACTTGCCGCAGGCAAGGAAGAACTAAAAAGAGGCATTCAGCTTTTAGGCCGGGCGAAATGGTTGCGCAACTTCTTTGGGATTGGGTCAATTATTTTCCCAGTCTTATTCTTCATTTTGGTCTACTGTTGGAGACCGAGAAAGCCTAAGCGCAACTGATAAAAAGGAGCTAAGGAGCTTCAGTGTTTATTCTAAAAGAAGAGGGGCGCAGATCCCGCCCCTTGTTTTCAGAAAATCCCTGTGTAATAGTCCTTCCTATATTTATAAATTCAAGCTGTTCTTAGCATAATAAGGATTGTGGTGCTGAACAAAAAATTTTTTCTTCTAAAAATCCTGCCCTTTCTTTTGATCACGATAATACTGGCAGGGCCCGCTCTGGCCCAAAAAGGAAAGAGTAGCCATGCTTTAGGCCTTCACTCCAAAAAACGGGCGACTCAGAAGAGTGAAAATACCTGGTTTTTTGGCCTTGGCGGTGGCTTGAATTGGGTGGCCCTGTCCAGAGGTTATACCACCGTTTATAATGGCGCTTTAGTCTCACCGCCCAGTAACCTCGATTACTACACCGTCAAGACGCCGGCTGCACAATCTCAGCTCCAATCCACCGTGGGGTATCGTTGGCATCGACGGGCAAAATATTTTCCTTATCTTTCCGGCTATTTTCAATACCGGCATTATTTCCCAACGCATATCAAAGGCAGTATTGAGCAATATTCCTTGTCGGACTTTGAAAATTATGACTATCGAATGAGCTTGTCAGCGGACTTGTTGACCTTAAACGCAAAAGTGAATCTCATCGAAAGCAGCCATGTCCTTCCTTATTTAGCCTTAGGTCTAGGCGGGATCTTTAATTATTTACAATTGTACCAAGAGTTTCCCAAAAGCAATGTGACTGCGCGCAATAGCCCTAGTTTTGGCGATCATACAGATGCAGGTCCGGTCTTGACCTTAGGTCTGGGCTTAGATTTTAAAGCGACCAAAAACTGGTGGGTGTCGCTTGGCTATGAGCTGCTTTTTCAGGGTTCTCTATCCACGCAAAATGGTACTGTGGGCTGGGGCGACTCTCATCTTGTGTTTTCCAACGATACGAAAATGAATACGATTTATATTCAAATCACGGCTAATATTCCAGAAGGGTTTCAGGAGTAAAGATGAAAGCAGCATTTTTGACAGGTTTTTTAATAATGACTTTGATGTTCTCTTCATTTTCTCATGCAGGCAAAGATCCAGTGGCCTGGTCCCTTTTCCCGAGCTCTGGCTTTCCAGCCTCGACTACGGTCGGCAGTAGTTATGCGGTCAGTTATACCCTTACCAATAATCTTCCCTTTGCTGTGCTGATGTCGGTCACAGGTAGCTATGTGGGCGGCAGTTTTGGACTCAGCAATAACTGTAACACGACACTCGCCCCAGCCGGCAGTTCTGGCAGCAGTTGTATTTTCCATTTACATTTTCAACCGACCACGACGGGAACCCATACTGCGCAAATGACGATTGGTTATCATAAAAATAAAGTGGCTTTGCCTATTTTAACCTCGAATACCGCTTCAGCTGAAACGGTTGATCATATCAATGGCGTGGTGACGACTTCCTTGCCTGCGGTAACCTATGTCGGCACTTCCTATCCCATCGTTTTTACCTTCATTAATGATGGGCCGACGGCCGTGACCGCGACCGCGGTTAATGTGACAGGTTTTACCGCATCGACCAATACCTGTACCGCGCAGCTGGGAGAAGATTCAACTTGCACCGTTAGCGGAAACTTTACGCCGACCAGCGCTATCCAATATACCTTGACAGCGACCTATGTTTACACCAGCAGCGGGACCTCTGTTTCCGTGCCGCTCAGTTCCCAAACCAATGCCCAAAACGGTAGCGGCGGCTGCCATAATGTGAAAGGGAAAACCGTTTTACCCCTTCCGACCCAGACCTTGATTTATGGCGATCATATGGTTCGTTTTGATTTCGTCAATGAGTGTACCAGCACTACTGAAACACTGGGACAGGTCAGTTTTTCCTCGGATGCTTCAGGCACGGCTCCCACTATTACGACCAGTTCTAGTTTAGATACTTGTTCCAACCAAACGTTGGCAGCCAGCGGCAGTTGCTCGGTTTATGCTTCAGTTATTCCAAATGCAATCGCAGCGGACCTGCATATCACCGCGACTGTGCCTTACAATAATGCCACACTCTATGCGGACCGAACGACCCATTCTCCCGTTAACGCGCTGACGAATCAAAGCACGGAGCATACCATTATGTTTGTCAACCAGTGTCCCAATCATGTTTGGTATGGCTTTCAAAATGGGAATGGCTCAGGGAGCGGTATTACGTATAAAAGTCCTGATCCCACCCCTGCTGCCTATAATACGTGGCAAGGCCATCAGCTCAATATACAGGCCGATGAAAAAGCGCCGGTACCCGTGATTTTCCAGTTCCCGGAATATGCCAATGGCGCGATTGCCGGCAGGACGCATTGTGAAACCGATCCCACCCAAGGCAAATATGGCACTTGCCTGACCGCTAACTGTACCTCTCTGACGTACAACGGCGTCAGCAATACAACAGGTACTTGTAACCAAAGTACAGGTTTTCTTCCTCCCACAACTCTTTTTGAGGAAAACCTCTTCTCGACACCTGCGACCGATGGTTCCTATGATATCTCGCTTATCAATGGATTTAATATTCCAGGCGAGTTTCGCTCGCTAGCGCCCTTTAACCCTTATACACCGGGTTCAAGCCATTTTGATCAATTTAGCAATGGTTGTGGTCAATCGGCGGGCGGCGTGATTCAACCCTCTAGTTCAACCCTGGTAGGCTGCCCGTGGACCTTTACGCTGACTTCGGGAACAACGTGTAGTGGCACGGATGTGACCGGCAATTTCTACAATGTCACGCCGGACTCCACAGATGCTTGTGCTTCAGCTTGTACAGGTTCCAATGTTTGCGGCATGAACTATACGACGCAACCGGCTTCCAACCCGGTCTATTTGGGAACGCAGATTAACCGAGGCTGCGGCCAATTTTTAGGTTATTGGACCATTAACGATTGGATTGGTTATTCCAATGGAGCAGCACAATGGTCTTCCTGTAACCTCTATGATCAATATGCACTAGCGACAACACTGGACAGCATTAAGACCGCCCAACAGCCTTCCTTTGGCACCTTGAATAGTGCGGCCGTAAACTTGGCGAATTTGTTTGGTTGTACCGCCATCACGAGTAATGGCAGCTTGGAATCTGGCTATCAACAGGCAGGCGTATTGCAGCCACTGAATGTCTGTGGTTGCGAAGATTGGCAGGTTACCATTAACGGGACTACTTACACTGTTCCTTCCGAAATTCCCTGCCAGAATAAAGACGTCACCTGGCATGACCATGTTTTAAGTCATATATCGTGGTTGAAAAACGCCTGCTCCACGGTCTATGTTTTTCCCTATGATGACAAATCAACCTCGTTTTCTTGCAATGTTTCCGGCCAGCGGACTTCTTACCAGGTGACCTTTTGTCCGGGCGCGAAAACGGGGGTTCCGTCATAGAATAATCTGCGTACTAGCTTAGCGGTCCTCCAAATGGATCTTGCGAAAAAACCGGTGGATGATGGGGGAAAAAATAACAGCAATCAAGACGATGAAGGCAAGTCCGCTAAATAAAGCATAAAGCCCGGCAAATAATTTTCCCCCGAAAGTATTCAGTGTTTGCACAGGGCCCATGCCGGAGAGGATCATCGCAGCATTGACGAAAGCATCGATCCAGGGCATTTTTTCGAAATAATGATAACCCAGCATACCGATGTAGAGGGCAAGGGCTATAAAAAACAAGCCAAAGCAGAGATTGCGGGCCATGCGCACGAACAAATTCGGCTTAGCTAGAACGCCTTCCCTGGATTTTGACATGCTGGTTCCTCTCAATTACTAAAAGATCCATTATTACAATAAAGGAACAGAAGGAGAGAGGTCAAATGTTTCCTGGATTAGCTAGGCGGCCATTTAAGGGGTTGTTTTTGCTTCCTGAAAGAAAGGTTTGACCCTAGGAAAGAAACCTTAGCGCTGCGAGGAACATCAATAGAGGGAATTCGTACTTTGCCGCAGATGACCCAGGAAAAATTTGAACTGATTTTTCAGCATAGAGAGGTTTTGTTTGATTTTTGCGATAATGAGTTATTTAATATCAATAATATACAAACTAAGTCAAGGGGGATATCTTGAAGCAATATCAAATAGCTGTGATCGTGGGTAGTCTTCGCAAAGATTCATTCAACCAAAAACTTGCGCATGCTTTGATTAAGCTTGCACCAAGCGAGTTTGTATTCAAACAAGTCGAGATTGGTGATTTGCCTCTATATAATCAGGATGATGATGCAGGCCAAGCAAAATCAGTGCAAAGATTGAAATCAGAGCTCAATTCTTCAGATGGTTTTTTGTTTGTCTCACCTGAGTACAACCGCTCTATTCCAGGCGTTATCAAAAATGCAATCGACCATGCTTCCCGTCCTTATGGTAAAAGTGCTTGGGCAGGAAAACCTGCTGGTTTGTTAGGCGCATCGCTTGGTGTCATTGGTACTGCTGTTGCGCAACAACATTTACGTAATGTGCTAGCTTATCTTGATGTTCCAACACTGGGTGAGCCGGAAGCTTTTATCCATGTTAAGGATGGATTATTTGATAAAGAGGGAAATATAGGCGAAGACAGTAAACAGTTTCTTCAAGGCTGGATGGATAAGTATGTGGCATGGATAAAAAAACACGTTGATTAGTGTTGTTGACTTTGGGGCCGTATCTGCTTCTCACAAGTTACGGTCCCAGAGTTTTAATCTTAATCTACGCAATTGCCGTTAATTCAGCATTAATAACCCGTGAATCCGGAGAAATCTTCATTGTGTTCCCTGTCGCAGCATCCACAATGAACCCTGGCCAGAAGAAGATATTTAAAATGCCAATGGGTTGAAAAGAAGTGTTAACCTGGGCATTTGTTTCCTCATAACCTTTCTTTCTGAAGGTCAGGAGAGTCGGTGACCACGTGTTGTTTACAGAAATTTGGGTTGGAGTGGTGCCAACTGGGATGTTATTGGCATAGACTTTTGCCCCTTCTGGCTTTGAAGTCACGCGCACAACTTTACTGTTATCACCGCCAACTGATGCACAACCAGAGATTACTAAGACTGAAGTTAACAGAGCAACTTTGATGAGTGTTTTCATTATCAAACCTATTTATTAATGTTAAAAATGGCCTCCTTAACTCAGACATATTCATCCTTTAAAGACGGTGCAAATTATAGAGAGATGGCACAATAATTACAACATTAAAATTAGCGACCAAATTTTGAGCAGTCCTGCTTCTCAAAGGTTAAGCCAAATGAAGCACCTGTGGGAGGTGCAGATACAGTCAACTTTGGGGGAGAAACATAAGCATTGGTTTAGGGCAAAGTTCTTTTAGCAATATCGATTATTTTTCAGCTTTCATCAAGAAAGCAAAATAATTGTGTATACTTGGGTTAATGATGAGAGTACAAGGCGTGCTTATCTAAATATGGAGATTACAACGAATGACCATTATCCGTAAGCATACAGGAATTGCAAAGTATATTATCCTTTTCCTGTTCCTGGCTGCTTTTCAAAATAACCTTTCTTTCGCAGCAACGGCGCCTAAAACAGCGGTCGTTTATGTGGAAGATTATCATTTTTCTCCAACAACAATTATTATTTCACGCGGACAAAAAGTATTATGGATCAATAAGGGTAAAAAAGACCATACCATCACAAGCAATGAAGGTTATTTTGATTCAGGCCATATTCATCCAGGGGCCAGCGTTTCTTACACTTTTAATAAGCCAGGGACTTACTACTATTATTGCAGGCCACATACTTTTTTTATTTTTGGAATGAAGGGAAAAGTGATTGTGAAATAGAGCTCCTATAAGCTTCCGCTTTTGTTCTCCATAAGTTTTCCAAAACCGTCTGCACATCGGGGGCCCCCTCCTGATGATCTCGCCGCTGACAACAGAGGGAGCGCACGGGCTGACTGGTAGTATTTTTATTGTACCGATCAAAATAACCAGCAGGAGAAGAGGTAAAAAAAACATCACCAGTATACGGGTCCACTAACGCCGCTTCGCGCGGGTCATTGCCATTGGCAAACTTCAAAGAGAGCGGCAGGCCCAAGGAATGCTGATAAAATGGGTGGCAGCGGCGCCGTGGGCCTTCTTCCATATCGAGGTCACGCAAGCCATACTGACAACACTGTCCATCAACGGTTGATAATGCATCCAATGCTGGTTTTATGACGGCCAACGAGAAGAACGGCCAATGATTTTGTGGCAGTGCAAGATATGTTTTGTATACTTCATTTATGATAGCAAGCGGGAAATGCAGCCCACTTTGGATAACTTCTTCAGGTTTGGGTTGAAATAATTGGCATAGTGTTTCAACGGCAAGCTTTATCTTAGCAAGCAGAAAGCTTAGCTTACCACGCAGGTCGTTATTATCAAAGGGGGCCTCATCGAAGAGCTCGTTATTGTCAAAGGGGTTAATATCGAAGAGCTTTTTAACAGCAGCAAGTTGTTCCACGATCTCTGCAATTTGGCGCTTATTTCTATCGTCATACAACAGGTCTTCACTGAAGTCTTCAGGTAGCGGCCATGGACAGTTCGGAAACTGTTTTTTGAATTGAGCTTCCGCTTGTGCTTCCCCATTTTCAATGAGAGGAAGAATGTCTTCATGTATTTGTCTTAAGGCCCATATATCGCCTGCGCCAAGGAAAACTTGATAAGGCGATGCCCAAATCTTTCGATCATGGTGGTCTGTCACCTTCTCCTGCCTTTTTATAAACAATAACTCAGGA
>CAYVBZ010000020.1:0-32871 GCA_964449835.1 uncultured Coxiellaceae bacterium | reverse complement strand
AAATTATTTTCAGCTGGTTTGTTCTCTTTCCGATGGGTATCGCCGCTCTTTTTGCCAGCTACAAGCACGGTGTTTACTCAGATGTCACAGCGGCCCACATTGGCTGGATAGGTGGACTCTTTCAATATAAGGTGGCAATTGCTAATTTAGGCTTTGGCTTAATTGCCGTACTTGCATTTAATGCTAGTTTTGGTTTCCGACTTGCAGCTGTTTTGGGAAATGCTTGTTGGATGTGGGGCGATGCCTACATACGCTTGACCAAGTATTATTTCACCTTTGTCAATGCCGCCTCGGGTTTTTGGCTTGATGTCTTTTTACCTATTCTTCTGCTGCTTTGTCTCTATAGTATAAAAAGAAGAAACAGAAATTATTATTAATAAAGCTAAATGATGACTGAAAAGCTGTCTGCGAAAAAATGCAGACAGCTTTTCTTATATATATTTTTGGAATGATTAAACTATGAAAATTTATCTAGCCCGCCATGCCGAAGCTTCCCCAAAGGAAATTGATTCTGAATGTCCCCTTAGTGAAAAAGGCGAAAAAGACCTTCAAGCCATTGCAGCTTTTCTTGTTCCTCGAAAACTGAAGGTAGATTTTTTCTTTCATAGTGGTAAATTACGCGCTAAGCAAACGGCGGAAGGGCTGCAACAAGCCATTCATTGTGACCGTGGCGTTGAAGCAAGGTCTGGCTTGGAGCCTTTAGACTTGGTTAGCCCCATTGCCAGTGAAATTAACCAGTTTGATAAAGACCTGGCCTTAGTAGGCCATATGCCCTTTATGGGGAAACTGTTGTCTAAACTGCTGACAGGCTATGAAAGCAGTGACTTGCTGGTTTTCCAGACCGCAACACTAGTCTGCTTGGAAAGAATGGAAGGGGGCGGCTGGGTAATCAAATGGACTGTTTGTCCTGAATTATTTACTAATAATTAATATGAATGCAAAGATTTTTTCCTACCCGATTATGATCAAGGAAGTGTATTTAGATACCTTTGGTCACATGAATAATGCCCAATATCTTAATCTTTTTGAGGAAGCCCGCTGGGAACTTATGAATGAAAGCGGCTACGGCATCGAAAAAATTATAGAAACAGGCTTGGGCCCGACTATTTTAGAATTAAAAATTCGATATATGAAGGAACTCAAGCTGAGAGATCCTGTGATTATTGAAACGCAATTGCTTTCCTATGAACGAAAAATTGGGAAATTGCAGCAAAAAATGTTTCGCAAGGGCGAAGTTTGCTGCATTGGCGAATTCACTATCGCGCTTTTCGACATGAAACACCGCAAGTTAGTTCCCCCAACCCCCGAGTGGCTAAAAGCCCTCGGCTTTCAAGATTTTGTTTAACCCGTGATATGTTTAAATCGATGGTCCAATTGATGCAGTATCTTATTTTTCACCGCATGACTGATTTTATTCTCATGCCAAAGCTTTAAAAGCTCATGCCTTTCCAATTCATTAATCTGCGCCGATAAAAGGCTGCTTTCAATCTGCTCCGCGGAGTCTTCATGCGACTCCATGCGATGATGGTCGCTCAGAACGTTGGAGAGCTGCCGGCTGCGTAGTTGATATTCTTGGATCCGCAAATCGACTTTCTCTTTTAAAAACTCTTTACCTTTAATTTCCTTTTTATACTGAAGCAACCAATGCAGAACTTTCTTAGCGATCCTGACCCGGGCATTCAATTCTGATAAATGGTCGTCGTATTTTTCCCGTAGGCCGTAACAATGAAGCCCCAATTTTTTGATTACCCAGGGCAGGCTGAGGCCCTGCAAAAGTAAAGTAAAGGTGATGACAGTAAATACCCAAAAAGTAAGTAAATCCTTAGGATTGGCGCCCTCAATTTGAGTTGGCAGAAAAGGAATAGCAAGAACAGCCGCAAGTGAAATAACGCCACGCATGCCAGCCCATGAAACAAGAAAGGGAAGTTGCCAGGGAGGGTAGGGGTCCTTTTTAAGAATGGAAGGAAAGAGGAAGCGTGGAAGGTAAGCCCCTAGGTAAACCCAGGCAAATCGTCCAAGTACGACAGTCAGAATGATGGCCGCCGTGGATTGGACCAAGGTAAACAGGGGAATACTGGCAATGCCATGTAGGGTATATTTAAAATTAAGTCCGACCAGAAGAAAAATAATACTCTGAAGAGAAAAGGAAAGACTATTCCAGACAGAGCGGTTCGTCAATCTCACTTCCGGCGGAAAATTTTCTATATATCGGTGACCAATTATAAAGCCTGTGATCACAACGGCAAGAATCCCACAGCCCCCAAGCATTTCAGGGGGAAAATAGGCCAAAAAAGGGGTGATAACGGAGGCCATCATCTGCAGCATGGGATCTTTAATTCGAAGACGCAGTTGGCCAATGAGGTGGCCCAAAATAAAGCCATACATCGTTTCTCCCAAGACAACCAGAAAAAAGGCAGAAATAGCTGTCGTTGGTGAAAATTGACTGGTTAGGACAACGGCCAGGGAAAAACGAAAAAGGACCAGCGCGGTTGCATCGTTTAAGAGACTTTCGCCTTTTAAAATGGTAATGACGCGGTGGGGGAAGGCGATTTTGTCCGCGACGGCAAGAATAGCAACATCATCTGGAGGCGCGATGATGGCTCCTAGAACAAAAGAAAGCGGCCACCCTAGCGCAGGGAGCAGGGCATGAATGGAAACGGCGACTAGAATCGTAATAAAGAACACATGCCCAACCGAAAGCAGTATAATCGGGCGAAGATTGAAGCGAAAATCTTTCCACGATAAATCAGTACTAGCGGCATACACCAAAAGCGGGATAAAGAAATCCAAAACTAACTTAGGCTGAATGCTTAGTTCTGGAATACCCGGGATAAAAGCCAGAAACATGCCCGTGATGACGAGCATCAAGGGAATGGGAATGGAAGTCCGATTAAAGAAAAGCGCAACTACGAGACTGACTCCCCATAAGAGAAGATAAATTTCAATGGAGTCCAAAGGTATTTCCTCCTTGAAACATAATCATAATTTAGTCACAGAGATCATTAGTATAACAAAAAAAGGTCAGGTAAAAACCCCCATCAATGACTCTTCAAATAATTATTCCGCAAAATGCGGCGCATGATTTTATTAGAGGCAGTGCGAGGCAAAGCGGGTAAAACGATAAGATCTGTGATTTTGAAGAGTGGGTTTAGATGCTCTTTGATAAGATTTTGCAGTTCATTTTTTAATTGTGCTGGTTCAATGACTGCGTTCGTTTTAAGCACGGCAAAAATAATCAACTGCGTCGTGCCATCCGGCGGCTCAACGGCCACAGCCGCAATATCATAGAGAAGCGGGTGAGTTTGGAGACAACTTTCCAACTCGGCAGAACTAATTTTGATTCCGCTCAGTTTCATGACATCATCAACGCGTCCAAGTAAACGGTAATAGCCATTTGTAAAATGTTCAATTTGATCGCCGTGACGCCTTAAGATTTTGCCGTCCTTAGTTTTTGGAAAATCGGCGTAATAGGCTTGATGGTGATTTTGGTTTAAAAGCTCGGTTGAAAGACCCAGAGAAGGAGGAATCAAGGCAACTTCACCTTTGTCCGAGGCTTGGCCTTGTTCATCCAATAAAATGAAATCCAAGCCCAAAGCAGGCGTGGTGAAAGCCGCAGGCGCTGCGTCTTGCAATAAAGTTCCCGTCAGATAAGCGCCGCCGATTTCTGTGCCGCCGCAGTATTCAATGATCGGAGAGTAGTTTGCGAGAGACATCAAATAGAGCATGTCATCGATATTGGAACGCTCGCCAGTGGAGGTGAACAGTTTAATGTTTTTCCATAGAAGGCCCTCCATGCTGCGCGAGTTCCGCCAATTTTTGACTAGCGTGGGAACAACACCTAAGTGTGTCACTTTGGCTTCGCTGATAAATTTGCCGAAGCCTGTTCCAAACGGCGCGCCGGGATAGAGAGCAATCGTTGCCTTATTTAATAAACAAGCAAAAATAAGCCAAGGGCCCATCATCCACCCTAAATTACTGGGCCAGCAAAAGACCTCACCGGCTTGCAGATCATGATGCAAGTAGGCATCGCTTCCACATTTAATGGCTGTGGTATGGTTCCAGGGAATACCCTTGGGTATGCCGCTGGTGCCGGAGGAAAATAGAATCATGAGAGGGGCGCTTGGCTCGCAAGAAATGGAGGGAAAGAGTCCGTCCTCTTCCGCAAGACTTAAAAAATCCTGCCAAGCAAGGTCCTGTGGACGCAATTGGACCAGCAGCTTGTCTGCCACAGGCAAGACGACGGTTTTGGGACTGGAAATTGCGCTCAGTTTTTCGTAGAGCGGTAAGATTTTGCCAGCGCGTAGAATTTGGTCCTGAGAAAAAAATAATTCTACGCTAGTCATGTTTAAACGGCTTTCAATTTCTCTCGGCGAAAAACTATCTGGAATCGCGACGACAACACAGCCGGCTTTAATAATGCCGAGAAAAAGTGCGACGGCTTCTATGGTCATGGGCATGATCATGCCAATTTGCGCGCCCATTCTAACCTGACGACTGAGACTATTGGCTATTCGATTTGAAAGTTTGTCCAGCTCTTCATAACTCAGCTTGAGGATTTTTCCCTGCTCGGTCTGTGAGATCAGTGCTAAAGATTTTTTTTTGGCTTGAAAGCAACTATTTATGATATTCAGCTTGGCGTTCACAAACCATTGCGGCTTTTCAAGGCCGGCGTCAAGGTCCATGATTTGTGTGTAAGGCTGATCAAACTGGATATTAAGCAAGGCCGTCATTTTTTGCCAAAAATCACCGCGGTTTTCAGCCGACCAACGATGGAAGGCTTTATAATGCTCACCATTTAATTTATAGCCCTTTTCCAGCATAAGCTTCGCAAGGTTGGTACTTTTTATCCGTTTTTCATCCGGCATCCAAGCGGGTGCTGGCATTTTTTCCCAATAAGGAAAGATGGCCTTATAAAGACAAAGATGAACTGAAAAAGGCTGTTTCGCAGACAGGATTTCTTTCACAATTTGTTGCCAGCATTGTTCAGGCGGGAGGGATTTCTGCAGGGCAGAAACTTTGGCGCTTATTTTTTCAGCTTGAGAAGAAGATAAACCGGCTTGGCTCAATGCGAGTTGAAGCGTTTCCATTTCCTTATGTCCTTCCCAAAGATAGCTATAAATCCTTTATATTATAATAAATCACAGCCTTGCTGTCATGCTGGCATGACAAGGGCGGGACCGGATTGCCGCGATGCGCTCATACTGAACAGTAGCTTTGTACACCTCGATTTCTGTCCCAGCTTTTAGTAAGCTCCCCTCCATGCTCCGGGAGACTGCTAAACCATGATCGCTAAAATCAACCGATTTATTCGCAAATTAAGTATCCCTATCAACATCTTCAATATCCTTATCGGCCTGCTCATCGGAATTGCCCACGTTTATCTTCCCTTTACCTCAATCCTAGGTTTGGTACTCGGAATTCTAATGGCCCTTAGCGGTTCGGTTAGTATGGGAATCAGTTATTGGTTCACCTCCAAAAACACGGCAGCGCCTCAGGTTGCAAACGAAGAAGAAAGGCCTCCTTTAGAAAACACCCCGGAATCAAAGGCCTTTTTAGCGATGGCCGTCCCAATGCTTTTGTTAAATACCGCCAGCAGTTTTTTTGGCATGTATACGGGAACCTTGCTTCTTGCCGCCGCGCTGAGCTTTGCCATTTCGCCGCCGGCGACCATTGCGATTGCTTTGGTTTTATCCAGTTTCTTGGCCCTGGGCACGCTGCTCAATTCCTGGCTGCAAACGCATTATATTTGGGAAACACTTAAAAAACCGGCAAGGCCGCAGGAGGCGAGCTTAGAAAGGCCCGCTCTTAATATAGGAAATACGCTAGCGCAGGAATGTACACTGAAAGCAGCTCCTAGTCCCAAGCAGCAGAGTTGTTCTCAAGAAGTTGAGAATTTATCCTTCGTGCAACGTATTAGAAGGTTTGGGTGTTGTTTTTATGCCCCACGATGGCCTGGTGAGCAAGAAGAAAGAGTAGAGTTGGGATGTGAAGTGGATGCTCAGCGTGTAGGGGTGTATAGGGTGGATTAGGCGCTCTTTGCCATAATCCACCCTACATTCTGAATGTTCTAAGCGTTTGCCACAGTCAGATTATCAACGACGTATTTGACACCTTTAACATTCCTGGCAATTTCAATAGCTTTGTCTTCTTGAAATTGATCGTGGATGTGTCCGCTTAAGGTGACAGTGTCTCTATAGGTGTTCACAGCGATACGCGAGCTATTGATGTCGCGATCTCTCATCAAGTTTTCTTTTACTTTGAAAGTAATACCACTGCTCTTGACATATTGAGCGACTGAGGTTTCATGCCGGCTGGTCATGCAGCCACTGCTCAGAGCTAGGCAGGCAACTGAAATTGTAGAAACGATCAGAGTGCCCATTGTTTTTAAGCGGACCATTTTTTTCTCCTTTCTGGGTTGAAAACTATCCATTATTATTGTGCCTCTCATTTATAGCGTGTCTATTGTATCCGGTATTTCAGCTTTGGACAAACGATGTTTGAAGCTTTTATGAGCTAAGCACGCTAAGCAACTCCTCCCACTGTGTCGTATAGCGGGGAGACCGCCGCTTGCATTTTACTGTCCAATCTCGCTCAAGGCCCTCCGCACAAAAAAAGAAAGATAGTGCATACCGAAGTTTCTGTCCCTGGGTCCCGCGGACAAGCCGCGGGACGACGGGGTGCAATGAAGGGAAGGGTTAAGGTTAGGAGGTTAGCGTTTATCCTTCATCGCCGTGATTTTTTGAATATCAATAACAAATGCCTTGAAGAAATCATAGGTCATATAGTAATTACCTTGGTCACCTGCATCGACTCCCCAGGAATTTCGAAGGGTCAATAAACCTTGATGACTGTATCCTTCATTATCGACGGCGACAGCATCATCATTGTAGCCAATAATAATCATCTGATGGCTGGCAAAATTATGATTTTGATCTTGCACAATAGCATGGGTTAAAGCCCAAGTATCATTGTCTGCGTGAAAGCGGGCACAAGCGCCAACGCCGCAATAGTCGATCGGCAAAATGGTGGCAAAAGTCAGGCGGGTGTCTTGATAAGGCTTTCGTGTGACAATGGTCTTTTTAACTTCATTCAGCAAGTCATTCGCTTGCTTGGCGCTTTTCTCATCCCATTCAAGACGTTGACTGAGAGTCAGCATCGGGTCCCAAATAATTTTTTCATTGAGATTTTCACTCGACTCTTTAAATTCATCTAAGAGCATGGGGCTGCCAACCAACTGGGAATTCAAAACAGGATAATCATTTAAGCCGCCGCAGGCTTTGGTTTTTTGAGTGGTTTTATTAATGATGCCAAAGCCGATGATTTGGTTGAGAGCAAAGGAACCATCAGTTCCATCCCAGCCGCTGGGTAAATAGCCTTTTTGTTCAAAATAGCTTCCTAACTGTAGGCTGCAAAGTTGGCTAATATAATCTCCTTTTCCAAGCACAGCATCCACTGCAGCCGTAACGGCAAAAGTGACGCAGGTGCCATGCATCCCCTGGTCCAGCACAGGCGTGCCATTCATGCCGCGAAAGTATTGCCGAGGAAGATTTGTTGTGCTCGGAGTTGCTTGTGCTGCTGCAGGTCCTTGTCCTTTGTTGGGCTGTTGGCTTAATAAAGTTTTTTTCTGCTGTGTGGTCAATTTTAGGTTCATTAGCATGACCGTTTTTTTAAGCGGGAGGGCAACGGCATTGCTAGTCAAGCTATTGGTCGTAAAATGCTTTTGTTTATTATTCACTGGAATTGAAGCAGAAATGGGTTTGCCGAAGTCCATGGCTTGTGCGTTCAAACCGATAAAAAAGCTGGACAAGGCCATCATTCTTAAAAAGGATTTCTTCATGAAAAGCTCCTCGCGGGTTAATTTGGAATAGGGTTGTAGACAAATTGTTTCTGCGCTCGATAAAGACTGCTCAGGAATTATACTTGAAAAAATTAGAACTTCCAATAAATTTCAAGAGCAAAGGACTGCGTAAAAACTTTCAAACCTCCTCAAGAAACTGAGGAGGTTTGAGAAAGATGAATGGGTGATATTTAATGGGTAAACAAGTCCTTGGCTTCTTTATCCAAGGTTTCGCTGATCATCTTTGAAAGAAGTTCATGAAGAATAGCGCTTGGATGCAGGAAGTCCCAAAAGACATATTGTTCTGGATGCTGACAAGGTTTGAGATCGTCCTCAGCCATTCTGCCGGTTAAATAAGCTTCTCGGAGTTGGGGCGACTTTAAGAGCCGCTCAGCCAGTGCCTGCGTATTGTATTGCCCGGTCAAAGCTGGATTCAGTTGGTCAATTGTTTTTTGCAGGTCATTTCTTAGGCTGGCCTCGGCAGAGAGGGCAGGTTGTTTTAGCGACACGGTGCCTTGCCAACAAGCTCGCGTTAAAACGGTCAGGTTCGCTGAGTATTTCTTATTGAATTTTTGGGGGTCCTTTAATAAGTCGTTTAAGATGCCATAGATATCGATGGAAATAAATTTAGCGTTTGGGTTGGCTTGCTGAAAGTTTTCAGTGACTTTTGCCAGTTTAGAATTATGCATCGCTGACAGAAGATGCAAACGTTCTTCCAAATGATTGGTCGTGGCATAGGGCGGAATACTTAAATCCGGCAGATTCATAATCATGAAGTATTTTGCGCCATGATTCATGAGGTCCGTTATTCCCTTCGAAATTTGAGCAACGACTTGTGTGGTCAAGGTCTCCGGGTCGGTTTGTTCGTCCATCAAATAATCATTGGCGCCGATCCAAATCACATACAGTTTCGTGCTTTTGTCGCTCGAATGAGTGTTTTCAAAAAACTGGTCCAATTCTCCTTTGAGATTCATGGGTGTATAAAAACGATCATTAGGTTCTTGGTCTAGTACCGTGGCCCCGCCGTAGGCATAGACATTGTAAGGGAGTGTGTATTGATCTTGATAATGCTTTCCTAGCAGCTCAGCCCAGGTTGGGCCATTTGAAAAACGGCCTTGATAATAAGGAGGGGAGCGGGGAATGACTTTTAATAAATTGTAGAGATTGCCATCATCTGAAAGGCTATCTCCGAAAAAAACTATTTCATTAATGCCCGCGGCAAAAAGCTTTCCTGTAAAAAGCAAGATAAAGAAAAGAAGGAAAATTTTTTTCATGGCAGATGCTCCATTTGTAGGTTTATTTAATGATTCCGCAAATCATGCGCGTTCCTCCACCGCCTAATTTGGCCGGCGTGTCTGCGTAATTATCGCCGCCTTCGTGAAGCATGAGACTATGGCTTTGAAGTTGATCAACATGAGTCAAACGGGGTGCGAGCACAGGCAGGTTTGCTTTTCCGTCCGCGTCAACATAAATAGCGGGAAGGTCACCTAAATGCCCGTCCGCGTTATAGGGGCCTAAATGCTTGTTCGTATTTTTGGGATCAAGATGTCCCCCAGCAGCCATGCCTTGGTCGGTGCAGTCAGAGAATTGATGAACATGAAAGCCATGCACACCCGGTTTTAAATGTTGTAGCTTAGGGGTAAATAAAAGACCGTATTGAGTTTCTGAAACCAAAATGTTTCCTGCAAGCTGTCCCGCTTCGACGCCGGTGACAAAATAAACAGGAATACTTAGGTCAGCTAGAGCAAGTGTAGAAATCAATAAACAGAATGCGGCAAAGCACAGTTTAGAGAAGATCGACATTTGATGAGCTCCTTGAGATTAAGGATATTTTATATTTAATATGCTCATATCATACAGCAAAGAATTTTCTATTCAACAGCTCCTATAATTCAATGAAAAAATAGGATTAAATTTAAAATGTGTGATAAATTACCCGAGATTTGGCTAGCCAAATCATTTTTTTAAATTATCAAACTTTAAGAAAGGAAATTTTTAATGAAAAAAGCAAAAACTGTTTCAAAAGTAAAAAAACCTTTAAAAAAAGCAGTCAAGAAAGCGTCGGCTGCCAGTAAAGCCAAGGCAAAAAAAACGACGACCCGTCGTCGCAAAGTCAAAAAGAAAGCAGTTAAAAAATAAAAAACAGGGCCACCTTAGTGAAAGCTGGCCCATCGTCGAAGCCCCAGCTTGGGGCTTCGTGCTAAGCGAAGCGCTGTTCAATTGTTTCTTTTGCCGTTATAATAACGCATTAATTCGTTAGTACACTTCTCCATGATAAATAAGATAAAACGAAAACCAGGCTCCCAAAAAGCCTTGAGTGTTTTTGCGCTGGTGATGATCAATGTCATTGCCGTTGATAGTTTGCGCAATTTGACGATGGGGGCTGAATATGGTTTGGCGCTCATCTTTTTTTATGGTCTGGCCGCCTTGCTTTTTTTTCTGCCGACTCTTTTGGTGACAGCTGAGCTCGCCACAGGCTGGCCGATTACCGGCGGTTCTTATGTTTGGGTCCGGGAAGCTTTTGGGCCTCGCATCGGTTTTCTCGCCATCTGGCTGCAGTGGATTTATAACGTTGTTTGGTATCCTACTATTTTTGCCTTTATCGCAGGTATCTTAGCTCATTTAATTCATCCCGAATGGGTCAACAATCAAGTTTATATGGTCACGGTGGTTTTAGTCTTATTTTGGAGCATGACCTTCGTGAATTGCTTTGGTCTCAGCGTCTCAAGTTGGGTCAGCACCGTAGGCGCTATTTTCGGCACGCTTCTTCCCATGCTGCTGATCGTGTTTTTAGGTTTTATTTGGCTGCTCCTAGGAAAGCCAAGTCAAATTGATTTTAGTGCAAGCCGATTTTTGCCTGATCAAATGGACTTAAAAAATCTTGCCTTTATGACCAATGTCTTGTTCGGCCTCATGG
This sequence comes from uncultured Coxiellaceae bacterium, assembly GCA_964449835.1. Taxonomy (GTDB): domain Bacteria; phylum Pseudomonadota; class Gammaproteobacteria; order DSM-16500; family DSM-16500; genus JABDGC01. The sequence continues at coordinate 22,117 of CAYVBZ010000020.1, read as the reverse complement.
GAATGGAAATGTCCGCGGTGCATGCCGGCGATGTTCAGGAGCCCGCAAAGGATTATCCGCGCGCTTTGGGCTATTCCTGTTTAATTATTTTAGCAACGCTTATTTTTGCCTCGCTCGCCATTACGATTGTCGTGCCCTTGCAGGAGCTGAATCTGGTTTCAGGCCTCATTGATGCTTTTGCAATTTTTTTCAAAGCTTTTCAACTTCCTTTTTTGATACCGGTCGTTGCTATTTTGATTGTGATTGGCAGCATGAGTGGTGCCGCTGCTTGGATTATTGGTCCGGCGCGCGGCCTTTGGGTGGCGAGCGACGATAGCAAGCTGCCGCTGTTTTTCAAGAAAGTGAACAAGAAAAAAATGCCGATTGGCATTTTATTATTGCAAGGTTTGATCGTCACCTTGCTTTGCGCTTTGTTTTTTGTGATGCCCAGCGTGAAAAGCTCCTACTGGCTCTTGTCTAACTTAACTGCCCAACTCGCGCTTTTATTTTATATTCTGCTTTTTAGCGCAGCCTTGCGTTTACATCATAAATGCATTCATGTGAAACGTGCTTTTAAAATTCCCGGCGGAGCTTTTGGCATTTGGCTTGTTTGCGGCACCGGTATCTTGACTTGCGTTACGGCGATTGTTCTCGGCTTTTTACCGCCCACACAGGTTGATATTGGACAAGTGGGGCATTATGAGGCGATGTTGGTGCTTGGCGTGCTGGCCTGTTGTTTGCCTCCTTTTTTCTTTCATGCTTTCTACAAAAGAAAGTTTAAAAGGGAGCAATAAACGCTGCAGTAGCTCTTAACGCGGTTTCGAACTAGTATAGCTTAGATAATAAAATTGTAGTATTAATAATATGATTGGATTCTTTAACTACGCCAGGAGGGGATGATGAAAATATTATCGTGGGTCGTTGTTTCTGTATTCTTTTCGAGCGCCTTATCTGGTTGCGCTCATAATGCTAACACTGAAGAGCCGGGTAGCACCCATGTGCAAGCGCAAGGAACGACGAATACAGACTCAAACGGGCAGGTGATAAACGGGCAAGTAATCGATGTTAAATCTCCTCAATCTAGCAGCGGACAGCATCCGAGCGGGGGAAATCCCGGCACAACAAATGCCGCTAAAACCATTAGCCCCTTGACGCAGTAAGAAGGACAATCCTGAAAAAAATGTTATAGTTCCTCAAGCCTTTGTTCTGTATTGCTAAGCTCTTTTTTGGGTGCTATGTCAATTTATCTTCTTGTCCTGATGACCATTTTGTTAATATGGCTCCCGTGGCTCTGGCGTTACCATTTTCGCCCCCATTTTGTCCGAGAAGACCTTTATAAAATTTTGCAAAACCACCCTGAAGGTGAAAGGCTAAAGCAAATTGCAATGCTTCTGAATACGCTTTATAAAGGGTCCCCATCCTACAAGATTTCAAGAAGAGAAAGAGCGCGCCTGCGGTATCAAGAGGATGCCTTTATCTATGGGGAAATTGATTTTTTGTCTTTTATTCTTTTGCTAGAGAAAGTCAACCCCCCGGCAGGAACTGTTTTTTATGACTTAGGCAGTGGTTCCGGAAAGGCTGTTTTGACTGCCGCGCTTTGCTATGATTTCGACAAGGCTTGCGGCATTGAATTGCTGCCGGGTCTCTTCAATTTGTCCAATTTACAAATTAATAAAGCCAAAACGCTGGTCAGGCTAAGCGATAGAAAATACACAGACCTTTATTTGAGACGAGTTGCGGCCATTCACTTTGTCAATGCAAACTTTCTTGATTGCGAGTTTTCGGACGGCGATCTGGTTTTCATTAATGCAACCTGTTTAAGTTATTCGGCTTGGGGGGCCTTGATTGAAAAATTTAAGAAATTAAAAATAGGCAGTCACATTATTTGCACCACAAAAAAAATTGAAAGCCCAGCCTTTAAGCTAATTTATCAAGGAAATGAGCTCATGAGTTGGGGGGTGAACTCAGTGTCAATTTATCAAAAAATCGACTTTTTATCTTTTTGAGTCCTTGTTCTCACAATAAGTGGTCTTTGCACAGCAACAGGAAAGGCAAAGATCATAGATGAGAGCAGCAACAAAGCCAAAGATAAAGCCGCCGATAAAGCCCCATAAACCGCCATAAAGTCCGCCTCTGATTGTGGGCGCATAATTATGGTAAAAGAGGGCGACTTGATGGATGATCGGGAGTCCATAATGCCAAAAATGGCCCGCCCAGGCCAAAAGGAGCAAGCAAAGGCCTTTGGTGACCCCTATGGCCATACCAAAGGAAAAGGGGCAGAGCAGGTTGCCACGAGTGCATTCACTTTTAGAGAGCCTCATATTTCTTCCCTCCATTGTTTCCTTTTCTTTTTATATTATACCGGATATTTTCAGAGATAGGACTGAGCAAATAATAATCAATTATAAGGTAAATATTGACCACTGCCTTCCAAGCGGTAGAAAAGGCCTTTTTCTCAGGTTCTTAAGGGCTTAACCACAAACTTATCCACAGAAACTGTGGATAACCTTAACGCGAACAGCTAGAAAAAATGATCATTGAAAATATCTTGCAGGACCGATAGAATCATCCTTTTTTATAATAGGTTCACGGATGATGAGATATTTTTTATTTTTGATAATTTTTCTGACTGTGCCTTGTTTTTCTGCTGTAACACCCTGTCCACAAGCTGAACCGATCAGCAGCCCCAATTTCTGCGCTTCCTTTCGAACTTCGGCAATCTGTCATTGTGTCTTGTCGGGCTTGCCAGAAGGCATGTGTCAGGACATCCCCGAACTTTATGAGCGAATGATCGCCTTGTTCGGCTCAGTGGAGACGGCCTGCGCCTATCAGCAAGACGCATCCCAGCAAACCTGCCTTGATGATTGGCAGTGCTATCGTGTGGGCGGAAGCAACGCAGAAGGGCAGCTTTGCAGCGCAAGCGGGAATAAATGCGAGTAAAAAATTTCCTTCAAAGTGGTTTTTATCTTTTTGTAATAGCTTTATTTTTTTCTTTTTTTTCAGAAATTATTTTTGCTGAAACAATCGATGGGGCTTTTAGCTACCCTTTTTATCTTGGCATCACAGGCGGATATGGATCTACAACCTGGGAGGGTTTAGTTCCGGACGCTAACAATCAAAACTCTGCTTTGACAATTTTAACGCCAACGTATGTCCAGGAGGGCGGGGCGGTTTGGGGTTTTTTTGGTGGCTATGAATTTATTCCCTATTTCGCGCTTGAGGGCAGTTACTTGCGTTATCCTAATGCGCAGGTTAACTTCAGCGGTAAAAGTCTTTATAGCTTCCAGAATAATGGCTTGACCTATTTAAACACGCATACTGAGGTGCTGGCCCTGATGGCTAAAATCATGCTCCTTGTTCCGCATACACTCGTTAGAGTCTACTCAAGCGTGGGCGCAGGCGGAGTACACCGCTATGACAATATAACCAATCTCTGGCGGGCCAGCCCCAGCTTTGGCGTTGGTGTGAATTACAACTGGGCCCCCCATGTCATGCTTGAATTAGGCGCAAGCTACACTGCCGGCTACGGCAAATCAGAATTAAACCCCTCTCAGGACTATCTTCCTTTCCTCTACTCAGCTTTCCTACGCCTGGCTTACCGTTGTTAGCACCTGTGATATAGGTCGAAATTAAGCATAGCCTGGTTCGTGTTTAGATTTTCTGTGGAAGCTAATGCCTCGAGTCTCTTATCAAAGCTCTGCTTTATTAAAAGCGAATAGCCTACTGAAAATAAATTTGTTTCTTTGGCATTTATTAGAAGTTTCTCTCCCGCTAAACTGTAAGGTCTAATCGAATAATGAGTTAAATCGAATAAGTTGACCATTTAATAACCCTTTTTTTTGAAAAAAGCAGGGGCCCTTAATCTTAAGAGTGAGCTCTTCGTTGTAAAATGATCTTAGGATAAAAATTATAAGGAGTGCCTGCCATGAAAAACGTTCAATTATGGCGAAGTTGCTTCTTTTTATGCATTTTGTCCTTAGGTTTAAATGCTTGTACAAATAACCGGGCTTATTCAAGTAGTGAATACCCTTATTCCTCTCACTACGATGAATCGAGATACTCGCTGATGATGCCCCAGCAAATCAGCTCTAAGGGCAAGGTCATCGTGGTTGATCCGAAAATCTATGCCTGGGGAGCCTATAAAGATGGGCAATTTGTCCGAGGCGGCATTGCGAATGCCGGCGCAAACATTTGTTATGATCAAATGCGCTCTTGCCGTACAACCATAGGGACCTTTCGCATTTACTCCATGGGTGATGTGAACTGCGCCTCTAAAATTTATCCCATTGGAAAAGGCGGCGCTTTGATGCCTTATTGTATGTTCTTCCATAATGGCGAATCCTTGCACGGTTCACCTGACCACATTTTAGGGGACAATAACATTAGCCATGGTTGCATTCATATGCGTATTCCCGACGCGGAATGGTTACGCTATGAATTTGCAAGCGTTGGCACTAAGGTGGTGATTGAACCCTACTAAAGGTAGAGTAGGGTTCAATTAACGCAGATTTGGCTGAAGCCCAGGCCTTTTTTCTGGATGCCTTCAATAATTCGGGGCAGGGCGGCCACAGTCTGCTCACGCTTATCAAAACCATCATGGAATAAAAAGACTTGTCCGGAGTGTGCGTTTTCCAAAACCCAGCTCACAATCTTGTCGACACCGGGACGCTCATAATCAAAGGAGTTCCAACCCATCGGCACAGGAACCATCCCATACTCGCGGATTACCGTGCGGACATGCTCATTCGAGGCGCCAAAGGGATAACGTAGACAGACCGGCCTTTTAGCGATGATGTTGTAAATCACAACCTGCGGTCCGCCAACCTCCCTATCTAGTTGCTTTTCGTTTAGTTTAGTCAGCATGGGATGCGTCATAGAATGGCTGTTAATGGCATGACCATCCGCAAGCACCATTTTCACAATTTCAGGATGCGCTTCGGCATTCATCCCGACCATAAAAAAGGTTGCTTTGATATGATATTTTTTTAAAATAGCCAAAATTTGCGGGGTGTATTTAACAGTGGGGCCATCGTCAAAGGTCAAGGCAACGGTGCCTTTCTGCGCTGTCTTGTGAACACTTGCCTCATCCACGGCCAAGGCAGCGCTCGCGAGCAGAGAAAGCATTAAAAAAAATACTAGCTTTTTGATATGCATGATCTAGTCATCCTTTATTTCACTAAGCTCTTATTTCTAAAATACTAATATAAGAGTGCAGACCTGTCAAAAAACAAACCCAAATTACCGATAATTGCTATTAACTTTCGATTTATGGAATAAATTCCTACTCCATAATGGCCGGTAACTCCTATTACCGGCTAATTTAAAAGGATACATAAATGGCTATGGATTATCGGTAATGTTGTTGTTTAATGATTCCTGTTGACTAAGAATTTCTGGATATAGCCTGCTAAACACTGCTTCTTTTTTCGTCAAATCCTCTTGATTAGTGTGCCATTGGTCCTGGATGCAAGTGATACCTTTTGTCGCGCAAATAAGTTGGATCGCTTCAGTATAATGCGGGTCCCAGGAGCTATTAAGAAAAATGGTGTTGCTATTAGAAAGCGCGCAAAAGGAGTTCACGTGGTTGGTCGCAGTTTGTATGAAAAAATTAGATGGAAAATAATATTTATTACCATCCTCATCCTCAATACTACGTTCCGTGGCTTTTTGATACCCCATCATGAGAAGTTTGGCTAATCTAGGGCACTGATCAGAAGGGACCTTACCCGCCAAGAGACCTGGCAAGATTTTTTTCAGTATTGTTTCATCGATCCTCTGTCGACTCCTTAAACGAGCACACATAAGATTAATCATCTCATCGTCAATCAAACGGCTATACTTCGTCGGAAGAGCTCTACTAAAAATAGTTTCGAGCTGAAAGTCGTGGGGTATGGACGATAAGCCTGAAACAGCTTGTTTTTCGATAAAATGTCCAATGATGGTAATGTTCCAAGGTTCGGAACCACTATGGGTGTATTTATAAACTTCCTTTTTGGGTTCGCTAAAGCGTTGATGTTCTTCACTTTGAATCTGGGCAATGGCTGGACTTTTAAGGGAACTATTTGTGAGACCCACTTTAAATAAGTTATGCGACTGAACTGACAAAATAGTAGACTCAGTACGTTCAACCTTTGTGATAGTCTGATTTTCATAAATAGACATTTTTTTTGCATCATTCGTGTTCGCGAAGTTGAAAGCCGCCAGCTCATTCTGACGCGACTGTGGCGGATTTTTTAGAACGGACAACTCCCCCACCCTGCTTTCTAAATCTTCCTTTCGTTTTTCATCCGTGAGGTTGTTTTCTTTAATGATCAACTTAAAAATTGGATGCTTAGTTAATAAATTAAGACGACCTAAAAAAACGCCAAGGCTATCTTTCAGTTCTTTCTCATCTTTTACAGTTTCCATTTTGGAAAGATATTCTTCAAGTTCCTTTGAAGAAAATAGTTTTAGCCGATCCAGATGCTCTTCCATAAGCATTTCTATAAAATAATCAAGAAAAATTCTTCCTGAGTCTCGAAGCTTTTCACGATGCTCGATTAAAATTTTAAAAAGTTTCTTAGAAGCCTTCGTTTCATTTTTCTCGGCACCCTTAAAAACCCTAGGTTTGTTTAAATTTGCAAGCTGTTCAGTTGCCTTATACATTTCTCCCAAAGCATCATGAACATCATCGTCCAATATTCCGGGTGTCCCAAAAGGCCCTGAAAGTGCCCAATCTTTAAGACCATCGGAACCGGGTGTATTTGCTCCCGCAGCTTCTTGTGTTTTCTCAGAAATATAAATTGTTTTTACAATGCTAATAAATTCGCTGCGCTCCTCTCCAACGTCATCAATTTTTGGTAATTGTTTATATAAACGGAAATAAATTTGCATCGCTTTTACATAGATCTCCTCCTCACCTGTGCGGTCTTTGCCGCTTTTGCAATTTGTGTTCACGAACCCACCCATGGCATCCACCAAAACAGCCAAATAAGCGGCCCTATATAACGCTCGATTCCTAGTACTTTTCAAAAATTGGTCGTTCCAATCAAGCGTAGGAAGGCGTTCTAATTCCTCGCAAGCCATTTTTATTAAGTCCAATTCTGAATCCATTTCAGCAGATTTTGGCCCAGTTGAAACGGCGTCACAAAAATCTTTCGCATAGTCAAGGACAACTTTAACGTGCGAATCACTTTCCTCCTTTTTTCTAATTATCGTGATTATATGCTTACTTCCCTTTTCTTGTGCTTTCCGCAGAAAATTGATGCCATCGTCGCCTTGAACGATTGTCGCCCACTGTTCATAGTCACTCTGCACCTCTTGAAAAGCATCTTGTTGTTTATCAATTAACGGCGAATCCCCTCCCGGCGCGTTGCCTTTAGTGCTTTCGCTTAATAGCGAATCAACGAATATAAGAGGTAGGTAATCTATTCCCCATTTTTTTTTAATTCGGTGGCGTGCTGCGGGGACGATGCGATCAAGTAATTGACGGTAGTTAAGTTGTGCGTTTTCTTTTACATCCTCTGAGAAAGACATTTCATAGGGAACCGGTGTCGCAGTTTTTGAGCTTTCGGACAAAGTAATGACTTTGTCTTTTTCTTGACGGCAGAGCAGAAAACTCATGCGGGCATTTTTGAGTCCAGGTAAATTTTGCATCGCTGAAGATTGAAACAAGCTCTCAAATTCATCCCAAGGACCATTACGGCTAGTCGGAACAAGGTTTAATAACCACTCTCTTTCCCAAGAACAAAGTTCCTTGAACCAATAAGGCGGATTAAGGCTATGGATTTTCATGTATTCATCTTTTTGTCTGTCCGTCAATTCGTTTCTAAAAGGGAGGTCTAGTTGAAAAAATTCTTCATCATTTTCCCTACAGGGAAGGTTGGTCAAAATTGCCCGGCCAGCGTTCAAAGAGGCGACAGCATATTTTTCCGCTTTGCGGATGTCTTGGGTGACAGATTCTGCATCTTGATTGTATTTTAGTAATTTTTTTTGTATATCATTCTTTACAAAATCACTAAAATCTTTTGTTATTTTTTCCGTTTCCTTACCTTCCACAAATTCCTTACGCAGATCATTGGACAAGTCAATCAGATAGTCTTTGATCTTCTTCTTTTCAGTTTCAGACAACTCTGGCTTCAGAAACCCAGGCATTTGAAGCATATTCAATATGCCTAGGATGATGCTTAGTTTTCGAATCAATAAGGCATGCTCTTGAAAATGCTTTATTTGCTCAGGAGAAGGTGAGGTGTCAGGCTCGAACTGCACGGACAACACCTTTAAGGGTTTGCCGTGTACCTCGACCTTGGTCATTTTAACATCATAAAAATCCGAGGGATATTTGAGCAGCTCTAAATTGCCAATCAGGTCGGAGATTTGCTCGGAATTTTGAACAGGACGTCTTAAATCATCTAGACTTCCCCGTTGAACGTCATCTTCTTTTTCATCATTGATGACCGTCTTCAGCGTTTGGACCGCTTGTTCTTTATCAAGCAGTGAAAAGTATGAACTTGATTTTCCTGGTTTTTTTCTGAACATAACTTGCGCCTAAAAGTTGACTCATTATTATTATAATTGATATGTGGGCCTTTGCTAGGCAGGTTCAGTTTATCTTAATCTTTTTATTCGTTTAATTATCAGTATCTTTAACATGCACCGCTATTAAATCATCCACTACCCCCGGATTGGCCAAGGTAGAAATGTCCCCTAAATCCTTGAGCTCACCACAAGCAATTTTCCGCAAAATACGCCGCATTATTTTTCCAGAGCGGGTCTTGGGTAAATCCGCCGCCCATTGAACTTTATTCGGCGTTGCGATGGGGCCAAAGTTGCTGCGTAGATGTTGGATCAACTCCTGACGCAATTTTTCATTGTGCTGGAAACCTGCTTTGGTCGTGATATAAACATAAATACCCTGCCCTTTGATTTCATCTGGAATTGCGACCACGGCTGCTTCTGAGACCGCTGGATGCGAAATAAAAACACTTTCTAATTCTCCCGTTCCGAGACGATGACCTGAGACTTTGATCACATCATCTTCGCGTCCGGCAATCCAGAAATAACCTTCCGCATCTCGATGAGCGACGTCCCCAGATAAATAAGCGCCCGGCACGGGCTTGAAATAACTATCCATGAAGCGTTGCCGGTCCCCATAGATCGTTTGCATCAGACCCGGCCAAGGTTTTTTGATAATCAAGCGCCCCTGCTCTTCATCTTGGATGCGTTCATTTTTCTCGTTGACCAAAGCAGGTTCGACTCCAAAAAACGGCCAACAGGCTGAACCTGGTTTAGTCGGTGTTGCGCCTGGCAGCGGGGTGAGCATGGTCCCGCCCGTCTCCGTTTGCCACCAAGTATCTACAACCGGACAACGCCCCTCCCCCACAATTTGAGCGTACCATTCCCAAACCTCAGGATTGATTGGCTCTCCAACGCTGCCTAGTAATTTTAGACTCTTGCGCTGCGTGCGCTTGACCCAGTCGTCCCCCTCACGCCGCAAAGCGCGAATGGCTGTTGGCGCAGTATAAAATATATTAACCTGGTGCCGGTCAACGATTTCCCAAAAACGAGAAAAACTTGGGAAGTTCGGCACGCCTTCATACATGACCGTGGTCGCACCATTTGTTAAAGGGCCGTAAAGAAGATAGGAGTGCCCCGTAATCCAACCCAGGTCCGCGGTGCACCAATAGATGTCGCCTTCATGATAATCAAAAACGTAATGATGCGTAATGGCTGCGTAGACTAAATAGCCGCCCAAGGCATGCTGTACTCCTTTAGGTTTGCCGGTTGAACCTGAAGTATAAAGAATAAATAAGGGACCGTTTGCATCCAGGGACTCAGTTGGACAGGAAGTCTCCACTGTCGTCATTTGTTCATGATACCAATAATCTCGTTTAGCATCCCAAGGAACGGGGTGACCTGTTCGTTTCACCACAATGACGGTTTTGATGCCTGGGCAAGCGAGTAAAGCGCTATCCATATTTTTTTTAAGAGGAACAATTTTTCCCCCACGCAACCCCTCATCAGCCGTGACCACCAATTTTGCCTCGGCGTCCAGAATACGGGTCTTTAAGGATTCAGCCGAAAAGCCAGCAAAAACCATGGAATGAATGGCCCCAATACGCGCGCAGGCAAGCATCGCAATCGCGGCTTCAGGAATCATCGGTAAATAAAGGCAAACACGATCTCCTTTTTGAACGCCTTGCTTTTTTAAGACATTGGCAAAACGACAAACTTCTTGATAAAGCTCCTCATAAGTGAAGCGCCGCACCTCTTCCGGCCGGTCCCCTTCCCAGATAAGCGCTAGCTGTTTGCCGCGTTTTTCAAGATGGCGGTCAAGGCAATTGTAACAAGCATTGAGCTTGCCTCCTAAAAACCAAGCACAATCGCCTTCAGCAAAGCTCCCCTTTTGCACGGTTTTCCACTTCTCAAACCAAGTGACAAAAACTGCAGCTTGCTCTCCCCAAAAACCCTCGGGGTCCTCAATCGAACGCTGATAAAGCGCACGATATTGATCTTTATTGAGATAAGCTTTTTTTGCGAATTCAGGATTCACCTCATATATTTTGCTTTTAGGCATTTTTATGTCTCATATTTGTCTTGATGGTGTTCTTGCGCCAAGAGCATATACATAGCTGGAACCACAAAAAGCGTGAATAAAGTGCCAACTGAAATCCCAGAAGCGATCACTAAGCCAATATTAAAACGGCTCATCGCGCCTGCGCCGGTCGCCGTAATCAAGGGAGTCACGCCCAGCACCATAGCGGCTGTCGTCATTAAAATCGGCCTTAAGCGAATACTGGCGGCAGCAACAATCGCCTCCCGTTTGTTTTTTCCTTCCAATTGTAAATCATTGGCAAATTGAACAATGAGAATACCATGTTTGCTAATCAGTCCAATGAGCGTGACAAGACCCACTTCGGTATAGATATTCAAACTCGCGCCGCCTATACCCAGACTAATGAAGATCATGGCACCGCAAATGGACATTGGCACGCTGATAAGAACAATGAGGGGGTCGCGGAAACTTTCAAATAAAGCAGCCAAAGAAAGAAAAATGATAATGAGTGCAAAGAAAAAAGTTTGGATCAAGGCTGTGCTTTCTTGAACATATTGCCGCGACTCCCCGCCGTAATCGATGGTAAAGCCCTGCGGCAAAATTTTTGCGGCTATTTTCTGCAAGGAAGCCAAGGCCTGCCCCATGGTGATGCCAGGCATGGGAACAGCGGAAATGGTCGCCGAATTGAGCTGTTGAAAATGGTTTAAAGATTCCGGCACCACGGTTGTTTTAAGCTTCGCGACCGTTGATAAAGGCAGCGAGGCCCCGTTCGCTGTAGTCAGATAATAATTCAAGAGCTGGTTGTTATTAATGCGGTCCTTGCGCATGATTTGTGGAATCACCTGGTAGGAGCGGCCGGCATAATTAAAATAATTGATGTAATCTTGGCTTAAGGCGCTCGCAAGCAGGCTTCCCAAATCCTGCATGGTAAGCCCAAACTGAGAAGCTTTATCGCGATCTAAGTTGATATTGTTTTGCGCTTTGTCAATTTTAAGGTCCGTATCGATATACAAAAAAAGCCCGCTGTCACGCGCTTCGGACAAAAAATCCTGATTAACTTCATTAATGCGGTCGAATGAGTCCGTCGCATTAATGACAAATTGAATGGGTAAGCCACGGGCGCCCGGCAAAGGAGGCAGCTGAAAAGCAGCGATCAGGGCACCTGTGATTTTATCCAAGTCCGCTTGGACCTGCGGCTGTAAATCGTTTGAAGTACGCTTTCTTTCATCCCAAGGCTTCAGCCCCATGCCGATAATGCTGCTGTTCAGGCCATTAATGCCGTCCAGCTGAAAGATTCGTTCTGTTTCAGGATAGCTCCCATAAATTCGATTGACCTGGTTCGCATACAGCTGCGTCTGGCCCAAAGTCGCATTCGGTGCCGCGGTCAGTTGCGCAATAATGACCCCCTGGTCTTCAGTCGGAGCCAGTTCCGAATTGGAGGTTACGTACAAAAAGCCGATGCTGCCCAGAATAATGGCCGAAAAAACCACAGTGACCGGCAAGAAATCCAAAGAATCTTGTAGTATGGCGTGATAGCGCAGACGCAGTGCTTCGAACTTTCGATCAACAAAAGCTACGAACCCTTGGCCATTAGTATGGTTGAGCTTTAAGAGTTTAGAACACATCATAGGAGATAGCGTTAAGGCAATAATCGCTGAAATACCTACAGAACCCGCCAACGTGAATGCAAATTCTGTAAATAAAGCCCCGGTCAAGCCACCCATAAAACCAATGGGAACATAGACGGCAATCAAAACAATGGAGATAGCGATAATGGGGCTGGCCAATTCACGGGCACCTTGAATCGCGGATTGGAACTTGCTCTGCCCCGCTTCCATATGCCTTTGCACATTTTCAACGACGATAATCGCGTCATCCACCACAAGACCGATGGCCAGCACCAAGGCCAGTAAGGTCAAAAGATTAATGGAATATCCCAGTAGCAGCATGATGAAAAAGGCGCCCACCAAAGACAAAGGAATGGCAATCACCGGAATGATGACAGAGCGCATTGACCCCAAAAAAAGAAAGATGACCACGGTAACAATCCCTAAGGCCTCTAAAATAGAATAAACCACTTCATGAATGGAGCTATTTACAAAGGCGGTTGAGTCATAAACAATTTTTCCATGCAAACCCTCGGGCAGTTGCGCTACCAGCTCCGGGAATTCTTTTTTGACTTCCTGAATCACATTCAACAAATTCGCGGTCGGTGTCACTTGAATACCGATATAAACAGCAGACTGGCCGTTAAAGCTGACTGCGGTGTCGTAATTCGTCGCGCCCAGTGACACCTGGGCCACATCGCCTAAACGGACAATCGCGCCATTTTGTGCTTTCAGCACTAGGTCCCGAAATTCTTGGACGGTACTCAAGCCGGTGCTGGCACTGAGATTCATGGTAAACATACTGCCATCGGTCCGGCCCACTGCGGAAATAAAATCATTATTGGCCAAAGCTATTGAGATATCGGCAGGAGTCAAGCCATAACCCGCCAACTTCACAGGATCCAGCCAAATTCGCATGGCAAACTGGCGGTTGCCAAGAATTTCAGCTACCTGCACCCCGTTAATCGCCTGCAGCTTCGGCTGCACCACGCGCGTTAAATAATCAGAGATCTGATTGTTCGCGAGCACCTTAGAATAAAAACCCATATACAAGGCATCAATGCTCTGCCCTATGGCAATGCTGATCATCGGCAACTGCGACTGTTTTGGCAATTGATTAAGGACTGCATTCACCTTGGTGGTAATGTCAGCAAGGGCTTGATTGGCATCATAGTTTAAACGCAAATAAATGGAGATGGTGCTGGTATTTTGCGTGCTGGTCGAGGTCATATAATCAATGCCATTGGCCTGGGCAATGGAGTTTTCTAAAGGCGTTGTGATAAAACCTGCTATCACCGCGGGGTCCGCGCCAGTAAAGGTCGTCATGACCGTCACGATGGCGTTTTCCGTAAAAGGATATTGTCGAATCGGTAAAGAGCTGATTGAGCGCAAGCCTAAGGCCAAAATAAGCAAACTGATCACGGTGGCCAAAACAGGACGCTTGATGTAGAGATCGGTAAAATACATGCTTAATGTTCGTCCGGCGTCACGGGGTTAGGACTGTTGGGCGGCATAATGGTGTTATTAATGGCCACCTGACTGCCATTTTTTAGTTTCAACTGGCCGCTGGTGACAATCTGGTCGCCTTCTTTCAAGCCTTTTACAACGGCAACTTGATCTCCACGTGTTTCACCGGTTTCAATAAAGGCCTGCTTGGCAATCAAAATAGGCTTGCCTTTGCGATTCTTTCCAGATGAGCGCAGTACATAAACCAATTCACCATAGGGATTAAAGCTGATGGCGGTCTGCGGCAAAGTCAAGAATGATCTCGCGGCGCCAGTATTAACGGTGACCTTGGCGAACATGCCCGGTGCCAGTTCAAATTTGGGGTTTTCGATCGTGGCTTCTACTCCTACGTTCCGTGTACTAACTTCAACGGCTGGGTTAATTGTCGTGATCTTGCCTTTAAAAATTTTTCCGGGATAGGTATCCGTCGTAACGGTAACCGTTTGTCCGACTTGCAGTTGAGCCAGTGCTTGCTGCGGAGCATAAAAGTCAGCATAAATCGGATCCAAGGTTTGCAGCATGACAATGGTATCACCGGGGTTGACGTATTGTCCCGGGTTTACCGCGGAAATCCCTAAGCGTCCGCTAAACGGCGCACGAATAATTTTCTTCGCTACTGTCTGCGCTTGCTGGACCACCTGCGCGCGTAAACTTTTCAAATTCGCGGCATCGGTATCCAGTGTTTGCTTGCTCACTGCCTTGGCTTTATATTGCGCTTTATCCCTTAAGTAAGTCACCTGTGCAAGTTCCGCGTTGGCTTCTAAGGAATGCAGCAAGGCCAAGTCCGCATTCAAGTTGAGTTTGACCAAGAGCGTATCTTTTTCCACAAAAGCGCCCGGCGTAAAATAAATTGTGGCGACCATCCCCGCAAGCTCGGTGGTCACATTCACGCCCCGGATGGCCCTTAAACTGCCCGATGCGTTCAAATGCGGGTCCCAAAGCGAATATTCCGCCTTCATAGCGGAAACCTCAATAACCGGGGATTTATTCGCGGCGATACTGATTTTGATGATGAGAGCAATGACACCCTTATAAATAAAAATTGCGCCAAACAAAATGCCAAGCCAAATAAGCATTTTTCGCATGCGCTTTTTTACTTGCGGTTCCAAATTCATCTTGAAGTCTCCTTGGCAGCAGCCTGCGACCACCACCCTCCCCCTAAAGCTTGAAAAAGAGCTACAGTATCATTATACCGCGATGCTTGCGCTTGGATACGGGCAATTTTGGTTTGTTGATAAAGCCGTTCAGCCGTCAAAAGCGAAAGATAACTGACGCCACCCAAACGATATTGCTGTCGGCTGAGTTGCCATGAATTTTTCGCGGCTTGTTCGGCCTGTTTCTGTGCCCGAAAACTACGGGCGTCATTTTCAATGGCCCTCAGGCTATCCGCCACATTTTGAAAAGCCTGCAGCACGGTTTGTCGGTACTGCGCTTCGGCTTGCTCAAAGCCGGCAAGCGCTTGTCTGCGTTTTGCTAAAAGGGCACCGCCATTAAAAAGAGGCTGCAAAATTTGCCCTCCGATACTCCAGACCTTCGTGTGGGGGCTAAATAAAGTGTTCGCGACCTCACTTTCCCAGCCATAACTGCCATTTAAAGTAATTTGAGGATAGAGATTGGCCGTAGCGACGCCGATTTGCGCGGAAGCAGCATGCAATAAAGCTTCAGCTGCTTGAATATCCGGCCGCTGTTTCGCTAGCTCTGAGGGAAGGCTGATTGGCAATTTTTTTGGTAAAGTTAATTCTTCTAATTCAATTCGCGGCAACCGCGCTTCACTCGGAAAAACGCCAATCAGGGCGGCCAAAACATGCTGAACTTGCGCGTAGTTTTGCTCTAAGGGCGGCAAAGTCGCGCGTGTCTGCGCTAAGGTAGTTTCTTGCGTTAAGACCTCAGAGCCAGAAGCGCCGCCTAAGCGATATTGTTCTTGGACAATCTTCAAGGTATTCGCTTGTATCTGAATCAGTTCTTGCGTTGCTTTAATTTGAGCCCGGATGGAGGCTGCATTAATCACATAAGTCGCAATATTCGAGGTCAAGCTGAGATAACTGGCCTCTAATAGATAAGCTTGATAGTTCACTTGGGCCCGCAGCGCTTCAATTTGCCGACGTGCGCCCCCAAAAAAATCTAAGGTATAAGTAATATTAAAGGCGGGATTAAAAAGATTAAAAGTGGGATTACTTGCATTATTAAACCCAAGGGTGGCGTCTGAAAATTTTTGGCGAGTCGCGCTCGCTTGAGCGTTGAGGGCTGGATATAAAGAGGCCCCAATTTGTGCGTTGACGGCCTCCTTTGCCTGGGTCAGTGCTGCTTGTGCCGAAACCAAGTTTGGACTGTTTGCAAGACCTTGTGAAATAAGCTGGTTTAAGGCTTCAGAGTGAAATAAAGTCCACCACTCAGCGGGCAGTTTCTGGCCTAAGAGAAAATATTGCGCCTTGCCCGCTGTTCCCTTCGCAGCGATCGAAGTTGTTTTTTTAGGCAGTTTTTTTTCAGTATAGTTTTTAGTCTGAGGAGACGCCGGCGAATGAAAATCCGGCCCGACCATGCAAGCCGTTAATAATTCACAAAAACAGGCTAGAATGATGAAAAAGCGAGCTATTTTATAGGTAGAGGTCATTTTTAAGGCAGTCCTTGCGCAATCCTCTACTTTATCGTACCCCCTTCCCAATAAAACTTGCAAGCAAATCAGCACACTAGCTTAAAGGCCGCCCCTAGGGAAAGCGATCAATGTTATAATAGAGATTCCTAGAGCCATGGAGGTATGTTTTATGAAACCTGACATAAAGGACCAACAAAAACTCAAACAACAGCAGCAACAGCAGCAGCAGCAACAAAAACAACAGCAGCAACAGCAAAGACCACAACAAAAAGGCGGTAATCTCGGGGGTCAAGGAGACCGTGGAAGCCAAGGTGGCCAAGGCGGTTTTGGCGGCTACCAAGGTGGCCATCAAGGCGGCGGTCATCAGGGCAAATCAGACAAATAGTCAGACCCCAAGCTCAGGGTGGCTTAGCCTCAAAAGCTAGACCACCCTGTCTATTCTTACCAGATCAGCTATAATCTAGTTCTCTTTAGATTCAAATAAGAAGCTTTAAGAATGTTAAATCAATTTCTCTTGTTTTTCTGTCTGCTTTTTACGCTGACATCAAGCTTTGCAGACGCCCTCCCCGTAAAGCAAAGCCAGTCCTTCTTCAGTTTTGCTGATCTTCATTTTGATCCCTTCCTATCTTGCAAAAAGCAGCCCTGTCCCCTGATTCAAAAATTACAGGCGGCGCCGGAAAGCCAATGGAGCGGCATCTTGAGTCGAAATGACAATTCTGAGTCAACTTATGGGAAAGACAGTAACTACGCCTTGCTGAAATCAGCCCTGGCCGCCGCCCACAAAAAAGCGCAGACTACAAAAGCGCAATTTGTGTTAGTGCTGGGTGATTTCATGGCGCATAACTACGATAAAAAATATAGACAATACACAAATGATCCAACACAAGCGGGCTACGTCAACTTCATCAAGAAAACAATGGCTTTTCTTACGACTCTTTTCAATCAAGCTTTTCCTGAAACGGATGTCTATATCGTTGTCGGCAATAACGATACTTATGGAAATGACTATTCAGTGGAACCTCATGGCGATTTTTTTAAAGACCTCAGCTTGAACCAAGCCTCCTTGATTAAGGATAAAAATAATCGCCATCAATTTCAGCAAGATTTTCCACGCGGCGGCTACTATGCCGTGAATGCTCCTCAGCAACCAGGGCTGCGTCTTCTCTTTTTAAATTCAGTCCTTTTTTCAAATAAGGCCAAAGGACCACGACTTCAGCAAGCTGCGAGCGAACAGTTAGCTTGGTTGCATAAAGAACTTACCCAAGCACAACAAAAAAAACAACAAGTCTTAATTGCAATGCATATTCCAACCGGCGTTGATGTCTACACCACTCTTTTCATCCCTTTCAGCATCGTCGAATTCTGGAAACCCGTTTATAGCCAAAGGTTCTTGGATGAAGTTAAGCGAGCGTCCTCTGTCGTTCTCGGGGTTTTCCAGGGACACATCCATGCCGATGCTTTTCAAATCCTCAGCACAGCGGACCATCATGCGCTCCCTTTTAATGGGATACCGTCGATCACTCCCATTTTCGGAAACAATCCTGCTTTTAAAATTTATACTTATTCCCTACCGGTCATCCGTTTAGTGAACTTCTCGACCTATTACCTTCCTTTAAATGACAACCAGCAATGGCAAAAAGAATATGATTTTGACGTGGCCTATCAATTAAATCATGGCGGTGAAATGATCAAGGGCATGCTTCAATTAGGGCCGACCGGCGAATTGGCGAAGCACTATAAGACCTATTATGCCGTGAATCGCAACACTCAACCCATTACCAAAGACAATAAATGGCTGCCTTATTATTGGTGCGCCATTCACGGTCTCACAGCAAAAGATTATCGGGACTGTTTGTCGGTGAATGCGGCTTTAAAACTCTCATGCCGATTGAAACCGTAGTCTGACCTGAGTCTCTGGTATGGATCTTAATTGCATTTTGAAATCGCCTTAAGCAGGCCCTAGGGCGGTTAAAATTTGCTGCTGCACCTCTCCCACAGACTGGCTACCATCAATACGGAGATAACGTGGGGCCCTTTCTCGGCCTGATTCTTGAGAGTAGGCTTGGTAATAAGCGATTAAAGGCTCTGTTTGTCGGTGATAAACCTCAAGGCGTTGACGCACTGTCTCTTCCTGATCATCAGGCCTTTGAATTAAAGGCTCGCCCGTTAGATCATCGAGTCCAGTCTGCGCGGGGGGGTTATAAACAGTGTGATAGGCCCGTCCAGAAGCCGGGTGTGTCCAGCGTCCGCTCAATCTGCGGATAACTTCTTCCTGATCAACCGCGATTTCTATGACATAATCAATCTGAATATGGTCTCGTCGCAGTGCTTCGGCTTGAGCAACGGTCCTCGGAAAACCATCCAGCAAAAAACCTTGTCTGCAATCCTCTTGCTGAATCCGGTCTTTGACCAATTGAATAATCAGCTCATCTGGAACTAAGCGGCCCGCATCCATGATCTCTTTGACCTTCAACCCTAAAGGGGTCCCCGCGTGAATTGCGGCGCGCAACATATCGCCCGTGGCGATTTGCGGAAGATGAAAATGGACAGATAATAATTTACTCTGCGTGCCCTTTCCTGCTCCCGGTGATCCTAATAAAATGATGCGCATCTCACGTCCTCTCGCCTTAGCGTTGTTGAATTCTAACAGGGCGAAGGCGAGAACGTTACTATTATTTATGAGGCTCTACGTGGACCGCAGAATATTCTGGCCGGAAAGATTGTAAGACACCGCTTAGAAGCATAAATTGCTTTGATAATAGACTAAAAATATCATTATTTTTCCGTGAAATAACTTCGTAGCAAATTTGGCCCAGTTCAATGTAGTATTTGACCTTGAGGCTTCTTTTTTCCGCCACTCTCGGGAAAAGCCCCGTGATTAAGAGACATTGATCTCCAACATCTTGTAGAATGACGCCGCGCTGACGAAGCGGGCTGTTGAAACCATCCAAGAACTTGGTGGCCATTATTTCTTGTGCCAAGGCCGGTTTATCAATATGACGCATCAACATAAAAACGAGATAAGATTCCACTTCAGACTTTAAAGCGATATGACAATCCATTTGTGCTTCCTGCACGGCCTCATACCATAAAGCAAGCGGTGTTGCTTTTGTCAAGATTTTCATGGTATACCTACCTCACAGCTGAACTCTTTCTTTCAGTATAAAGCATTTTGGAGTCCCCCATTAAAACCCATTAAATTTCAATAAGATAAAAACAATGACCGCTTATTTTATCGCTGATTTACACCTAGAAGAAGCCCGGCCGGAAATCGCCGACATTTTTTTCCGCTTTCTCCAGAAAGAAGTGCGCCGCGCAAAAGCTTTATATATCTTGGGCGATTTATTTGAAGTGTGGATTGGGGATGATGATCGGAATGCTTTCAACCAAGCCGTTATTCAAGCTTTAAGAGAGACCGTGAAAAGCGGCACAGCAATTTATTTCATGCGCGGCAACCGTGATTTTCTCATCGGCAAACGTTTCCAACGTGAAACCGGCTGCCAAATTCTACCGGATGAACATTGCATTGAAATGGGTGGTCAAACGACCCTGTTAATGCACGGAGACACCCTCTGCACGCTTGACGAAAAATACCTGCGTTTTCGCAAAAAAACGCGGAACTTTTTTGTTCAGAAATTATTTTTGCTAAAGTCGCTTTCAAAACGAAAAGCAATAGCGCAACAAGCAAGAAAGATGAGCACGGACCATACACAAACTGCAACACCTGAAATTATGGACGTCACCCCATGCGAAGTGGAACGCGTTATGCGCAAGCATGAAGCCTACCGTTTAATCCACGGCCACACCCATCGCCCGGCAGTCCATCAATTTGAATTGTCCGGCCAAAACGCAAACCGTATTGTGCTGGCACCTTGGCATGAGCATGGAAGTGCTTTGCTTTATCATGGGGATGGTCGGCAAGAGTTTCTGGAGTTACGCTAAAAGGCCTCCCAACCCTAACCCTTTAAGCACGCAGTAATTTATAGGTCTTCACCACGCTAGACAGTTTAGTTTCTTTGGCTAATTTACTCGCAAGCGAAGCAGCAGAATCTTTTTTAGTTTCCGGACCAATATAAACCTGCAAGGTTTCGCCAAAAGCGGCTTTGGTTTGATGAATAAAAGCATTATATCCCTTGGCCCTCAGCTGATTCACTAAGCGCAAAGCTTTGACCTTCTCTTGGGGCGTCCCGACTTGAATGACCCAAGCCACCGCCTTCAAAGGAATTTTAACTATTTTTTTATCTTTTACTTTGATTGTCTTGACCGCGGTTACCGCCGCCTCTTCTGTTTTTTGGTCCAAAGCTTTAATCGTAACGTTTTGCGATTGAATGCCCGGAAAAGGCGGTGCTTTAATCTCGTTTTTTTGGCCCACCAAGTGTTCATGCGGATTAAAAATAAAAGGATAAATAAGAATGCCTGCCGCAAGCAGCACCAAAATACCCACAATACGGTTTAACATAAGCAGAGGCCCTCCTCGTTGCCTTCTTAACTTACTGCTCTCGCAGGCTGATTAGTTAACTTAGCAAGAATGCGCGCCAAACAATCACGCAGCTCCCGTCTGTCCGATATTATATCAATTGCTCCAAATTTAAGCAAAAACTCACTGCGCTGGAACCCCTCTGGAAGGACTTCCCGGACCGTTTGTTCAATAACCCGGGGACCGGCAAAACCGATCAAAGCCTTTGGTTCTGCTACAATTATATCCCCCAACATGGCCAAACTAGCCGATACCCCACCCATCGTCGGGTCGGTTAAAACAGAGATATATGGCACCCCTAATTCAGATAAACGGGCCAAAGCGGCACTTACTTTAGCCATTTGCATCAAGGAAATCAGGGCTTCCTGCATCCGCGCCCCGCCGCTTGCGGAAAAGCATATCAGGGGAATTTTTAGCTCTGCCGCCGTATTGGCAGCCCTGACAAAACGTTCTCCCACGGCAGCTCCCATGGAGCCGCCAATAAATTGATATTCAAAGGCACAAGCGACAACCGGCATTCCCTGTAATTGCCCTTTTAGAACAATTAAAGCTTCTTTCTCGCCGGAAGCTTTTTGAGCATCATATAAACGATCTTTATACTTCTTGAGGTCACGGAATTTCAGACGGTCAACAGGGCCTACCTCAGCGCCAATTTCAACGAGGTTGCCGGCATCGAGAAAATACTGCAACCGTTTCCTTGCCGAAACACGCATATGGTGGTTACATTTAGGGCAAACGTTTAAGTTTCGTTCAAGCTCAGAATGATAAATGACCGCGCTACAGCTTTCACATTTTGACCAAAGACCCTCAGGAATTCCCTTTTTGGCGACAGTATCTGTTCGGATTCTTGAAGGAAGTAGTCTTGTAAACCAATTCATAAACACCCTATTCGACAGCAATGAGGAGCGAAAATTATAAAGGAATTGGTCAGGAATAACTATACGGTATAATGGACTAAGAAGGACTTATTTTAGAAGGACAAGGACTATGCGTTATCTTGTTCCACACTACATCAATGGAAAACTGCTCACCCCCCAGGAAGGCCAAACCCTTGATCTTTATAATCCTGCCACCGGTGAAAAACTGGGCCAGGTCGGGCGGGCCAATAAAGATGTCATTAATCAAGCGATTACCGCAGCAAGTCAAGCCTTTCCCTCTTGGTCCAGCACAACGCCGGCGCAACGCGCTAAACTCTTTTTTCAATATAAAGCCCTTTTAGAGAAGAACCTGGATGAGTTGGCGGGGGCCATTACCCTGGAACAGGGTAAAACCCTGGCAGAGGCCCAAAGTTCCATTCGGCGGGGCATCGATGTCGTGGACTATGTCTGCGGCATTCCAAGCCACTTAAAAGGGGAATTTTTTGAGTCCGCTGCAACTGTAGTGGACTGCTATGCCGTGCTCCAGCCCCTTGGCGTTTGTGT